>JBOFCS010000145.1:0-17348 GCA_051646185.1 Mycobacteriaceae bacterium | reverse complement strand
GATCGCTCCTGATCAGCTCAATACTTATGACGTGCTTAACAGCGACGACATTGTATTCAGCGTTGAAGCGCTTAACACATTCATCGAGGGTGCAAGCAAGACCGCTAAGGAGGTGTCGGCCTGATGGCTACCATCGCTGACCCGCGCGATATTTTGCTCGCGCCCGTGATCTCAGAAAAGTCCTACGGACTGATTGAGGAGGGTGTTTACACCTTCTTAGTCCACCCGGACTCGAATAAGACGCAGATCAAGATCGCCGTAGAGAAGGTATTCGGCGTCAAGGTCACATCCGTCAACACCGCGAACCGTCAGGGCAAGCGTAAGCGTACGAAGTTTGGTTACGGAAAGCGCAAAGATACAAAGCGCGCACTAGTAACCCTCGCCGCTGACAGCAAGCCCATCGAGATCTTCGGAGGGCCGGCCGCGTAAGCGCCGGACTTTCAAGGGATAGAGGACGAGAAGACTCATGGCAATCCGTAAGTACAAGCCGACCACTCCGGGCCGTCGTGGCGCCAGTGTCTCCGATTTTGCGGAGATCACACGCTCGACCCCCGAGAAGTCGCTCATTCGCCCACTGCATGGTCGCGGTGGACGTAACGCGCACGGCCGCATCACCACCCGTCACAAGGGAGGCGGCCACAAACGCGCCTACCGTTTGATCGACTTCCGTCGAAACGACAAAGATGGTGTTCCAGCGAAGGTCGCGCATATCGAATATGACCCCAACCGGACCGCAAACATTGCACTGCTGCACTTCGCTGATGGCGAGAAGCGGTACATCATTGCGCCCAAGGGCATCGTTCAGGGCTCACCGATTGAATGCGGCGCTGGTGCCGACATCAAGCCCGGCAACAACCTGCCACTGCGTAATATCCCCACGGGTACCACAGTTCACGCTGTGGAACTTCGCCCCGGCGGTGGCGCAAAGATGGCACGCAGCGCCGGTGCTGGTATTCAGCTGCTCGGCAAAGAAGGCCCATACGCCACCTTGCGTATGCCTTCCGGTGAAATCCGTCGCGTTGACGTGCGCTGCCGCGCAACCGTCGGCGAGGTTGGTAACGCTGAGCAGTCAAACATCAACTGGGGCAAGGCCGGCCGTATGCGCTGGAAGGGTAAGCGCCCAACTGTCCGTGGTGTTGTGATGAACCCGGTTGACCACCCACATGGTGGTGGTGAAGGTAAAACATCCGGTGGACGTCACCCTGTTAGCCCGTGGGGGCAGCCAGAAGGCCGTACCCGCAAGCCGAATAAGCCGAGCGACAAGCTCATTGTCCGCCGCCGCCGCACTGGCAAGAACAAGCGATAATAGGAGGGAGTGAAGGATGCCACGCAGCCTAAAGAAAGGCCCGTTTGTTGACGACCACCTCCTGAAAAAGGTGGATACTCAAAACGACAAGGGCACAAAGCAAGTCATCAAGACTTGGTCACGTCGTTCGACGATCCTGCCGGACTTCATCGGACACACGTTTGCTGTCCACGATGGCCGCAAGCACGTACCGGTATTTGTCTCTGACTCGATGGTCGGCCACAAACTTGGTGAATTTGCGCCAACTCGGACCTTTAAGGGACACATCAAGGACGATCGGAAGGCGAAGAGGCGATGAGCGCGACAGAAACCGAGTTCCCGACCGCCTTCGCTAAGGCCCGCTTTGTGCGGGTCACCCCGATGAAGGCCCGTCGTGTTATCGATCTCGTTAAAGGTAAGTCAGTTGAAGAGGCTCTTGCTATTCTGCGGTTTGCCCCGCAAACAGCAAGTGAGCCTGTTGCCAAGGTCATTGCCAGCGCAGCTGCCAACGCACAGAACAACTTCAACCTGGATCCGAACAGCTTGTTTGTATCCAATGCCTTTGCTGACGATGGACCAACGCTGAAGCGTTTCCAGCCGCGAGCTCAAGGACGCGCATTCCGTATCCGCAAGCGCACCAGCCATATCACCGTGGTGGTGGAAAGTCGGACGAACAGCACTACAGCTGTTGCTCGTAGTCGTCGGACTGGCTCGGCTAAATCCAAGGAAGGGGCTCAGTAGTGGGTCAGAAAATCAACCCGCATGGCTTCCGCTTGGGTATTACCACCGACTGGAAGTCACGTTGGTACGCAGATAAGCAGTACTCCGATTACGTTAAAGAAGATGTAGCTATCCGCAAGCTCATGGCTAAGGGTATGGAGCGCGCCGGAATCGCCAAGGTTGAGATTGAGCGCACCCGCGATCGTGTTCGTGTGGATATCCACACCGCACGTCCAGGGATTGTGATTGGTCGCCGTGGCGCTGAGGCAGACCGTATCCGCACCGAGTTGGAAAAGCTTACCGGTAAGCAAGTTCAGTTGAACATCCTTGAGGTCAAGAACGCTGAAGCCGAGGCTCCGCTGGGTGCCCAAGGTGTTGCTGAGCAGCTCAGCACCCGGGTCGCGTTCCGTCGGGCGATGCGTAAAGCCATTCAGTCGGCCATGCGTCAGCCAAACGTTAAAGGCATTCGGGTGCAGTGCTCGGGTCGTCTTGGCGGAGCAGAAATGAGCCGCTCGGAGTTCTACCGTGAAGGTCGAGTTCCGCTGCATACCTTGCGTGCAGATATTGATTATGGCCTCTACGAGGCGAAGACCACCTTCGGGCGGATCGGTGTCAAAGTATGGATCTACAAGGGAGATATTGTTGGTGGCAAGCGTGAGGTAACTGCTGCTGCAGTACCAGCTGCCGATCGTGCTCCTCGCCGTGAGCGTCCAGCCGGTACCCGCCCCCGTCGTTCCGGCGCTTCGGGTACCACCGCAACAAGCACCGAAGCTGGTCGTGCTGCAGATGCAAGCGCATCTGCAACCGAGGCAACCGAGGCAGTAGCCTCAACGAGTCAGGAGGGCTGAGGCATGTTAATCCCACGTCGGGTTAAGCACCGCAAACAGCACCACCCAAGTCGCAGTGGCGCTGCTAAAGGTGGCACAAAGGTGACCTTCGGTGACTACGGCATTCAGGCTTTAGAGCCTGCTTATGTCACAAATCGCCAGATTGAAGCCGCACGTATTGCCGTTACTCGTCATATCAAGCGTGGCGGTAAGGTCTGGATCAATATTTTCCCAGACCGTCCGCTGACCAAGAAGCCAGCTGAGACTCGTATGGGTTCTGGTAAAGGGTCACCCGAATGGTGGGTTGCCAACGTTAAGCCCGGACGTATCTTGTTTGAGCTTAGCTTCCCTAACGAGGCAACAGCCCGTGAAGCGCTTACGCGCGCTATCCACAAGTTGCCGATGAAAGCCCGCATTGTGACAAGGGAGGAGCAGTTCTGATGGCTACCGGAACCCCAGCCGCTGAGCTGCGTGAGCTCAGTGAAGAAGAATTGGTCTCTCGCCTGCGTGAGTCAAAGGAAGAGCTTTTTAACCTGCGCTTCCAGATGGCTACCGGACAACTCGACAATAATCGTCGGCTACGTGTAGTTCGCCACGAGATCGCCCGTATTTACACCGTCATGCGTGAGCGTGAGCTTGGCCTGAGCGTCGGCCCAGATACCGCCGGTGATGCAGCATGAGTGAGGAAAAATCAGTGACCAGCGCAGAAGCTTCCACGGAGCGTGGTACGCGTAAAGTTCGCATCGGTTATGTTGTCTCCGATAAAATGGAGAAGACCATCGTTGTTGAACTTGAGGACCGTGTTAAGCACCCTCTTTATGGCAAGATCATTCGTCGCACCTCGAAGGTGAAGGCCCATGATGAGAACGGGATCGCCGGCATCGGTGACCGCGTTCAGCTTGCTGAGACCCGCCCGCTATCAGCTACTAAGCGGTGGCGTTTGGTAGAGGTTCTCGAAAAGGCTAAGTAAGTCTTGTTACAACAGTGGCTCGTACCAAATCGGTACGAGCCACTGTTGTGTTTGAGCTTATTTTGCAGATTGCGTTTTAATCGGATTTTTTCCACCCGCCGTTAGCTGAAATATCTTCACCCTGATTGAAAGAGTCTAGGGTGCAAGTGAAGCCGATGACCTTTATCTATCAGCTAAGTGCATTTCGGTTAAAGTCATCGGTGCTGGAAGTTCAGCTAAAAACTTTCCAAATGCCGCAGGGCTTAAAGCCTAAAGTTCTCCTGGAATGCTGACGCTGTCAGAACTGCCGCTTCTGGTTTGAGAAAAGCGGACAGCAAATTCAGGGCTAAAGCTGTGTAATTGTGTCATATGAAAGGTATGCGGGCACTATTCCAGCATGAGGAATTAATCAACAGGTAGGCTTAATTTCTACAATATTGTTCAAAGCCGCCGGTGCATGGCCAGAACCGGCTGTATCGCTCCCTAATGCAAAATCTATCCGATGCTTCAGCAGTAGTAACTGCTGAACCGCTACTGGATCCGCCAGAGATTCTGGCCAGGGTATACTACGAAAACTATTGCACCATAAGGATGTCGAGTTCAAACAAGGCCGGTGGTCAATTGGTCAAGATTAGTTTTACCGCCGATGAGTGCCCTAGCTGCGATCAGTCGAGAGGTTGCCTTGGTAGATAAGAGAATTCAATGTAACCAGTTTTCTACCCTAAGGCCTGAACATGTTCCTGCCTCGTGGTGTCATCACTAGGTTGCCTTATGGGGTACCGCAAAATGGATATGAGTTAACCGGAGATTTTCTGCTGAGCTGGAAAATGGGTAAAAGGTCGTGGTAGGTAGGTGTAGGTAAGTCTTTGTTAGTGGCCTAACAATCCTCCTAGAGCGCCGCCGATGCCGGATTGATTACCCCCGCCGGTTCCGCCAATCAGCCCTCCAGGTGGTAACTCTGAAGGTTGTACAACAACAAAGCCTTGCCCGGAAAAACTTAGGGTGAATCTTTCACCCGTGCTTCTTCCAATGAGCGTGCCGAGGTTAAATTGGTCGTTACGCTGGATGCTGGTATTCAAGCTCGAGGACCAAGCCACAGCAGCTTGGGGATCGGCAAAAGTGGGTTGATCAACATTTAATACAACAGGGGTGCCGTCGGTGGTGATGGCAATTCGACCTTGGCCAGTGAAAACGCAGTTAAATAGCCCGGCATTGCCGCCCATAGCTGCTCCTTGTACTCGGGCGATTCGGTAGGACAAACTTGAGTCAAAGGCAAGGACATTCGCTCCGTTGATGGTGAGGCCATCGGAGCCGTCTAGGTCAATGAGATGCACATCTTGGGCAGCATTGGCCAGGAAGAGGTCTCCTTGCCCGGTGACTTTCATCAGTGGTACCCCTTCGCCCGAAAGCTTTTGGCGAATAGCATTTCCAATACCCCCGGCACCTAGTGCCTCAAAATGTAGATTCCCTTGGTAGGCAACCATTGACCCTGCTCTGGCCATCACTTCGCCAGACATGCCAACTTTGCACATTTTGTGGCCCTGCTTGTGAATCCCGGTTCCAGTCACCTCAGTGTTTGAGAATAATTCACTGCGCATAGCGGAGTCTCCTTGTGGTTGTTGAGGTAATGCAGGAACTGAAGGCGTTAGGGAGGGATTGAGGGCATTATCTTCCTGGTCGGTATTCACATCGGAGTCGATATCGATACCGAAAGCTGTTGCAATACCTGCTAACCCATTGTCGTAGCCTTGTCCGAGGGCGCGAATTTTCCATTGATCCGCGCGTCGATAAATTTCCAGGCAAACCACCGCAGCTTCGGTACTGAGATTGGTGATGGGAAATTGCAGTGCTTGATTCCCCGCTGAATCGTTCACAGAAACTGTTAAAAATCCAGCACTGCCAAATGTTGATGGTCCTGATCCGTCTAGACTTGCGGTAATAGCAACTGTTTCAATATCTTTGGGTATCAGTGGGGTATTGATATCAATACGATCAGCTGAGTGATACTGGGTGTAGCTAATTCCGGGGCCAGTGGGGTTATTGTAAAAAATTAATCCACTATCATCTTTTACTTTACCGGTGGTAGTCAGAAGCAAGGCTGATACATCAACTGCGCTAGCGCAGGACACGGACACTGATACCGCCGGTGACGGTAATGGGCAATTCTGCCCCGGGACTAGCTCGACCATGATCTAATCCTAACCAGTTTGCTCATTTTTTGTGATGATCGAGCAAACGTACGTAAGGGATTATCAGGTGCTCCTGTGTCTACTGTTGCGTGTTTTCAAAAGAAATGAGGATTGTTATGCGAAGGTCAGCCTTGCTGTGGACACTTATACCGTGTGTGGCGCTAGCTGTTTCTTGTTCAGATAAGGCAGAAAATTCCACCAAAGTTGCTGCTTCAGCCTCAACTATCGACAATAGTAGCGCTGCTGGTGGTGCATCAGTTGCTAGCGGGGAGATAGAAGTGACTGTGGAAGGTCGCAAGCTTGACGGTCTTGCTCAGAATGGGGTTACCTGCGAGAAGGCTCTAGATAGAATTGTTATTCACAATGGTGATGACAAGTCGGAGGAAGGTTTCACAGTAATACTCGCCGACTCCGATCCGCTCACCGTGGAGTCATTAAGTGTGGTGGCCGATGGTGCGATATTGGTGGTGGGCAGTGCAGAGGGTGCTGATGCAGGCAAAGCTGAGGTCCGTCTCAGTGGCAAGACGTACACCATCACCGGCGAATCAGTAGGCATCGATATGGCTAACCCCACCGAACAGGTAAGCAAACGATTCACTATCTCAGTAACCTGCGGATAGCCGCATTCAGAAATTTTCGGCCAAAATAGGTTCACAATAGTTTTATGGATATACCGGAGCCAGTGAATCTGAATGTCTGGCAGCCTGAAAGCCCGGAACCAGGTGGTCAAGAAGGGAAGGATTGGTACAGAAATGCACAGGGTGAGAGTTGGCTTTTTAAGCCAGTCGTTCTAAAACAGTTGAAACCTTCTAAGGAAAAAATGGCTGCTGGCAGTGAGCCTGAGTTGCTGAGGATGGGTGATGATTGGGCAGAGCAGCTTGCTTGTTCTTTGGCAAAATTGTTAAACCTGCCTTCGGTGGTTACCGAACTTGCTGTGTGTACTGGCAGTGATAGCAAGAAGATTGAAGGGTCGATCTCTCGAGACCTGAGGTTGCCAGGGTGGGAGAGAATCTCAGGTGGACCGCTTATTGATGAAGTTGATGAAAGTTTTGATACACAAAATTGCGTTGGTCATCATCTCGAAAACATTGCAAAAGTTTTAGCCGATGTCGGCGGTCCTTGGATACTGAATACCAGGAGTGGCCTGCCTTTGATGTTTTGCCGGGTTTTTGCTTTTTGATGCTTGGATTGCAAATACTGACCGGCACGCCGGAAATTGGGCTGTAGTGAAGTCTCCTAGGTGCACTCACACTCACCTTGCGCCCAGTTACGACCACGGCACTGCGTTTGGTTCTGGTATGCGGGAAAAGAATTTTGCAGAATTGCTTAACAATGGGGTGGAAAAATGGGCAAAAATGGGTTGGTAGCTAGGTTTGACGGCTGGCGGAAACGAACTCTTGTAGACCTTGCTCACGAGGTGCTGGGTATGGCTAGCGAACCAGCACGCGAGCATTGGTTAGGGAAATTATCTGGAGTTTCTTTAGAAATGTGCACAATGCAATTACGGCTACTCCGAGAATGTCAGACCCCGCGCGTAGGTTCGTTTTAGAACTTCTCGCGATAAATAAGGAGCGACTAAGCAATGTCCAGCATCGTACTTCTCGATAAGAAGACTGTTGGCGCTGCTGGTAGTGAATATGTTTCGCGCCTCTTAGTCACTCAGCGCGATCCGAGAACCAAGCAGTACCGGGCTGTAGGCTTTCTTGACCGTCTACTCGAGGGTTACCGATTTTCATATCTGCAGTCTGCAGTCGTAGATCCGAATTTCTTTCCGCTGGGCGGTTTTTCAGACCCTCAAAGACTGTATTATCGCGAGCGGTTGTTTCCCGCATTTTCCGAGCGGGTTATTAGCGCAAAGCGACCAGACCGGCCTCAATATTTGGAGTCGCTGAGTTTAGAGCTCGATGCTGAACCCTGGGAAATTTTAGGAAGATCCGGTGGCTATCGCCAAGGTGATCCGATAGAGCTCATTCCGTTGCCACAGGAAGAACCAGATACTTCAGTTGTGCGCTCAGTGCTGCTTGTTCATGGAGTGCGGCATCGCAGTCAAGATGCTCAAAAACGTATCGACACACTGGAAAAAGGGGAGGAATTGCTATTGCTTCCCGAGTTGGAGAACCCAATGAATCGCGATGCTATTCAGGTGTATAGCGCGGATGGGCAGCATCACCTTGGGTACATTCCTGATCCTTTGGTGGACTTTGTGCAAGCGCTACAGGAAAGTAGTTGTGCAGCGAAAGTCATTAAGGCCAATACCGCCGAAGTTGGACCACATCTGCGCTTGCTGGTGGAACTCACCGGAAAGTACCGCGGAGGGTCTCCTTTTGATGGCCCTGCTTGGCGCACCGCAGCCTGAACCTCGGAAACTTCTCTCAACTTGGATTTCTCCAGCGTGTTCTCTACACTAGAGCGGTTGCCTGTGCTAGGCGTGCATTTTGCGTGCTTGGACCAAGCGGCTGACCGCGTGTACCGGGACGGAAATCCGTTGCACACACAATCCAGGTCTAGGAGAAGTTAGTGATTCAGCAGGAGTCGCGGCTACGCGTCGCCGACAACACGGGTGCCAAGGAAATTTTGTGCATCCGCGTTCTCGGAGGCTCGGGACGTCGCTACGCCGGAATCGGCGACATCATCGTGGCAACGGTGAAAGACGCTATTCCAGGCGGCAATATTAAAAAGGGTGAGGTCGTTAAGGCTGTCATCGTCCGCACCACCAAAGAGCGTCGTCGCCCAGACGGTTCGTACATCAAATTTGATGAAAACGCAGCCGTGCTGATCAAGGCTGACCATGATCCTCGTGGTACCCGCATCTTCGGCCCAGTCGGCCGCGAGTTGCGCGAAAAGAAGTTTATGAAGATCGTTTCGCTTGCTCCGGAGGTGCTGTAATGAAGGTGCACAAGGGCGACACGGTTCTTGTCATCGCTGGCAAAGACAAAGGTGCGAAAGGCAAAGTCATTCAGGCTTTCCCCGCCACTAATAAAGTTCTTGTCGAAGGCGTTAACCGTATTAAAAAGCATGTAGCTGATTCGGCGAACCAGCGCGGGGCTTCCTCCGGTGGCATCGTTACCCAAGAGGCTCCGATCCATGTTTCCAACGTTGCTGTCATTGATTCCGATGGCAACCCGACTCGGGTGGGTTACCGCACCGATGAAGAGTCCGGCAAGCGCGTTCGGATTTCCCGCAAGAACGGGAAGGACATCTGATTATGACCACCACAGAAAACATTCAGCCACGCCTTAAGCTTCGTTACCGCGCTGAGATCAAAGATGCTTTGCATGCCGAATTTGACTACGCAAACGTCATGCAAATCCCTGGTGTTGTCAAGGTTGTTGTCAACATGGGTGTCGGCGACGCCGCCCGAGATGCAAAACTGATTAACGGTGCAGTTCGTGACCTTTCTCTGATCACTGGTCAGAAGCCAGAGATCCGTAAGGCTCGCAAGTCCATTGCGCAGTTCAAACTGCGTGAAGGTATGCCCATTGGTGCGCGGGTAACCCTGCGTGGCGATCGGATGTGGGAGTTCCTGGACCGTCTGGTCTCGGTAGCTCTTCCTCGTATCCGTGACTTCCGTGGCCTCAGCGGTAATCAGTTTGATGGCAACGGCAACTACACGTTCGGTCTTAACGAGCAGTCCATGTTCCATGAGATCGACGTAGACTCCATTGACCGCCCACGCGGTATGGACATCACTGTGGTCACTACAGCCACAAACAACGAAGAAGGCCGCGCGCTGCTTAAGCACCTCGGCTTCCCGTTCAAGGAGAACTGAGTAGATGGCTAAGAAAGCACTGGTCAATAAGGCCGCAAAGAAGCCAAAGTTTGCTGTTCGTGCGTACACCCGCTGCAATCGCTGCGGGCGACCACATTCAGTATTCCGTAAGTTTGGACTTTGCCGTATCTGCGTGCGCGAAATGGCACACGCTGGTGAGCTTCCTGGCGTTCGCAAGAGCAGCTGGTAAGAAACCCCGCAGTACTAATTATGATGAAGGCCCGAGTCAAATATGGCTCGGGCCTTCATCATTGTGTTCTTGCCAAACCGGGTGAATAGGCCATGCTGCTTCTCGATTTTGTGCTTGCCCGCCTCAACCCCTAGACTGAGCAGGTTGTCTGGGCTTTGGCATGCCGTTATATCGGCGCTGAGCCTAGGTCTGCCTGTCAGTGCTGCGGCATTGACAGAGTATTACCCCTGACCGGCCATTGCAGGTCAGGGCCACATTTGCTTCGTAGTAGGCCCACGATGCGATGTGCTAGGCCCAGAAAATTTGGGAACCGGCGCAGGCATGTTGCATGGGAACCGCAACGAGAAAGGTTGACGGTCACTGTCATGACTATGACTGATCCGATCGCAGACTTTTTAACACGTCTGCGCAACGCCAACTCGGCGTACCACGATGAGGTGACTCTGCCGCACTCAAAGATCAAGGCCAATATCGCCGAGATCCTCAAGCGCGAGGGTTACATCACCGATTACCGCACCGAAGATGCAGCAGTGGGCAAGTCCCTTGTTGTTGACCTCAAATACGGACCTAGCCGCGAGCGCAGCATCGCCGGTCTACGCCGTGTTTCTAAGCCAGGTTTGCGCGTATACGCAAAATCCACCAACCTGCCTAAGGTCCTGGGTGGCCTTGGCGTGGCGATCATCTCCACGTCGACTGGTCTACTCACCGACCGTCAGGCGGCCAAGCAGGGCGTCGGGGGCGAAGTCCTCGCCTACGTCTGGTAACGGGAGGTATTTGACATGTCGCGTATTGGAAAGCATCCCGTCACTGTGCCTGCGGGCGTTGACGTAACCATCGATGGACAGACAGTTTCCGTGAAGGGCCCCAAGGGTTCTCTTGGTTTAACTATTGCTGAGCCCATCACGGTCGAGCGGACAGAAGACGGCTCTATCGCCGTTAACCGTCCTGACGACGAGCGTCGTAGCAAGGCTCTGCACGGTCTTTCGCGCACCCTAGTTGCCAACCTCGTCACCGGCGTAACCGAGGGCTACACCACAAAGATGGAAATCTTTGGTGTTGGTTACCGTGTTGCACTTAAGGGCAAGGATCTCGAGTTTGCACTCGGATACAGCCACCCGGTGCCTATCGAGGCTCCTGAGGGAATCACTTTTGCTGTGGAATCCCCAACCAAGTTCTCGGTTTCCGGCATCGACAAGCAGAAGGTTGGCCAGATTGCGGCCAACATCCGTCGTCTGCGTCGCCCAGACCCATATAAGGGCAAGGGTGTTCGCTACGAGGGTGAGCAGATCCGCCGCAAGGTCGGAAAGACGGGTAAGTGATATGACCAACTCAGCTACGCAAGAAAAGTCATCGGAAAAAGTGCAGCCAAAGCGCACTCCGCGTGGCAAAGACGTTTCTACCAAGCGTCGTCTGTCCAAGGCGCGCCGCCATTTCCGTCTTCGCAAGAAGGTTGCCGGAACTGCTGAGCGTCCACGTTTGGTGGTCAACCGTTCCGCACGTCACATTCACGTTCAGTTGGTGAATGACTTGACCGGAACCACCATTGCCGCCGCTTCGACCATTGAAGCTGATGTGCGCACCGTTGAAGGTGACAAGAAGGCTCAGAGTGTCAAGGTCGGTCAGCTTATTGCTGAGCGCGCTAAGGCAGCCGGTGTGGATGCCGTGGTCTTTGACCGTGGTGGGCATACCTACACCGGGCGTATCGCAGCTCTTGCGGACGCAGCCCGTGAAGGTGGGTTGACGTTCTAATGACTACTTTCAACCAAACAACTATCAGCTACGGAAGGACCGTCTAATGCCAGGACGTCAAAGGCGTGACGGCGGCAACGGACCCGCCGGAAGCAACAGCAACGACAACGGCGCCAATGGTGGCCGTGGCGGCGGTAATGACCGTCGTGGTGGCCGTGACGGCGGCCGCGAAGGTGGTCGTGGTGCCACTGCTGAAAAAAGCAATCACATCGAGCGTGTAGTTGCCATTAACCGCGTATCTAAGGTGGTCAAGGGTGGTCGTCGCTTTAGCTTCACCGCACTGGTCATCGTGGGTGATGGCAATGGTCTCGTGGGTGTTGGTTACGGCAAGGCCAAGGAAGTTCCTGCGGCCATTCAAAAGGGTGTTGAAGAGGCTCGTAAGAGTTTCTTCCGCGTTCCGATGATCGGTAGCACCATCACCCACCCAGTCCAGGGTGAAGCAGCAGCAGGCGTAGTGATGTTGCGCCCAGCTTCCGCTGGTACTGGTGTGATTGCTGGTGGCGCTGTTCGCGCTGTGCTTGAGTGTGCAGGCGTACACGACATCCTGTCCAAGTCGCTTGGTAGCGACAATGCCATCAACGTGGTGCATGCCACCGTTGCCGCACTGAAGTTGCTGCAGCGTCCAGAAGAGGTAGCTGCACGTCGCGGTCTACCTATCGAGGATGTTGCTCCAGCTGGCATGTTGCGTGCGCGTGCACAGGCAGGAGCAGTAAGCCATGGCTGAACTTAAAGTCACTCAGGTTAAAAGCATCATTGGTGCTAAGAAGAACCAGCGGGACAGCATTCGTACCCTGGGTCTTAAAGGTATCCGCCAGACGGTTATCCGCGAGGATAACCCACAAAACCGCGGATTGATCCAGGTCGTTCGCCACCTAGTTACAGTTGAGGAGGTCTGACATGACGATCAAACTGCATCATCTGCGCCCAGCTCCGGGTGCTAAGACCGAGAAAACTCGCGTTGGTCGTGGTGAGGGATCAAAGGGTAAAACTGCAGGTCGCGGTACTAAAGGCACTAAGGCCCGCAAGAATGTTTCGGCACGTTTTGAGGGTGGTCAGATGCCTCTGCATATGCGTCTGCCAAAACTCAAAGGTTTTACCAACCCATTCCGCACCGAATACCAGGTTGTCAATGTTGGTGACATTACTCGGTTGTTCCCCGAGGGTGGCGAGATCAGCATTGCTGATCTGGTTGCCAAAGGTGCGGTACGCAAGAATGAACTAGTAAAGGTTCTTGGCGATGGTGAGTTAACCGTTAAGGTTCAGATCACCGCTAACAAGTTCACCGGTTCGGCAAAAGAAAAAATTGCTGCTGCTGGTGGAACGGCCACCGAGGCCTGAGCGTTCCTTCGCTAGTACTGCATACAATAAAATTGTGTGAGCTAGACCGGCGATGGCCGCGTAGGAGCTGTTTGTTTCCCTGCGCGGCCATCTGCTTGACCGGTGAAGTCCACGCTTAGAACTCACCGGTTCTGTAAGACTGTTAGAGTTTGAGAGTTGTGTTTTTTTGTGTGCCGCAATCAGCGGTAGACAGTCCTCTTAACGGGGTTAGTTTTGTATAGCAGGCCCGCTAAGAAGATGCCGTCCCTAGACGGGCGAATTTCGCCCATCGTGCGCCAGGAGGATTAGTGCTTTCCGCCTTCGTCTCGGCCCTCAGGACTCCGGACCTGAGGCGGAAGATCCTCTTTGCCCTTGGGCTCGTTGCCTTGTACCGCCTCGGAACGACCTTGCCGTCGCCAGGTGTGAACTACAGCAATGTTCACAAATGTCTTGATGAGATTTCCGGTGGGGACTCTGCCGGTATCTACTCATTAATTAATCTTTTTTCCGGTGGCGCGCTGTTGCAGCTGTCGGTGTTTGCCATCGGCATCATGCCGTACATCACGGCAAGTATCATCGTGCAGCTGTTGACAGTGGTCATTCCACGGTTTGAGCAGTTGCGTAAAGAAGGTCAAAGCGGTCAGGCCAAGATGACGCAGTACACGCGCTATCTTTCCGTGGCGTTGGCAATTTTGCAGGCCACAGGCATCGTGGCGCTGGCTTCTCGTGGGCAATTACTACAGGGCTGTTCACAGAGCGATAGCATTCTTAATGATAAGAGCATTTTTGGTCTTGTTGTCATTGTTTTGGTGATGACCGCCGGAGCGACATTGGTGATGTGGTTCGGTGAATTGATCACTGAACGTGGCATAGGCAATGGCATGTCTTTGCTCATTTTTGCTGGTATTGCGGCTCGGATCCCGGCTGAGGGTAAGGCGATTCTGGATAGTCGTGGACCGCTGGTTTTCGCTATGGTGTGTGTTGCGGTTTTGATCATTATCGCTGGTGTGATTTTTGTGGAACAGGGTCAGCGTCGCATTCCGGTTCAGTACGCCAAGCGTATGGTCGGCCGTCGTATGTACGGTGGTTCCTCGACGTATCTACCGCTGAAGGTAAACCAGGCTGGTGTGATTCCAGTGATTTTTGCTTCCTCGTTGCTATATCTGCCCAATCTCCTGAGCCAGCTCACTCAGGACCCTAATGATACTGATCCGAGCTGGTGGCAAAAAATTATCAGCGAATACCTGGTAGATCCAAGTAGTCCGATATACATCGCGATTTACTTTGGGCTGATTGTTTTCTTCACATATTTCTACGTTGCTATCACTTTTAATCCGGAAGAGCGCGCTGATGAGATGAAGAAATTTGGCGGTTTTATCCCGGGTATTCGTCCAGGGAAGCCTACTGCCGATTATTTGAACTTCGTGTTAAGCCGCATTACCCTTCCAGGTTCGATTTATCTCGGTCTTATTGCTGTACTACCTAACCTCTTCTTGGAAATAGGTAATTCTGGTGGGGTTCAAAACCTTCCATTTGGTGGTACTGCAGTTCTCATTATGGTTGGAGTAGGCCTCGATACGGTCAAGCAGATTGAAAGTCAGCTAATGCAGCGCAATTACGAAGGGTTCCTCCGATGAGACTTGTACTTCTGGGCCCCCCTGGTGCCGGTAAAGGGACTCAAGCGAGCTTGCTATCAGAGAAACTTGGGGTTCCACATATCTCTACCGGTGATTTATTTCGTGCCAATATTGGTGAGGGCACTGCATTAGGCATTGAGGCGAAAAAATATCTTGATGCTGGAGAATTAGTTCCGCCGGAACTCACCATCGATATGGTGCGAAGTCGGGTGAGTGAACCAGATGCGGTAAACGGCTTCCTGCTTGATGGTTTCCCACGTTCAGTAGTTCAGGCTGATGCATTAGTTGATATTCTTGCTGAGCTTGGGCACAAACTAGATGCTGTGCTTGAATTCAGTATTGATGAGGAGATTGTCGTTCAGCGGATGTTGGCTCGTGGACGTGAGGATGACACCGAGGACGTGATTCGCAATCGGTTGCGGGTATACCGAGAAGAGACTTTCCCGCTTCTTGACTACTACAAGGATCGGCTTGTGACCGTCGATGCTGTTGGCGAAGTTAACGAAGTGAACCAGCGTGCGTTATCCCTGCTTGGTCAGTAATCGAACTCGTTAAAAGAGGTCAAAGTGGCATTCGGCCGTAAACGTAAGGTTGTTCCTTTCCGTACTGAGGGTGAGCTTGAGGCAATGGCTGCAGCAGGAGCCGTTGTTGGCCAAGCTTTGGTTGCAGTTCGGGCCGCTGCCAAGCCTGGGGTCTCGACTTTAGAGTTGGATCAGATTGCTGAGGCAACGATTCGCGATGCTGGGGCGGTACCTTCTTTTCTTGGCTACCACGGTTTTACTGGTTCGATTTGTTCTTCGGTTAATAATCAGGTTGTCCATGGGATACCTTCGCCTACTGCGATTTTAGCCCTTGGTGATTTAGTATCAATTGACTGTGGTGCGATTTTTGAAGGCTGGCACGGGGATTCGGCTTGGACTTTTGGAGTGGGGGAGATTACTGAGGCGGAACACCAGCTCAGCGAAGCGACCAGGTTGTCGATGGAAGCGGGTATCGCCGCGATGGTTCCTGGTAATCGGTTAACTGATGTTTCTCATGCCATTGAGTTAGGAACCCGCAAGGCGGAGAAGTTATTTGGAAGAAGTTTCGGTATAGTTGATGGTTACGGTGGGCATGCTATCGGCCGGGAAATGCATATGGACCCGTTTTTGCCCAATGAAGGCGCTCCGGGGAAAGGCCCAGAATTGGTGGTGGGTTCTTGCTTGGCGATTGAGCCGATGCTTACCCTAGGTACTTCGGAAACTGAAGTCTTAGAAGATGGTTGGACAGTGGTCACAACAGACGGAACTAAGTCTGCACATTGGGAACACACGGTTGCCGTAACTAGTAGTGGGCCAAGAATCCTGACTATGAGACCTTAATTGGCGAATCCGAGTTGCTTGGCTTGTTGGTGTAACGCGTTTAGCTGAAAGTTGTAAAACTTCTCGTTTGGCTGTTGTCTATTGATAAAATCAAGCGAAGGGTCTTCGCAGGGGGTATGAATGCCACTGAGTTCTTCAATGACGGCAAGAGCGCAAAACGGTACATAGGATTCGCTATAGCCACCCTCGTGGACAGCTACAACGGGACGGTTAAGGCTCAGAACTCTTTTTGACATTTCTCGAAAAGTATTTGAAGTAGCCAGCATTCGAGCTAATGGGTCAAGTCCGTTGGCATCAAGCCCGCAGGCGATAATAATAATATCGGGATTGAATTTTTGCAGTGCCGGAAGTACAAGTACATCCATTGCAGCCAAGTATTCCCGGTGCCCACCGCCAGGAAATAGCGCCACATTCAGGTTGGTTCCATAGCCCGGTCCTGAGCCGCGGTCCTCGGTGCCGGTGTATCCAGGAGGGAAGCATTTATCTTGATGTACCGAAATGGTGAGGACATCGCTACGTTCGTAGAATATTTCTTGGGTCCCGTTCCCATGGTGAACATCCCAGTCTAAAACGGCAATTCGAGTGGCTTTGCCGGTGGCTAGGGCGTCTTCAATGCCGATAGCAACATTATTCAAAAAACAAAAACCCATTGGAGTTGATCGGGAGCTGTGATGACTGGGTGGACGTACTAGGGCATAACCAGATCGAACCTGGCCTTCTAGGACATCGGATATCGCTTGGGTGACCAGCCCAGCGGCAAGGCGGGCTATCTCGTAGCTTCCGGGACCGCAACTGGCTTCATTGCCTAGTTCACCACCGCCGGTGTCGCTAACGTGCTTGAACTTTTCTAGATAGGTGTAGTCGTGTACACGTAGTAGCTGTTCATCGCTGGCTGGGGCAGCGGTGCGGACCTGAATCTGCTTGGTCAAGCCACTGACATCAAGAAGAGATTTGATTCTACGTTTCACCTCAGGTGATTCGACATGCACTGCGCTAGTGGTCGGTTGCACCCAACCGCCAACTGGAAATGTTCCGGCATACATGGTGGCGCTGGTATGCCATAAACACCGTTCATCAAAGTACAAAGAGAAATCGGACACGATAGGACTTCCTTGTGCGATTTTTGTTGGCGGAGGGTGGTCTTGTTGCCGGTGTGGGCCATGCTTGGAGATCGGTGGTCGTAGCCTTCTGGTTAAGAGTAAGACAATTCGTTCCCTCTATACGTATCTTGACTAAGAGGGTAACGTGTGGTTGGTACTGTACTGGGTGTGAGCTGGGAAAATATTGTGTGGAAAAGTTTTTTGGTAAAAAATGGAACCAAAACGAGGTTTTCTCCGTCTTACTGAGTGTGAGTA
>JBOFCS010000133.1:0-9960 GCA_051646185.1 Mycobacteriaceae bacterium | reverse complement strand
TTACCGCAGCATCTGCCAGAGCAGCTGCCACTGCTGCCAACCCTTCAGCGGAGACATCGGCAAGTGGCGCCGACAACTCATCAAGGCCGTGAGTATTGAAAAAAGCAGTGTCGGTGTGTCCTGCAAGAAACGCTGGATGGCGAAGGACATTTACCAATAACGCCACATTTGTTACTAACCCATGGATAGTGGCTCTCGTTAAGGCCGCAGCAAGCATCCTTGCTGCCTCTGATCGTGTTGGAGCGGTAGAAATCACCTTTGCAAGCATTGGGTCATAGTGCACCCCCACCACTGAGCCGTCTACGACTCCCGAATCAAGACGAATGCCAGTGTCGGTAAGCACGGAAAATTCGCTCTGCACATGTGGAATATCAAATCGGAACAAGGTGCCACTTTGTGGTTGCCAATCCTTAGCCGGATCCTCAGCATAGAGCCGAACTTCAATTGAGTGTCCACGAAGTGGTGGCGGTTCAGTTGCTAACCGACCACCAGCTGCAACATGAAGTTGCAGCTCTACCAAATCCAGACCGGTGGTGTTTTCCGTTACTGGATGTTCAACTTGCAGACGAGTATTCATCTCAAGAAAGTAAAAACGCCCATCAGCATCAGCAAGAAATTCAACCGTCCCGGCCCCCTCATAGCCAATAGCATTTGCAGCTAGTTTTGCTGCCTCGAATAGTTTCTCGCGCATCCCGGTAACAGCTCCGCTAATACCGGGGGAATGTTTTTCAACTAACGGCGAAGGCGCTTCTTCTACCACCTTTTGATGGCGTCGCTGGATAGAACATTCCCGCTCACCTACTGCCCAGACTGTTCCATACTTATCAGCCATAATCTGGACCTCAATGTGATGCCCAGTTTCCACATACCGCTCGCAAAATACTGTGGGATCACCAAAAGCAGAGGCAGCTTCTCGCTGTGCAGCTTGAATCTCAGTAGCTACGTCGGCAAGGTTGCGAACGATTCGCATGCCACGCCCACCCCCTCCCGAGGAGGCTTTGACCAGAACTGGAAGATCATTTTCGCTCAGCATTCCCGGATCCAGCTGAGTAAGCACTGGAACTCCCGCCTCCGCCATGATTTTCTTCGACTCAATTTTTGAGCCCATCAACTCAATTGACTTAGCCGGTGGTCCAATCCAGGTCAAACCCGACTCCTGAACTGCCTTCGCGAATCCGGTGTTCTCAGAGAGGAAACCATAGCCAGGATGAATTGCATCAGCTCCACTCTTTTGAGCTGCCGCTAAGATGCTATCTATACGCAAATATGTTTCAGCAGGGGTGTTTCCAGGCAATCTGACAGCTAGATCCGCTTCATTGACATGCGGAGAATCTGCGTCAGCATCGGAAAAGACTGCCACCGTTCGAAAACCACTCCGCCGTGCCGTACTAAATACTCGTCGGGCAATCTCAGAACGATTGGCAACTAAAACCGAGGTGATTACCTGACATTTCTGATCAGAATCATTAGTCATTTTTTCCCCTACATTCGGAAGACGCCGAAATTATCGGCCCCTTTTACTGGAGCCGAGTGAATCGCTGAAAGACACATCCCCAAAATAGTTCTGGTATCTCTTGGATCAATAACACCATCGTCATACAACATTCCCGATAGAAACATTGGCAAGGATTGTGCTTCTATTTGACTTTCAATCATAGCCCGCATTGCTGCATCTGCATCCTCATCCACCTGCTTACCTTTAGCTTCAGCAGCAGCTCGGGAAACCAGCGAGATCACTCCAGCAAGTTGAGCTGGGCCCATCACCGCGGATTTTGAACTGGGCCAAGCGAAAAGGAAACGTGGGTCATAAGCACGGCCACACATTCCATAATGACCAGCGCCATAGGACGCACCCATGAGTACCGAAATATGGGGAACCGTGGAGTTAGATACTGCATTGATCATCATCGCACCATGCTTAATAATGCCACCCTGTTCATACTCTTTACCCACCATATAGCCGGTAGTGTTGTGCAAGAACAATAATGGAGTATTTGCCCGGTTGGCCAACTGAATGAACTGAGTTGCCTTTTGCGCCTCCTCACTGAAGAGCACACCACGAGCATTGGCCAAAATACCTACCGGATAACCATGCAACTGAGCCCAGCCAGTCACCAACGATGACCCATAGAGTGCCTTAAATTCATCAAAATCACTATCATCAACAATGCGAGCAATCACTTCACGCGGATCGAACGGAATCTTCAAATCCGAAGGTACAATCCCAAGAAGTTCCTCCGAGCTGTACCGTGGTTCCAGTACCTCAGCGGCAGCTTGTGGCGCTGGACCCTCCTTAGACCAGTTCAGCCGCTTAATAATCTGCCGACCCAATCTGATTGCATCTTGCTCATCTGAGGCGAAGTAGTCGGCGAGACCAGAAACTCGCGCATGCATCTCTGCGCCACCCAATGACTCATCATCAGATTCTTCACCGGTAGCCATCTTGACCAGCGGCGGACCACCAAGGAAAACCTTCGATTGCTCTTTTATCATGACCACATGGTCCGACATTCCAGGAATATACGCGCCACCTGCCGTAGAATTACCAAAGACTAAAGCAACTGTGGGTATTCCAGCTGCCGAAGCCTTGGTAAGATCCCGGAACATTCGTCCGCCAGGAACAAAAACTTCTTTTTGGGTAGGCAGATCTGCGCCCCCCGATTCCACCAATGAAACAATCGGGAGCCTGTTTTGAAAAGCAATTTCATTGGAACGGAAAACTTTTTTCAGTGTCCACGGGTTACTTGTCCCCCCTCGCACTGTCGGATCATTAGCAACAATTAGACACTCGACACCTTCAATAACTCCAATACCTACAACAATGGAAGCGCCAACGTGAAAATCACTTCCCCATGCAGCTAATGGACAAAGCTCGAGAAACGCCGAATCCTCATCAATGAGAAGTTCTATCCGCTCCCTTGCCAATAACTTTCCACGTTTTTTATGCCTGGCAAGCTTCTGTTCACCACCACCATCTAGTACCTTCTGGTGCTCGGAATGAACTTCAGCGAGCTTAGTCAGCATCGCTTCTTCTGCCGCTAGGTATTCGGGAGAAGAAATATCTAACGAACTTGTGAGCTGTGCCATGGCTTACTGCTCCCCTTCTCTCATCATCATGACTGATAACCCAATCGTTTGGCAGCTAACCCTGTAAGAATTTCTGTAGTACCGCCACCGATGCCTAAAATACGCATATCCCGGTACTGCCGCTCGACTTCACTTTCACGCATGTATCCCATACCACCAAAAAGTTGAACTGCTTTGTTAGCCACCCATTCCCCAGTTTCAACAGCGGTATTTTTGGCGAAACAGACCTCGGCAATACAGTCATCCTCGGTATTGATATAACGCTCAGCTAAAGCATGGGTATAAACCCGAGCAATATCAATCCGTCGAGCCATTTCGGTCACGGTATCTTGAACGGACTGCCGGGAAATAAGGGGCCTACCAAAGGTCTCCCGATCACGGCACCATTGCAGAGTGAGGTCTAAACATCGTTGGGCAGCCGCATAAGCTTGAACAGCCAACGAAAGTCGTTCGGTAACAAAAGCAGCAGCAATTTGTGCAAACCCAGAATTTTCTGCTCCAACAAGATTTACTATCGGCACTCGCACATCCACATAGGACAACTCTGCGGTATCGGAGGCAAGCCACCCCATCTTGTCTAACTTACGTGCCACGGTAAAACCTGGAGTTCCCTTTTCTACCACCAGCAATGAAACCCCAGAAGCTCCTTTTAATTCCTCAGAACCAGTACGAACAGCTGTCACCACAAAATCTGCTCGGACTGCAGAAGTAATAAAAGTCTTAGATCCATTAACAATATAGTCATCTCCATCACGAACTGCTCGGGTTCGAAGATGCCCAACATCTGAACCGCCACCAGGCTCGGTAATGGCAAGTGATCCGATTTTATCGCCAGAAAGCGTAGGGCGGACCCATTTTTCGATCTGGTTTTGGTCCCCTGCGGCAATAATATGCGGGGTGGATATCCCATGGGTAAATAATGAAGCAATAAGCCCGCCTGAAGCTCCGGCATAAATCAGTTCTTCAGCAACGATAAGTCCGTCAATATAATCACCGCCTTCACCACCAACAGCTTCAGGAAAACCAATTCCCAACAGTCCACACTCTGCTGCCTTTTTATGTAAGGACCTTGGTAATTCACCCTCATGTTCCCACTGCTCAAGGTGCGGGATGATCTCGGTTTGTGCAAATTTTTTTACAGATGCCCGAAGCTCTTTACGCTCGGGGGTATTCCACAAATTGGGCCATGTCATAGCGTTTCCTCCGTCATAGTATTTCCTCCGGTATCTCAATATTGCGGGATCGAAGCCACTCGCCTATACCTTTAGCCTGCGGATCAAAGCGGGCTTGATAGGCAACTCCTTGTCCAAGTATTCCTTCAATAACAAAATTTATTGCTCGAAGATTAGGTAGTAAGGTTCTAGTTACCTTTAGCTCTTGCGCTTCGGGAAGCATCCTTTTGAGCTGATCGACAGTCAGCGTGTGCACTAACCATCGCCATTGTTCATCAGTACGAACCCATACCCCAATATTGGCATTACCACCCTTATCGCCGCTACGAGCTCCCGCGATAGTCCCCAGCGGAAGTGATTGAGTTTTTCCATATGAAACCGATTCGGCGAGAGCAGGATCTGGAGTCACCTCTAATTCGCAGGTATCGACAGGGGCAGCAATAGCAACGTGAGTTCCATCTGCAAGCACAGCAGTGTGCGGAACCTGCACCGAAGGAACATACCCCGGGATAAATACCCCATAGGGTGCACCTTTCCCTGGCGGTGCTGTCAGGGTAAAACCTGGATAGCTTGCTAGAGCCAACTCCACCGCGGTATTAGAAAAATTACGGCCAACAACATTTGGATCTTGATCTCGTGCAACTATTCTCAATAAAGCACTTGCAGCTTCTTCGGTATTTGCATCAGCTTGAGCGGTCTCTGAGAGATCAAAAGTGAGCTCAGCGGGAGTAACCGGAAGCCAACTGCGCATTTGCTTCTCTACCAGATCCGCTTTCTGCTTAATATCCAAACCTGTGACAACAAGTGTCATTTCATTGCGGAATCCGCCTAGACTATTGAGCGAGACTTTCACGGTGGCAGGAGGGGGCTCTCCTTTGGCTCCGCTGATCCGAACCCGATCTTTACCTTCTTCGGTAAGTTCTAGGCTATCCATTCGTGTAGTAACATCTGGTCCGGCATAACGGGCATCACCAATTTCATACAGGAGTTGCGCGGTAACCGTTCCTCGAGTTACCGCTCCACCTGTTCCTGAATGCTTAGTAATCACTGAAGAACCATCCGAAAATATTTCTGCTATCGGAAATCCTGGACGAGACATATCAGTAATTTCTTGGAAGAAAGAATAGTTACCGCCGGTAGCCTGGGTGCCACATTCGATAACATGGCCTGCGGCAACTGCACCGGCTAATTTGTTGTAATCGGTTCGGCTCCAGCCAAAGTGCGCTGCTGCTGGACCAACAATCACCGAAGCATCCGTGACTCTTCCAGTGACAACAATATCGGCACCTGAGTTGAGGCACTCCACGATTCCAAAAGCTCCGAGGTAAGCATTGGCGGTTAAAGGAGCACCTAAGCCAAGCTCAGCTGCTCGCGAGATAAGGTCGTCACCTTCAACATGGGCAATATTTGCTGTCAACCCCAATCCTGCTGCAATCTCGCGTAAACGTTGCGCAAGTCCAGCGGGATTAAGCCCACCAGCATTCGAAACAATCTTCACGCCCTGCTCCAACGCCAACCCTAGACAGTCCTCCACCTGGCGGACAAAGGTTTTGGCATAACCAAGACTCTGGTCTCGCATACGATCTTTGCCGAGGATCAACATGGTCAGTTCGGCAAGGTAATCGCCAGTAATAAAATCGAGTTCCCCACCCTCAAGCATCTCTCGCATCGCCGTGATGCGATCCCCATAGAATCCGGAAGCATTTCCGATACGAACAATATTGCTAGACATTGTTTTTCACACTTTCTCGCCCTGTTCCGGGAGGCCCCGCAAATGCCTGAGCAATCGACACCCATTGCTTAGCATCCTCACCCTTTACCTCTAAATCAAGATCTTCAGGGTGTCTACGTCGTGTTACGAGTAAACAAAAATTTTCAGCACTACCGCAAACATGCTGTTCCGCATCAGCTTGCCCCCAAATCCACACCTGTCCGTCTGGAGCAATAAGTTCCACCCGGAAAGCTTTTTCTGGCGGAGTCAGACCCGACATCACAAAGGAAAAATCTCTAGTCCGAACCCCAAGGTGTGCAATGTTTTTCAGCCTGTCAGTGGGAACCCTTTTGACACCCAGCGCATCAGCTACATCCTGACCATGCGCCCAAGTCTCCATCAGACGTGCTGTAGCCATCGATGCCGCACTCATCGGTGGACCAAACCAGGGAATTTTGGTACTTGATTCTCGTTCAGCCAGAGCTTTTGCCAAAGCTTCGCGGCCAGTTCGCCAGCCGTCCAGCATACCACTGGGGCTTTGTTTTGCCCCTTTCTCCGCAGCTGCATCAATAAAACCGGCGGGGTCTTTCATGCCCGACTCAACTAATTCGGCAAAATCCAAACCAGCACTAATCGCGGCAAGCGCCGCTTGATCGGTCCAGGCCAAATGCGCAATCTGATGTGCGATTGTCCAACCCTGAGCGGGAGTGGACAATCGCCACTGTTCGTCATCAAGATCCGCTACCAGCTGATCAAGATCTGCACCCTCTGCCTGTAAATCTTTCAGGATCGCGGCTATATCAGCCATTACCCACTCCTCAGTTCGACTGCCACCAGCTTCACATTAGAAGGGGAAAAAAGCAAGCATGATTGCTTTTTAAGTAGTGGTATTTCAACGAGACCCAGGCATTTCTTGAAATTCAATCCCAGTTCAGCGGTAATTTATAAACAAAAAATGGTATGTAACTTATCTCTTCTCATCGGATAATCAGGTTGGATCACTTAAACCAGGGGGACAACATGCTCATCGATACTTTCGGCTACATTCCCTCAACAGCTCCTGATATGTTTTGCGAATTGATAAATGATGGTTTCGATCCCTTTAGCGCGGCAGTAGGGGTCGGAACGTTTCTCGTCGCGATAACGATTTTTGGCATCCTCGGTATAGGACTATAGATTTTCGCGTGTAGGAACCCTTCCAACTTTTGCCAGTGCGGACGGGGACCTTCTTCAGTTTCCGCTGGTAAAAATTTTTAAAATACACGATAGACTCCCCTACCATTATCGACCTAATACGTGCACGACCCTGTTCAACAATGTATTTCACGTGCATCTCAGTGAATTTATGACTAATCGGCACTAAAACTCCACCGCCGAGCCAAACCCCTTAGTCGTGCGCAAAACTAGTACTCCTCCCCAAAAACTAGCGCATCTTTGTCTGGATATAGCCATGTACCTTTGCTCCAGCATCCTGGATAACTATACTTTCCCGCCCCGTGAGCCCGCTGTAGTCTAGATTAGAATTGAATCATGATTCAATTCTTGGGTCGGCTCCAAACAGGGAAGGTTGTTATGGTCTACCAAGGGACTGCAGACACTCAGAACAAGGCTATTGTCAAACGTAATCTTTTACTCCGATCAGCCACCACACTTGTTTCTACAAGCGGTTTTGAAGGAGCAAAAATAGCAGCGATAGCCCAACTCGCTGGAACAAGCGTAGGATCGGTTTACTCTTATTTCGGAAGTCGAGAAGAACTTCTTGTTGAAGTTTTTCGTACCTCCGCAGAACATGAACTCACAGTGACACGGCATCAAGTTTTCTCTCAAACTGATCCTTACTCTCAGCTAGACTCAGTGATACGGAGTTTTGCAAGCAGGGCGCTAAAAGATCGAAAAATGGCTTGGTCTTTACTTTTTGAGCCCGTATCCAAAGAAGTTGATCTGGAAAGACTGAAATACCGTCACAACTATGTAGAACTTGTTTCAACAATTTTGCAGACTGGCATCGGAAAAGGTGTGTTCGTTCCACAAAATATTGTACTAAGCGCATCCGCACTCATTGGCGCAATTTCCGAATCACTCATCGGAAGAATCAGCCCGGTGAGTTCAAGTGAGCTATCACTACTTTCTGATTACGTGATAGTTGAAGAAATACGCAAATTATGTTTTCGCGCAATAGGAATAAAGGATGATAAATAATGGCTTGCAATAAAAATATCCTACAACACCCATCTAGCTGCGCTACCCATGAAGTATTTAACCAGGCACCACCAAGAACAAATATCAATGAGTACTTGCTTAATAAAGCTATGACTGAAGCTGTCTCGCGGTATCAAGCAGAATGGTCGATCGCTCAACTCACCGCTATTGGCAACACTGTCGGGAAAAGTGAATTTCAGATTGATGCAGAACTTGCCCATACCAACCCACCCATTCACCAGAGTCATGACCGGTGGGGAAACCGAATTGATGCTGTAATTTTTCACCCTTCGTACCACCGGATCATTAAGAAAGCAATTGAAGCCGGTGCCCATACCTCAGCCTGGTCCGATCCCAGGCCAGGAGCAAATGTTGCTAGGGCAGCCACATTCATGCTTTTTGCGCAAATAGAACCAGGGCACTGCTGCCCAGTATCCATGACACATGCTGTCGTGCCTTCACTTGAACTCGAACCAACACTGGCACGACAATGGTTACCTCGGGTGTTCTCCCGAATATACGATCCCGAGCTACGCGATCCGAACACCAAGGATTCAGCGATCTTTGGTATGGCAATGACCGAAAAACAGGGTGGGTCTGATATCCGAGCTGCTACGACTCAAGCCGTCCATATCGGTTCTGGCAGCTACACTCTCACCGGGCATAAATGGTTCTGTTCCGCACCACAATCGGATGCTTTCCTCGTTCTTGCTCAGTCATCGCAAGGACTTTCCTGCTTTTTAGTGCCACGGGTACTTCCCGGTGGGGAATTTAATACCTTCCGAATCCAGCGGCTTAAAGACAAACTTGGCAATAAATCTAATGCCTCCTCCGAAATAGAATTTGATCAGACCATTGGCTGGCTAGTCGGAGAGGAAGGTCGTGGAGTACGGACAATCATCGAGATGGTCAGCTGTACTCGACTCGATTGCGTACTAGGATCAGCAGCCGGTATGCGGCAATCGGTGGCCGAAGCCTCCTGGCATGTTCGAGAGCGAAAAGCTTTTGGTGCTAAACTCATTGAGCAGCCTGCTATGACAGGAGTTATTGCTGATCTGCAACTTGAATCTGAAGCCGCTACCTGGACTGCACTGCGCCTTGCCGCTGCCTATGACGGCACCGATACGGAGGCCGCAGCTTTTCGTAGACTCGCCACTGCAGTAGCCAAGTATTGGGTATGCAAGCGCGGCCCACACCATGCTTATGAAGCACTAGAATGCTTGGGTGGCAACGGTTATACCGAAAGCTTTCCCTTGGCTCGGCGATATCGCGAGCAACCCGTCATGGCAGTATGGGAAGGATCCGGCAATGTCATAGCACTTGACGTCTTGCGAGCGATGACCCGGGAACCTGAGACTGTTTTTGCCTTCGATACAGAAGTCTCGCGTGGACTTGGCACCTACCAAGAATTTGATGCCCATATAAGTACTATGCGAGCAACTATTAAACAAGTACTTTCTGATCCACTATCCGCCCAAGACGGCGCCCGCAGACTCGTTGAACAGATGGCACTCGCCTTACAAGCATCGATACTGATACAACAAGCACCGTCATATATTGCAGATGCTTTCATTGCTGCCAGAATTTCCCAAAACCGCTGTTGGGAATACGGCGCTGCAGTACCAGCTCCGCTTGCTAGGAAAATCGCAGCCCGAGCCTGAACAAATCATTCGACAGTGAACTTGATTCCTGAATGAAAGAATGTTAATCGCTGACTACACCGCTAACTTCTTTTTGCTTGCACTAGCTGATAGGACGATTGCACTTGGGGTTACTCACCGGGTAGTCCAC
>JBOFCS010000103.1:0-14381 GCA_051646185.1 Mycobacteriaceae bacterium | reverse complement strand
ACCTTTAGTTATCGACGACTCCAGATCAACCCCAAGATCATCGCGAAGATTTAAAGCCGCAGAAACTAGATACACTACTGAAACAACAAGCGGTAACGGCACTATCGCCAACCAACTGGCCCCATCCCAGCCAGAGGTTGGACCAAAAAATGGTCCAACCTGAAAGTTCCATTGTGCATTATTAATCACCAATGAGGGTGCAGCCGTGTAGTAGTGGCCAATCTGTAAAAGATCTGGAATACCAAAGCGGTGCTGCACTACAATATTTCCTATAACCATGGCCAAGTAAGCCGATAGGATTGAACCGACAAAAAGACCACAAAACACCTCAATGCCACGAGAACTTCGCCATGACCATACCGCCAAGGCACTAAATATCCCAACAAAAATAGAGAATCCACAGAAAATCACTAAAGAATCAAAGAAATGACTACTTTCACCGGTGAGTGCCACAAACACTCCCGGAACCTGCTGGTACAGGTCTGCATCTCCTGCTAGTGAACCCCCGACATCTGCTCTGACTACAACCCCATTTATACCCGGAGTTATTAGCCCCCACAGCAATCCGAGACAAAGACCAATCCCAGCCATCGCGCCACAAACCATAATCGATGCCCGCCAAAAATGATTCATCGCTGCCCTAACCCAGTGGAGTCTACTGTCCCATGTCTAGAGCACTGTGCCCACCAACCATCAGGTCGAATCTGCACAGTCATCCGACGCCCACAGGAAGCACAGAATCGGGGTGGTTCGAGTCCTAGCTCAGCCGCGGTAGGCACAACCGCCCCAGCCTCAGCAGATATTTCACGCCCGGTGTAGATATTAAACTCGCCTACAATAATCGAATCCTGCTTCACGGCAATCCGTCTAGATAGTGTCGTTTAGAGCTTTGATCGGCATATTGAGTTCACCAAGTAGATCCAAATCTTGCTCGGCTGGACGACCAAGTGTGGTTAAATAGTTACCTACGATGACCGCGTTGATTCCACCCAATATGCCCTTTTTTGCACCTAAATCACCAAGAGTGATCTCGCGCCCACCTGCAAAACGTAGAATTGTCCTGGGTAGGGCCAAACGAAAAGCAGCAACAGCCCGCAGTGCATCAGCGGCAGAAAGCACTTCAAGATCACCAAAAGGTGTACCTGGCCTGGGATTTAAAAAGTTGAGCGGGACTTCATCAGGTTCCAGTTCGGCTAAGTTGGCCGCAAATTCAGCCCGTTGTTCAAGAGATTCACCCATTCCGAGGATACCTCCGCAACACACTTCCATTCCAGCCGCGCGGACCATTCTTAAAGTATCCCAACGCTCTTCCCAGGTATGGGTAGTCACCACATTAGGGAAATGAGATTTGGCAGTTTCTAGGTTGTGGTTATATCGGTGCACCCCCATAGCAGCCAGCTGCTCAACCTGCTCTTGCGTAAGCATCCCCAAAGAACAAGCGATCTGAATGTCCACCTCATTGCGGATCGCCTCAATACCCGCGGCAACCTGAGCAAGTAGCCGTTCATCTGGGCCGCGAACTGCCGCCACGATACAAAACTCAGTAGCACCAGACTTTGCAGTTTGCTTTGCCGCTTCCACCAAAGAAGGAATATCGAGCCAAGCGCTACGCACCGGAGAAGAGAACAGTCCAGACTGCGAACAGAAGTGACAATCCTCTGGACAACCACCGGTCTTTAAACTGATAATCCCTTCAACTTCAACCTCGGGCCCACACCACTTCATCCGAACTTCGTGAGCCAACTCAAGTAATTCTTCGAGACGATCATCACCCAACCGAAGTACCGCAAGTACTTGCTCCTGAGTTAACGCCTCGCCACGATCGAGGACCTGCTCGCGGGCCGCAAGCAAAATATCTTGAACACCATCAACATGCTGCGTCACTGGACGAACTGGGGCCTGCGTCACCGGGAGATCTCCTTGGAAAACTTGACTTCACTACGTCGTCTGCGGAATGGGAATTACAACTAACTTGTCAGTGTGCCCTACGCCGCAACACTGAGCTGATCCACCCCGGGGACTACACCGCATTTTGGGGCATAATCCCCCCGGATAAATCTAACCATCTAGGAGCCAAGCGAAGAAACTCCACCTGCGATAATGCCCCACTTTCAGCCGGGATTGCACCTAAATTTTTTACCCTGGTAAATTCGGCCAACTCAGCCTGATTACAACACTCGGCAAGCCCAGGAAGCTGCGGCCAAGAGCCAATGATCACCCCTAGGCAGGAGATCGAGCGATCAACTATTGCCCTGACAGTTAGCGCACTGTGATTGAGAGTACCCAGACCAGCGGCGGCAACTACTACTATGGGGGCCGACAAGGCCGCAGCGAGGTCAAGGATGGTAAAACCATCTTTACCCAGCGGGACTAGCACTCCCCCTGCCCCTTCAACCAGAGTTAGTTGTTCAGGACCATCAGCGCTTTGCACCGCATGCACAACCTCGTCGAGGCTTAACATTGGGCGACCACAACGGCGAGCGGCAGTACTCGGAGCTAGTGGATCAGGATATCTGGCAAGTTCAATTGTTTCGTAAATACCAGTAAGTCGAGAAATCTGAGCAAGATCACCATCGGCATCATCGGCAACGCCAGTCTGAACTGGTTTGATGACTACAACTTTAACGCCCTGACTCAGCGCTTGCGCTCCAATCGCGGCTGTTGTAATCGTTTTACCAACATCAGTGGAAGTACCTGTCACCACGACAACACTCATCGCACAAGAACCTCAGCAAGCACCGTAGATACAACATCAAGCTCGGCCTGCGTCAAACAAGCTCGAGCCGTTAAGCGTAACCGCGACGTTCCAACCGGGACCGAGGGTGGACGAAAACATCCCACATGCACGCCACGTTTAAAACATTCTTGAGCTGCCTGTGAGGCTTCTTGTGCATCTCCCAAAATCACTGATACTACAGCCGATTCGGGTGAAACCTTCACTCCAGCGAGCTTCGCCAAATCCATTGCCCGGTCGAGAACCAACTGGGCTCGACTGGGCTCCGCAGATAAAATATGCAGAGCAGCTTGTGCTGCACCAACCGAAGCTGGCGCCAAACCAGTATCAAAAATAAAGGTTCGCGCAGTATCAATAAGGTGATCACGAACTTTATTTGCACACAACACCACTCCACCTTGGCTAGCAAGAGATTTTGATAACGTTGCCGTTACCACGATGTCAGGTTCCCCTGCTAGCCCAAGCTCGTTGACCAAACCACGCCCGCCTGAACCACGGACCCCAATTCCGTGTGCTTCATCGACAATAAGCAGCGCCCCAAATTTTCTACATACTGTATGCAGCCCTACCACATCAGCCAGATCACCATCGGCACTAAACACAGAATCAGTAACAACGACTGCGCGATCTTCTGTACGCGACGCTAGGACTGCCGCGACCTCATCAACATCTAAATGTTGCGCAACATGCACTCGCGCTCTCGAAAGACGACAAGCATCCACTAAAGAAGCATGCGAACCTGAGTCGGATACTATTAGCGACCCTCGCCCCGAAAGTGCAGTAACAGCACCAAGATTAGCCACATACCCAGAAGAAAAAAGCAATCCTGATTGGGCCCCAACAAAAGCAGCCAATTCAGACTCTAAGGTTTCATGCAGGCTTGTAGTCCCAGTAACTAAACGAGACCCCGTTGAACCCGATCCCCAAGTTTGCAAAGCAGTGATTGCCCCATTGATCACCCGGGAATCTCGGACCAGACCGAGATAATCCTTAGACGCTAGATCCACTGGTCCGGCACCAATCGATCGTGGCCGTACCTGCCGACGCAAACCAGCGGAACGTCGCTGCAATTCCACAGCATCCAACCAGGTCAACGCAGAACTTCCACTAAGGTCCTCGAGCACACCGGGGCGAATCTCCATATAGTTACAGTACGAGACTCAATAGCTACTGCATAGTCGGGCTAGTGTGCGAATGAAACACTCGCTGGGTTTTCTGGCGGTAAATCAAGTTCGGTGATAGCTGAAGTCGATACCTGCAGAACCCTAGCCGTTGGTATATCAAAAAATAATCCGGTAACTTTTATTCTTCCCTCGGCAAGAGCAACACCAACCAGATGATGCCGTTCAAGAGTCTGGAGTTGAATAGCAATATTAACCATCGCAAGCTGGTCGACCCTACTAAACCCAGCTTCGGCTGCGGCACGTCCTACAACATGTCCGTTGAGATAAGCCGACTTGCTTGGCATTGCATTACCGAGCCAACGAGAGATAGCACCAGCCTCAGCAGAATCCTCATGGTCATGTAGTAGCGCGCCCATTGCTCCACAACTAGAGTGACCACATACGACCACAGAGGATACTCCTAGTTCGTTAAGTGCAAAACTAAATGCTGCCTCAGTGGCATCATCTTTACCACCTGTAGGGATTAAGTTTCCTACATTGCGAACAGTAAATAAATCTCCAGGACCGCTGCTAGTGATGATATTTGGGATAATTCGAGAGTCAGAACAAGTCAGGAAAAGAGTATCCGGATCTTGCCCAGCAGCAAGATCAACCATATGCTCTCGCAAGACTCGCGCGCCTTTACGGTGATACTCATTGACTCCAGCCAAAACCGATCGCAGCGCTCGCGGAGTCTTATGGTGGTCACCAGTATGTACAGATCGCTGCCAAGCCCGCCAAGGCGCAAGCCCCGTGCCCTCACCTTCCACTAACAGCTTTCGCTGCGGTGGACCTTGGGTAGCCAAATCCATTGGCGCATGTCTTCCCTGGTTAAGAGTAACTGTGCCACCGGTCTTTTCATGCTGACGAATCCAATTATCAATAACCTCATGAACAGAGTGATCCAAAAAATCTACTGTCAGATCGATACTCACAGCACTTGCAGCGGGTAGTGATCCGAGCGCCGCAGTAAGTTTTGGTAACGCCAAAAAAGTAAATGATCCTTCAAGAACTACCCGCCAACTCTCGGAATCAGATTGCTCAACATCAATCTTGGCTTTAACCACTCGCCATAGGACCAACCCTATCGCCACCAGTAGCCCAATAAGCACACCCTCCAAGAGGTTGAGCAACACCACACCTAAAACAGTGATTCCATATACCCATAAATCACCCGTTCTTCGTGCTAACTTTATGTCCGCCAATTTAATCAGTTGGATGCCGACAAAAATGAGCAACCCAGCCAACACTGCTTTTGGAATCTGCTGAATAAGACCAGCGAGAAAAACCGAAAAAAGAAGTATCCAGATCCCATGGAGAACAGCCGAAGCACGAGTTCGGGCACCAGCAGAAACATTGGTAGCACTTCGCACTACTACGCCGGTTACCGGAAGCCCGCCAAGAAATCCAGAAACACAATTTGCAGCGCCCTGTCCCAATAATTCTCGATCAAAATTTGTCCGTGGCCCGGTATGCAATTTATCCACCGCAACCGCTGAAAGCATACTTTCCACACTAGCAATCAAGGCAACAGTGAGAGCGCCGGCAAAAAAAGGCATCCACTTGCCATCTGGAAGTTCCGGCAAAGCAATTGCTTCAAAAAGCGACCCATCAAGCTGCAAGCGCTGAACATCTAGCTCAAGCAAGGTCGATAGGAGGGTCGCACCAACAACTGCAACAAGCGGCCCCGGGATAAATCGGATCTTGGCTGGAAGATATTTCCAACCAAGCAAAGTTAAAATAACCACCAACCCCAGGAATGCAGAAGCTAAATGGGTCACCGTTAGTTGTCCAGGTAGTTCCTTGATATTTTCCACTGCCGAGCTTGCTGAAGAACCCCCCAAAAGCACATGAATCTGTTGCAGGGCAATAGTAATGCCAATTCCAGCCAACATTGCATGCACAACTACTGGAGAAATAGCCAAAGCGATACGCGCAATACGACTAAGCGCAAACATAACTTGCAACACCCCAGCCAATACAGTTATCGCACAAGTCACCTTCCAGCCAAAGTTATTGACTAATTCGGCGACAACTACCGTTAACCCCGCTGCAGGTCCACTAACCTGCAGCGGTGAACCCCCAACAAGTCCAGCTAGAACCCCACCAATAACAGCAGCAATAAGACCGGCCATCACTGGCGCACCTGAAGCTACGGCAATACCCAAAGATAATGGAACTGCCACGAGGAGAACAACTATCGAAGCCGGAAGGTCGTACCGCACAACAGTGGAGAACCTCTTAGAAGGTTTCATATCTGACTCAGTCGCACCTGAAGTTTCAAAGACAATTTCGGGGGTAAGCACTGACACCGCATTTCCTCCTACGTATATGAACAGCAACCGTTGTTAGACACATAAACTCAATCAAATAGCACAGATGCTAATGCTGCATTAGCTCCACATTGAACACTGCAGCAACAACAATTTTCGCCGACCATTCAGGCACCAGCTCTAGGAATATCATAGCCTAGCCTTAGTGTCGCAAGTTTAATCTTCAACCAAATGCCATCACAATCAACTAGACGCGGCCTGCGTCATCGCCGAACAAATTTTCCTAACATCTTCAGCATCACAGATAAAAGCTGGCATCGTATAAATAAGATTTCGAAACGGCCTAAGCCATACACCTGCAGAAATAGCCTTTGCACTGGCTCGTGGCACATCAACATCGTGGTTAAGTTCAATAACCCCAATGGCACCTTTAACCCGAACATCGATCACATTATCGAGCCTTCGCGCGTGAGTGAGCTCACTATTAAGTATTAATTCAATATTGCTCACTTCTTGCTGCCAATCCCTTGAGAGCAGTAATTCCACCGAGGCGACGGCAGTTGCACAAGCAAGCGGATTAGCCATAAATGTAGGCCCGTGCATTAACCCTCCAGCCTCACCCGAGCTAATAACTTCAGCAAGTTCACGAGTACATAAAGTTGCGGCCAGAGTAAGATATCCACCAGTAAGAGCTTTTCCCACACACATAATATCTGGCGATACTTGCGCTTGCTCAGCAGCAAATAATGTCCCAGTGCGCCCGAATCCAGTGGCAATCTCGTCAAAAATAAGTAAGACACCGTACTTGTCACAGATCCTACGGAGTTCAGTCAGATAGGCCGGGTGATGAAATCTCATCCCTCCCGCGCCCTGAACCACAGGTTCAACTATCACAGCAGCAAGTTCCTGGGCATGATTACAAATTTTCTGCTCCAGAATCTTTACATAATCAGGATCAAAGTCCTTGGGCGGCTTAGGCACAAAGAGTTGCTGCGCCAGAACCCCAGTCCACAAAGAATGCATCCCACCATCAGGATCGCACACACTCATCGGAGCAAAAGTGTCCCCATGATACCCTCCACGCCAGGTAAGCAATCGAGATTTCCCCGGCTTTCCCACACTACGCCAGTATTGCAGTGCCATCTTGATTCCCACTTCAATCGACACAGAACCAGAGTCTGCAAAAAAAACCGTATCAAGCCCTACTGGACTAATATTCACTAAAAGTTGAGCAAGTTTCGCTGCGGGCTCATGGGTAAGACCACCAAACATCACATGACTCATTGATTCCAATTGTGCAGTCACTGCCCGATCTAAAACTGGATTGCGGTAACCGTGAATTGCCGCCCACCAAGAACTCATTCCGTCAATAACTTCTGAACCATCACCAAGAGTAAAACGGACCCCCCGGGCGCTTCGTACCACAGTTGCTGGGGCAGCCTGGGCGCCAAAACTTCCATAGGGATGCCAAATATGTCGTGCATCAATTGCACTTATCTGTGCTGTTGTTAGCTGGCCTACCACAACATGACCCTAGACAGCACGGAACTAGGTTATAAAAACGGGTCTGGGACCTTGGATGTCTTTCTGATGAACAACCAGAAAGAGTGCGCTTAACAATGCTTGAACAGCAAACGGTAGATTGTCCACCGCCCATGTTAACAACCACCTTCGCCCCCCAAAAAAAACACAATAAGCCCTCGACGCCCTCACCGAGTTGACCTTGACGGACTCCGCGGGGTAGCCATCACTGCCGTTGTTGTATTCCATCTTTGGTTTGGCAGAGTTTCAGGCGGAGTCGACGTCTTCCTTGTTCTTTCCGGATATTTTTTTATTGGATCCCTCCTTAAAATCTACCTAGCAAACCAAGTACCTAAACCACTTCCCATTATTATCCGTTTGGCCCGACGTCTACTGCCGGCTCTTATTACTGTCATAACGGCATGCGTAATTCTGGCAATAGTGACCCAGCCACAAACGCGGTGGGAATTCATCTCAGATCAACTACTTGCAAGCCTCTTCTACTACCAAAACTGGGAACTCGCTCAAACTTCCTCTGACTATCTTGCTGCTGATCAAGCAGTCAGTCCGCTCCAGCATCTATGGTCCATATCAGTCCAAGGTCAATTTTTCATCTGCATAGTAGCGTTGACGCTTGGACTGTCTTTACTATTAAACAAAGCACAACCACAGTTAGATGCACATGCAAAGTGTAGGGTCGTTGCTGGAGTGCTGGCAGTATGCACTACCGCATCATTTTGCTACGCAAGCTATCCCAGCAGTATCGATCAGCCTTGGGCCTATTACGATAGTTTCGCGAGGGCCTGGGAGCTACTAACCGGAGGACTACTAGCCACTCTTGCCCCGCTCATCAAACTCGACTACAGGTTTCGCAACATATTATCGATAGTAGGAATCACCCTAATACTCTCCTGCGGAATCATCATAGAGGGGTCCCAGAAATTTCCTGGGCCACTTACCCTTGTTCCAGTACTTGCCACCAGTTTCCTGATACTGAGCATCAATTCCCCAAACCCCAGCGCCGCTAACGCAGACCCTTGCCCACCAGTAGTATCTAGGCTACTAGCCGCTAGACATCTCGTTTGGCTAGGTTCAATTTCCTACGCATTATACCTATGGCATTGGCCCTTACTAATCTCATGGCTTGCACTAAAGAACCAAGCGAAAATAAGCGTTGTTCAAGGAACATTCATACTTGCAGCTGCACTTGCACTTGCCACTCTAACAACCCGTTATATAGAAAATCCGATACGCAACTATCATGATAAATCCCCGTTGCACAATAACTCTCGCCAAAATATCTTTAACCCAATCAGTCTCACCCAATACTGCCTCTGCTTCTTTTTACTGTGCACAATAGTTAGTTCGCTAAGTTGGAATATCTATATCGCGTCCACAATAGAAAATCGCGGTAAGCTCGCCGCTCTTAGTGTCGCAGACTACCCTGGCGCTCGAGAATTTTCCGATGCGGCAACCGTACCAAAATTGCCTATGCGACCCACTGCCCTTGAGGCAAAAGATGACGTACCTATCACAACACTTGATGGGTGTATCGCTGATTTTGACACCACCGAAATTCTTACTTGCCAGTATGGAGATATTAATTCACCCCGTACTATCGCTCTTGCTGGTGGATCACATTCAGAACATTGGATCACGGCTCTAGACATCCTGGGGAAAAATACGGATTTTCCATCAGAACATATCTAAAAATCGGTTGCCCGTTAACAACCGAGGAATCCCCTAAGCATTTCGGCAACGCTTATCCAGAATGTCGAATCTGGATAGATAATGTCTTACCAAGAATCATTCAAGACCATCCAGACTTTGTCTTTACCACTTCAACTAGACCTAGATCAGAGCCTACCGGCGATATAACACCAGAATCTTATCTTGGTATCTGGGAAAAATTACAATCCAATACTATTGGTATATTGGGCATTCGGGATACACCTTGGCTAACTAAAGACGGGTTCCCCTTCTTAGCCTCCGATTGCCTAGCCGATGCTGGTAACCCAAAAACCTGCGGTATGCAACGCAATAAAGTTTTAGATCCAATAAATCCAACACTTGCCTATTTGACCAGTTTCCCTGGTCTACACCTTCTTGATATTTCCAATGCCATGTGCAATGACGATTTCTGTCCTGCAGTCATTGGTAATATTTTAGTTTATTATGATGCACATCATCTTTCAAGCACCTTTGCCAGATCACTTGTGCCTGAACTAAGTCGTCAGCTTTCCCAAGCCACTCATTGGTGGTAGTCACTCCCAATACTTTAACGCAGTATTTTTGCAACTATAAGTGCCGCAAACGTCAAGACTACTGCCACAACAAGTGAAGCGATGCGCATCCCAAAAACAAAAGAAGATTGTGCAGAATCTGGCAAAGCAATTCCACGCTATAATCCCAATATCCCAGAGATTCTCATTGCCCCAGCCAAGGTTTCTGTTGCCGCAAATTTTTGCGGGTACACACTCTCTTCTTTCCTGTAGACACCTTCCCGAGAAGACTTTACCGCCCAGACGGAAAAGAAGCAGGAGATTCCCTCCAAGTACTGTCTGTCTACATGACCGCTTCATCAGCCAGAGACCGAATTCTGGACGCACTTGAGCACCTCATCCTGACCACGGACTATCCCAAGTCACCCTAGAAGCGTGGCGGCACAAGCTTGAGTAGCCAAAGGGGGCTGCTCTATCACTTTCACAGCAAAGAAACCCTACTTGCCGCCATGGTTCGTCGCATCGGCTTACGTGCTGATAGACAACTCTCAGAAGCCGTACCCAGAGGAGCTTCGGTTACCGAATTTTATCTTCAATCACCAGACTCCATGTCGCCACAAGATCTTGCGCGCCTCCGCTCCACTGTGTCCGCGCTACGTAGTGCAGACGACCAATACTGCGAAATACAAACAGCAGTTATTGACTGCTGCGCTCTTGGGATAAAGGTCTGCACGCTGAAATCAACGACCCTGTACATGCTGAGTTCGTCCGCCTAGTGGGTGAGGGAATTTACCTTGCTGCACTTCTAGGACGTCCGACACCTGACCCACAACTACATAGCGAAGTGGTAAAACGACTTCTTGCTCCTACTGAAACACTAGATGCTCACGTTAAATAGCGGTATGCCGGTGAACCTGGCTTAAGCTGTTCAGCATTCATCCCAGAACCGGCCATCCGTTCCAACAATGCTGGAAGTTCCTCAGCACTACCCAACTCAATCCCCACCAATGCAGCCCCAGTTTCGCGATTATTGCGCTTGACGTATTCAAAAAGCGTGATGTCATCGTTGGGCCCAAGAACGTCATCTAAAAATCTCCTCAAGGCTCCTGGCTCCTGAGGGAAATTGACCAGAAAATAGTGTTTCAGTCCCAGATGAACTAATGAGCGTTCCAATATCTCCCCATAACGCGAAACATCATTGTTTCCACCTGAAATAAGGCACACTACAACAGATTCCGTCGGTAACTTCATTAACGAAAGTGCTGCCACTGATAATGCACCGGCAGGTTCAGCAATGATCCCCTCGTTCTGATACAACTCCAGGATACTAGTACAAAGCGCACCTTCATCTACCGAGATAACTGAAACCGTTCCGCGCGACCGGCCTTCCTCATCTACTGTCACAATTGGATCAGCTCTACCCACTACCGTTCCGGCCGCAGTCATCACGTCATAGGGAAGCGATCCAATCCGAGCGACAGCTGCACCATCAACAAACGGATCAATAGTCGGCAAAGTCACTGGAGCCCCTGCTTTTAATGCTTCGGAAAGCGACGCAGCTCCTGCCGGTTCAACGCCAACGACTGCGGTAGCAGGAGAACGCTCTTGAAGGTAGGTGGTTATCCCAGAGATACAGCCACCCCCGCCAACCGGGACAACAAAGACATCCGGGGTAACACTAAGCTGACTTAGGACTTCAGCTGCTATAGTCCCCTGCCCCGCCGCAGTTCTCAGATCGTCAAATGGGGGCACCAAAGTTGCTCCGGTTTCTTGAACATCGGCAATTGCCGCTGCCGCCGCAACATCATAGGTATTTCCCACCAGAATGAGTTCAATAAAACCGTCACCATGGAAAATGATCCGATCACGCTTCTGCTTAGGAGTATTAACGGGGACATAAACTCGACCTTGAATTTTCATTACCCGGCAGGCAAAAGCAAAACCCTGGGCATGATTACCAGCACTGGCACACACTACTCCAGCTCGGCGTTCTTCCTCACTAAGTTGAACCATTAAGTTATAGGCACCGCGCAGTTTATAGGAACGAACAGACTGCAGGTCTTCGCGTTTTAGATACACCTTAGCTCCAGTAAGAGCCGAAAGTCTCTCACTAAATTCTAGTGGAGTTTGTGCAATAACACCTAAAAGCCGAACAGCCGAAGCATCAATCTCATCAGCGGTAAGTTTCCTCTCAGCACTGGTGAAGAGGGAAGTTGTCACGTCTGAATACGATTCGGCGCTAGTAGACACCCAACTATGCTGCCACTGATCCATCCGGAAGTACTAACCAGGATGGCAAAAGTCATGATGGAATTGGAGTGAGAACAAACACTGGTATCACCCGCTGCGTCTTTTTTTGATAGGAAGCATAGTCAGGGAAAGCCGCAACTGCTCGATTCCACCAAAGATCTTTTTCTGCGCCGCGAACTTCACGGGCCAGATAATCCTTTGTTGTTGATTGGTCCTGTAGTTCAACCTGCGGATGTGCCTTGACATTGTAATACCAAACAGGGTGTTTAGGGGCTCCACCCAACGAAGCTACGACCGCATATTCACCCTCATGCTCAACTCTCATCAGCGGTGTCTTACGTAATTTTCCTGTCTTTGCACCAAGAGTAGTCAGAATAACAACCGGGAAACCCCTAATTGTTGTTTTGTAGGTGCCCCCGGAATCAACATAGGCTTCAGCTTGCTTTCGGGCCCAATCGCTTATACTTGGCTCATATTCACCTTGCAATGGCATACACCAAGTTAACACCTGAGCTACCCACAACTGCAAGACTATGCAGTTGAAATTGTGCTCAACCTAAGCAACCTGGGCCAAGTAGTGCCTTAAGATCTCCCATCAATGCCGACGAAGGCGTTACCCGTAAATGATCGTCAAGTTTTAATGTTGTCGTGCGAGTACCGTTCACTAATCGCACGTGCACATCAGCAGTACCTGGATGCCTAGTAAGAACCTGCTTAAGCGCGGTAACTTTATCTAAAGTGCACAGACGAGTAGGCAAACTAACTGACAAAGGTTTTGCCACCCCAACCGATGAAAGGTCTGGAACTGCAAGGTCGTTAGCAATAAGAGATATTCGATCGTCCCTAATCGATACCTTTGCCTTAATCAGAACCACAGCGTCATCAGCGATGTCCATTCCAAAAACTGAATAAGCCTGGGGGAAAAAAAGAACCTCAATTCCACCGGTTAAATCTTCAAGTTGAGCCGAGGCCCATGGCATTCCGTTCTTGTTAACTCGACGATTAACTGAAGCAAGAATACCTCCTACTGTAACCTGACTGTCATTTTTAATAATCCCTTCGAGAATAGCAGGTATTTGAGTATCCGACTGAGCCGAAAGTATATGCTCAACTCCATTAAGCGGATGCCCAGAAACGTATAACCCCAACATCTCTCGCTCTAATGCAAGTTGATGTTTTGTATCCCAATTTTCTTGCGGAACTTTCATAGCAAACACTGACGATAACGACTGATCCACATCTCCAACACCAATATCACCAAAAAGATCAAACTGCCCCATCGCCTCTGCTTTTTTGGTACCTAACACCGAATCAATCGCATCGGCATGAATGAGGAATAAACCTTTGCGAGGATGATCAAGTGAATCAAAAGCCCCTGCCTTAATAAGAGACTCCGTCACCTTCTTATTACAAGCAGTAATGTCAATTTTATTGAGATAGTCAGAAAAATCGGTGAAAGCACCCTTTTCCTTACGTGCCTTGATGATCGAGGAAACCACGTTAGTGCCCACATTACGAACTGCGCTCATGCCAAAGCGAATGTCTTCACCTACTGAAGCGAAGTTTTGCTCCGACTCGTTAACATCAGGAGGCAGCACTGTAATACCAAGCTTGCGGCAGTCCGCCAAATAAATTGCAGCTTTATCTTTATCATCACCAACCGAAGTTAACAGACCTGCCATATATTCCGCAGGATAGTTTGCTTTAAGGTAAGCCGTCCAAAATGAGACTAACCCATATCCCGCCGCATGCGACTTGTTAAATGCATAGCCAGCAAAAGGAAGAATGGTGTCCCACAAGGCTTTTACAGCCGGATCAGAGAATCCATTAGCTACCATACCATCGCGAAAACCTTCATATTCAGCTTCCAATACCGAAGCTTTCTTTTTGCCCATAGCGCGGCGCAAAATATCAGCTCTGCCAAGCGAATAACCAGCAACTTTCTGTGCAATTTGCATAATCTGCTCTTGATAAACAATTAATCCATAAGTCTCAGAAAGTATTTCCTTGAGCGGTGCTTCCAATTCCGGGTGAATCGGCGAAACCACTTGACGGCCATTTTTACGATCTGCGTAGTCATTATGGGCATTCATGCCCATCGGGCCAGGACGATACAGAGCTAAAACAGCCACAATATCTTCAAATCCGGTGGGCTGCATACGGCGTAGCAAATCCCGCATAGCACTACCATCAAGCTGAAAAACACCCAGCGTGTCCC
>JBOFCS010000101.1:0-32538 GCA_051646185.1 Mycobacteriaceae bacterium | reverse complement strand
ATCCACGAAGGCGGCTTCCATACTTGGTAAGACGTTCTGCACTCGACCTAGGTAAATATTTCCCACCATAGATGCTGAGCTAGACGTGGTGACAAAGTGTTCAACCAGAACGCCATCTTCAAGCACGGCAACTTGGGTGTAGTCCTCTTGTCGAGTAACCTTGCCGGATTCAGCACGCAGCCGCTCACGTACGACCATAACTCGATCGACTGATTCACGGCGAGCCAAAAATTCTGATTCAGTAAGAATTGGCGGGCGCCTACGTCCAGTATCACGGCCATCTCGTCGACGCTGCCGCTTAGCTTCTAGCCGAGTAGATCCAGCAATCCCCTGTACCTCGTCACGATTGCGACTCTTATTTCTGGGTTCACGCTCATGAACAACAGTATTAGGCGGATCATCAGAAGAGATATCTTCGGTCAGATCTGTTTCCCCTGAACCAACTTTACGACGACGGCGACGACGGCGACGACGGCTCAGCGGGTCAACACCCGCCTCAGCATCGGCCTGCCCGGTTTCCTCATTCGCCAACTCATCTTCAGAGTCCGTTACCGGGGAGGAGCTTTCTGGTGTTTCATTTACTTCGGAATCATCTGTACGCTCCGCACCAGCGGTTAGCGAACCATCCTCAACAGGAGATAGATCGCTGCGCCCACGCCCACGCCCACGCCTTCCGCGACGCCTACGACGATTGCCAGTACTTTCTTCTTCCCCTGCATCACCGGTAGTATCCGACTCAGCCAGCTCTCCTACTTCAGGAGTAACATCCACCTGAACCATCTCCACTACAGATAACTCTGTCTGATGGCCGACTGGTGTTTGTTCTGCTTCCGTATTCTTTGAAGTACGCCGGGTACGTCGACGGCGAGCCGTTGCGACTTCTGCCGTAGCTTCCTCAGCATTATCTTCTAGCGCACTTTCCTTCTTGACCCGTGTCGCTCGTACCACTGGTTGTGGTTGCAAAAATAGCGGGGCAGCGGCCGGAGTTACCTCTGAAACTGACTCCGGGACCAAAACAACCGGGGCTGCCGGTTCTGGTTGTGCCCCAAACAGTGCAGCAAAAACTTGCTCAGCAGCTGATTTGTCAATACTTGACTGCGCACTGCGGACATTTTCTCCCAGTTCAGCAAGCGCGGCAAGCACCTGTTTACTGGTTACTCCCAAAGTTTTAGCCAGAGCATGAACACGCAGCCGCTCAGGTAAGGCTGCTATGTCAGCATTTAGTTGTGTGAAATCTTCTGGCGGCGCTTGATCGGCCACGTAATCTCCTCGGGCCTCCGGGCGCGCTCACCACATATCATCTGCAGTGTCGCGCGGCCGCACGGAGGCTACATTGGTCTGTACCCGTACCCGGTGGTACGGGATCTCATGGTCTTTGCTCTGTCCGCTTGGAGCAGACATAAGCCTGGCGAACAGAACGAGCAACAGGCTTCATATCACTGCCCTGCGATGCAGAACTATGCAGTCAACCTGCAAAGCAACAGTATCGAAGCAGAAATTGCGCCGTGTTACACATCTATCCGGTCGCATTGCGTAAAGAAAAGTGCATTGCGTCCTACCTCAGTGTCCCACACACTTCATCTAGATCACACCAGCACGGGTCATCTAGTGATAGAAAATGTCACAAACTGGGGAACCAAAGGGCAATCTCACGCACAGCAGATTCGGGTGAATCCGAACCGTGTACAAGGTTTTCTTGGGTTTCCAAGGCTAAATCGCCACGAATTGTTCCCGGCACCGCTTTCTCCACTGGATCGGTGCCGCCAGCAATCTGCCGAAAAGCTGCAATTGCCCGAGGACCTTCAAGTATCGCGGCAACCAGCGGACCAGAGGTAATAAATTCCAATAAGGAAGAGAAAAAGGGTTTACCTTCATGTTCTGCGTAATGCCCACGAGCCACCTCGTCAGTAGCAACGCGTAATTCAAGGGCAGCAACTTTAAGGCCCTTACGCTCAATTCGTCCAAGGATTTCGCCTATATGACCACGGGCAACGGCATCAGGCTTAATCAACACTAAGGTGCGCTCAATCACAACCTCAGCCTAATCATGATTAGATCGGAAAATGGTTTTGGGGTCACTTTGATTCGTGAGTCAACAAATCCCACCAAATTAAACCTACCGGCCGATCAGATACCTTCCCGGATACGCTGCGCCTAGTAAGCAAACAAGCTGTTTTCGTTACCAGGCATACCGCAAATGCTACGCAAGTTAAGTCTGTCTATGGTCAAGTTAAACAGCGAACCCGTCCGTCAGGTTGCATTCCACGGCGGCGATACCCACACTGCCCTTCCAGTAAAACATAGGTAATGCTAACCTTATCTTAGTTGGCACTCAGACCTGGAGGACAGTTGCAAACCTTGAATAAACAACCACCCGTCGACTCACCCATTGACCCCGCAGCTGCCGTTGCCCACCTAGCTTCTTCGCTTATGTTTACCGACTACGTCGTATACGAACGCCATGGGCAATGGACATTCGCCGGTAACTCGCTGGGCAGCATCGAACTTGACACTAGAGAAATTCAGATAACATGGAAGGGCGTCCGACAGCGCAATCCCTGGTCGGGACAACCTGGAACGGTGCTTGAAAAAGCTTTAAAGTCACTATCTTTGGAATCAAATAATATATACGGGTGGATAGGTTTTGAGTTTTGCGCTTACAGCTTCTCAGCGGAACGGTACTTACGTAGCGGACAGAAGCTTGCCCATCTCATCATCCCCAGTATCGAAATTTTAATAACAAAATCTTCCACTGAGATCATCGGGGGAAGCGAGAGTGAACGCCAAAAAATTATTGACCTTATTGCTGAATCTCGTTCTACAACAACTTATATTGCCACAAAGGTAGAAATACATTCCGACCAAACTCAATATAAAAACCGTGTCGCTACAGCCGTCAGAGAAATACATCAAGGGCTCTACCAAAAGGTAATCCTTTCCAGAAAAGTTGGGGTACCCTACCACGTTAATATCCCGGCCACTTATCAGCTAGGTCGCAAAAATAATACACCTGCGCGGTCATTTCTTTTTCGGATGAATGGCCTAGAGGCTGCAGGATTCAGTCCTGAACTTGTGGTATCAGTCGATAAAAATGGTGTAGTAACGACTGAACCATTAGCCGGAACTAGGGCTTTCGGAAACGGGTATACCGAAGATCTTAAAGCTAGAATTGAGTTAGAAAAAGATCCCAAAGAAATTGTAGAACACGCAATTTCAGTGCGTACTTCTTTCTCAGAAATAGAATCAATAGCAACCAATGGAACAACTTCAGTATCAGACTTTATGACCGTTAGAGAACGTGGAAGCGTCCAACACCTTGCCTCAACCGTGCAGGGCCAACTTGCACCTGAACGAAGCAGCTGGGAAGCCCTTGAAGCACTATTCCCATCTGTCACGGCTTCTGGAATCCCCAAAAAGGAAAGTATAGAAACAATTTTCCGTCTTGACGGAGAATCACGCGGACTCTACTCTGGTGCAGTAGTAACAATTTCACCAGAAGGTCGAATGGAAGCAACCCTGGTGTTACGTGCTATCTATCAAGAAAACGGTATCGCATGGCTGCGTGCCGGTGCCGGAATTGTTGGCCAATCTACACCTGAACGAGAATTTGAAGAGACCTGCGAAAAGCTTTCCAGCATATCCCCTTTTGTAGTTAAATCTGACTCTGGTCAATTAAATTAACAACTCCCCGACGATCAATTTTTCCTACCGCCGTCACAGGCATAGCTTCAACCTCAAACAACTGATCTGGCAATTTATAGGTAGCCAGCCCCCGCTCAGCAAGGAAAACTCTAATTTCAGCCAAATCTGGAAAAAGTCCGTCAGTCACTATTGCTGCACAAATTTTTTCTCCTAGAAAATCATCGCTAACACCAACCACTGCTACAGAACTGATGCTCTGATGCGCAAGCAAATGCTCTTCTAATTCTTCGCAAGAAACATTTTCCCCACCCCTGTTAATCACATCTTTAATCCGACCAATCACAATCAAGTGCCCAGTTGATAACTGCCTAACAATATCTCCACTCCGATAGAAACCATCATCAGTTACGGCATAGCTATTGTATTTATCGGCTTTGTAATAGCCTCGAGTTGTATAGGGACCACGAGTAAGCAATTCACCTTCAGCGCCCAGAGGTACTGCGCAACCTTCTTCATCCACAATACGTACCTCATCAGCCGGAGACAGAGGTCGTCCTTGCGTTGTCATAATAAGCTCTTCGGGATCATTCAGCCTGGTATAGTTCAGCAATCCCTCAGCCATTCCGAACACTTGCTGAAGTAAAGTGCCAAGTTTCGGTTTAATGTTCCGTGCTGTAGTTTCATCAAGTTTTGATCCACCAACCTGCAATAACCTTAATGTTGATAAATTAAAATTTTCCCATTCCACTGCTGTACACCATAGTTGAGCAATAGGTGGCACCACAGCAGTCACCGTCACTCCATACTTTTCAATAGCTGAAAAAGCATTTTCTGGACTAGGATCAGCGGTAAAAGCAACTGCGCCACCCACATGCAAAGCACCAAGAAACCCTGGGCAGCCCAAAGGAAAATTGTGGGCTGCAGGCAGAGACACCAAGTACACATCATCCTGGGTAAGAGCGCTAACTTCTGAACTTGCATAGATATTATAGAAATAATCTTGATGTGTTCGAGGAATCAGCTTGGGCAAACCAGTTGTGCCTCCTGAAACCAAAAGCAGAGCAACAGATTCAGGATCAACCTCAGGCAGCTCTAACAACACATTTGATGATAAGTTAAGCGGTATAAACTCTTCCGCTTCCCCAAACACCAGAATGTGTGTTAAATGAGAATTTTTACTCTGCACTGATCGAGCAAGGCGCCGGTAATCAAAACCGTTAGCAGTATCAGCAATAATGTAACCCACGGCTTCTGACAGTTCAACTAAATGACTAATTTCTAGTTCACGATGTGCAGGCAGGCACATAACCGGTACTGCACCGGCACGGATAATGCCCAAAAATATCGTGATAAACTCCGGAATATTAGGAAATTGGAATACTATTCGATCACCTGGCTCAATACCCCGTGCAATTAAATCTGATGCTAGGTAGTTGACTTTCAGATCAAGCTCAGCATAGGTAGTTACAGTCGACTCATCACGTTTCCTCCCAAATACAGCTGACCGTTCCGGCCAAAGCTCTGCCGCTTCAGTCAATAATGACGACAAGTTTTTCCTTTGCCAGTACCCAGCTTCCCGGTAACCTTGCGCCAGCTTCTCATCAAATGGGATAAACCCGTTCTTGACTGCCATTCACCACTCCTTAATAAGGTAAGGCAATCCTACCTTATTATGCTAGACTGAATGCAAATTTGACATATCATTTGCCGTAAGTAAGGAAAGTCGTGGACCAGCAGCCAACATTTAGTCGCGGTTCAATTCGCGATGACATCGCACAAACCCTTAACATTCCTGCCGAATCAATCCCTTTTGATGCCAACCTTATTCAGTTGGGCCTAGATTCAATGAGAATTATGAGACTGGCTGGAAACTGGAGAAAACAAGGGTCAGAAGTAAATTTCGCCTTGCTTGCTGATTCCCCAACAATACATCAATGGCAGGAGCTTCTCGCCGGTAAAAGCGCCACTAGGGTGCCACATAAGGTTGAGGAACACCCTCAAAAGCTCGTAGACAATTCAGATTTACACATACCATTCCCGCTTGCAGACATGCAACATGCCTACTGGATTGGGCGCACTGACGGTCAAACCCTTGGCGGGGTCTCTGCCCACCTTTATGTTGAATTTGACGGAACCAATCTGAATCCCAGCCTTCTAAAAAAGGCAGTCTATAAACTGGCACAACTACACCCCATGTTACGTGCCCGCTTTTTACCGGACGGCACCCAACAGATTTTAGCTGAGCCACCATCAGAGATCTTCACCTGCATTGACTTAACAGATAAATCAGCTGAGGAAGTTAAACATAGTCTTAATACATTACGGGACAATAAATCACAGCAAAAATTAAAAATTGAGAACGGACAAGTTATTGATCTAACCCTCACCCTACTGCCCGACAACAAAACTCGAATCCATCTTGATGTAGATATGCTTGCCGGTGATGCTATGAGCTACCGACTCCTTATTCATGATCTAGCAGAACTATATTCAGGGCATACAAAAGAACCTAGTAATTACACCTACCGTCAGTATCTCATAGATAGAGAAAAAATAGCGAACCCAGCGATTGCAGTAGACCAAAGGTGGTGGAAGAAAAAGCTATCCGACCTGCCTACCGCCCCCGCTCTTCCACTGCTTTCTAGCTCAGAACAAGCTAACGCGGATAAGACAACCCGATACCATCAATGGCTAGACGAAGAATCGAAAAAACGTTTTCTCTTGACCGCGCATAAACACGGGGTGACCCCTGCCATGGTTCTTGCATCCCTATTCGCTGAAACTATCGGACGCTGGTCAAGTGAAAGTCAATTTTTGTTGAACTTGCCACTTTTTCAACGTGAACCTTTACATGCTGATATTGATAAAATTGTTGGTGATTTCACCTCATCAGTCATGCTAGAAGTTGATGTACGAAAAGAAATGTCAACTCTTGAACGAGCTAAAAACTTGCAAAAAATAATGCATGACAATAGCGCACACTCAACTTATAGCGGGCTAAATATCCTCCGCGATCTCAGTAAATATACTGGTGAGCAAGTGCTTGCACCCTTCGTTTTTACCAGCGCACTAAATCTTGGCGAGCTTTTTTCGGATGCAGTTTCAACAGTTTTTGGTGAACCCGTGTGGATATTATCCCAAGGCCCACAAGTTCTTCTCGATGCTCAGGTTACTGAAATACGCGGTGGCCTGATGATCAATTGGGATGTCCGTGACAATGCGTTCCCACCCGGAGTTGTTTCTGCAATGTTTGATACATTTACACGTTCAATTGAATCATTAGTTAAAAGTGATGCTGCTTGGACTACTGAAGCAATTCCACAGCTTCCCATAGAACAGCTAACAGTAAGGCAGCAAGTCAATGACACCTCAGCTCCGGTAAGTAATCGAGCTTTGCATGAAGGATTTTTCCTTAATGCACAATCTCGCCCGACCTCAGATGCCATCTTATGGGCGGAAAACAAGATACTGACTTATGCTGAAGTGGCTGCACAGGCCCTTACTATCGCCGGATTGCTTAGAAGTCGCGGTATTCGCACCGGCGATACAGTTGCAGTACAACTACCTAAAGGCCCAGAGCAGATTATTGCGATTCTTGGAATTCTTGCCGCAGGTGCTGCCTATGTCCCCATCGGATTTGATCAACCACACTCACGCCGAGATCAAATACTTAAGACTTCGGAGGCGGCAGTCGCAATATGCTTACATAAAACCCAATTTCGAGATTTTAAAATTCTAGCCCTACCCTTTAGTGAGGCAATTAACTTCGAATATCCTTTGCCTGAACCGACTATCGTGGATAACGAAAATATTGCCTATGTAATTTTTACTTCCGGATCAACTGGAACGCCAAAAGGGGTGGATATACCGCATCGCGCAGCAATGAACACTATCGATGCTGTCAATTCCTATTTTGACATTACTAAAAATGATCGTGCTCTCGTTATCTCTGCACTTGAATTTGATGCTTCAGTTTACGATATATTCGGAATGTTTTCCGCTGGTGGATCATTAGTTGTTATGGATGAACAAACTAGAGAAAATCCTTACGCTTGGGTAGAACTAGTCCGTAGAGATAAGGTCACCATTCTTAATTGTATACCGAGCATGCTCGATATGATCCTCAACGCAGCTGGAGGAAAACTCGGAAATTCTTTACGCGCAGTACTTCTAGGTGGCGATTGGGTTACTTCTGATCTCCCTATCCGGCTGGCGAAAGTTCTGCCGAACTGCCGTTTTGCAGGGCTTGGCGGCGCTACCGAAACAGCGATTCACTTTTCCATTTGTGAGGTCACCGATATTCCATCGCACTGGACTGCCGTTCCCTTTGGCAAACCGTTGAGAAATGTCCAGTGCCGAATAGTAAGCCCCAGTGGTTATGATTGCCCTGATTGGGTTACCGGAGAACTCTGGGTTGGTGGAGCTGGGGTGGCACGTGGATACCGTAATGACCTTGAAAAAACTGCTGAGAAGTTCGTTAGTTATCAAGGGCAAAACTGGTATCGAACAGGAGATTTAGCGCGATACTGGCCAGATGGGACTATTGAATTTTTAGGACGCGCAGACCACCAGGTAAAGATCCGTGGTTACCGAGTTGAACTTGGCGAAATCGAAGGAACGCTCCGTTCCATACCTGGTTGTAATCTTGCAATTGCAACCGTCATCGGAAAAACTGCACCTAAAATAGCAGCAGCGATATCCCTCGATGTTGGGAGTGATGTGACCAGTGAAGATATTATCCTCATCTTACAGACATTGCTCCCACGCTATATGGTGCCGAGTAAAATGAAAGTTCTCGATAACATCCCACTAACTACCAATGGAAAACTGGATCGAAAAGCTATTCATGCTTTATTCCACGACGATGATGATGATATTGGAGAAACTTACACGCTGCCACGCACCTACCTAGAGAAGGCAATTGCTAGAATTTTTAGTGAAATTCTACAGATTAGAGCAGTCGGTGTGGATGAAGATTTTTTCTCCCTCGGTGGAGATTCCGTGCTTGCAACTGCAACAATTGCGAAAATTCGAGAATGGTTGGATGCCCAAAATGCAGTTGTGGCAGACATATTTGCCGCACGTACAGTTGCCGAACTTGCAAAGCGACTTACCGCTAGTGAGAGTAACCCCAAACGACTCGAACAAGTTGCCGAACTCTATTTGGACATCATGAACATGCATGAAGTCGACCTAGCAAACGCTCTCGACTCTTAATAATTCGCGGATTGGTTAAAATGAAAACTCTAGTCATTCTCGGAGCTGGACCAAAATCTCTAGCTGTTGCGGCAAAAGCGAAGGTACTCAAAGAACTTGGATTACCCTACCCTCGTGTCATTGTTATCGAAGCTAATACTGTAGGAGCTAATTGGCTAGCCAACGGCGGTTGGACTGATGGACAACATCGTCTTGGCACTAGCCCCGAGAAGGATATTGGATTTCCTTACAAATCAAATATCGCACGTAGACAGAATAACCTCATCAATACAAAAATGATGACCTTTAGTTGGGCTGCTTTTCTCGTAGCGCATGGCACATACTCCGAGTGGATTGACCGTGGACGCCCTAGCCCACAACATCACGTCTGGGCAAAATACCTACAGTGGGTTGCCAAAAAAATAGATTTAGAACTGATTATTGGTACTGTTTATTCAGTTTCGGCTGAAAATGGTATTTTAACCGATCCTTCGACACCGGACAATTGGAAGATAAGTATTCACCATCCCAATGGGCAATACTCTGAAGTACGTTCCGATGAATTGATGATAACAGGTCCTGGCCTAAGCCAAAAAGTTATAACAAAGAATGAAAAAATTCTTAGTATAGCCCAATTTTGGGATCTAACTGGACGCAGAATATTACCAGCTTCCTCACGTGCTGCAGTAATCGGAGGTGGCGAAACAGCAGGTTCGGCACTTGACGAACTCGCCCGACATGATGCCATGACAATATCTGTTATCTCACCAATGGCCACTCTTTACACTCGCGGTGAAAGCTATTTTGAAAATTCACTTTTCAGCGATCCAACGAAATGGCAGGCGCTAAGCCCTGATGAACGTAAAGATGTTATTCGCCGAACTGATCGTGGAGTCTTTTCTGTTAAAGTTCAAGATAATTTGCTTAGTGACAATAGAATTCATCACTTACAAGGTAGAGTTACCCGGGCAAAAGAGCAAGATAATCTCATTGCACTTACCTTAGAAAATGATTCCCGCCCAGAACAAACACATTTTTTTGATTTGGTAATAGACGCAACGGGTGTCCAACCATTATGGTTTCTTGATTTATTCAATACAGCAACCGTAGATCGCATGGAATTAGCTCTGGGCTGGCCCCTTAATCAAGAACGTATCGAATTGAACATCGGATACGACTTATCCCTAGTCGGAATGCAGCCCAAGCTATACTTGCCAAACTTAGCCAGTATGACGCAAGGTCCCGGATTCCCAAATCTGAGTTGCCTTGGCCTGCTTTCTGATCGAATACTAAAAAACGAAGTTCAATCTTTGCAGGAACAGAATAAATTCAGGCCCTCTTCACCGGATCTAGCTAACAGTTAATTCGTATTACTGCAAAGCCGAACGATCTGTCATCCAGTATGCAGTTGACTTTAAAGACTTTCTTTCTATGTTGTATTGATTACGCAAGACAGCACTTACCGCACGCGTAGTTTTTAAATCACAGGCAACCCATCCGTAGTAACCTTTAGCATCGAAAGCCGAGTCGCTAAGCAAAGAAACTATTCGCTGCTCTTTTGCTACACGAGGAACCCAGGTAATACTTATTTTTTCATTGACGACAACCGGAATTTGTTTATCATCCTCATTGTGATACTCCAGCCACACTCTCGCCTCAACCTCACTTACTCGTGAAAGTAGAGAGTTAATAGCCGGAAGCGACGCTGGATCACCAACAATAATAAACCCCTGTGGGCTCGGTTCCGGAAAAGAAAATTTTGAACCAATAACTGTCGCAACAATATTGTCGCCAATTTTTGCTGATTTTGCCCAGGAAGGAGCAGGTCCCTCGTGCAGAGTAAACTCTAAATCAAAAGTATCTGCTACCAGATCTGGGTTAACAATCGTATATGCACGCTGCTGGAATTGCTTTCCTTTGGGAAACCACAACCGTATCCACATCGTAGGGTGAAATTCGCGATTGCGAAACAAACCTCCCCCTGAAAAGCTCAGCCTCAGATAGTGTGGCGTTATATAGGTAACTGCGGTCACAGTAAGGGTAAACTCAGGCGCACGCATAACTTTCAGTACCGCACCTTGCCAACCTCGCGATTGCTCTACCATTTGACCCCTTCCGCTTATTAGGTAAGACTAAGATAACATGGAGGCAAGAGTGAACCGGAGAGCACTTTGACTAAAGTCGTAATTTTGCAATATTCACAGGACACTTTCGCGCTACGAGAAGGGGCTAAATGCGTCCTGCCTGGCAATGGTTTTGCCGTTCTTCTGGCCCCATCTCATCAAAAAAAACTATTGGGGCTTACCCCAGAGCAAGTCACTTTACTAAAAATCGTACAGCAAGGATCCGCGCTAGGATCAGCTATTATTGTTGATCAAGAAACACAATTGTTAACCGAGACATTATTGGCCGAAGGTTGGTTAACAATCACAGTAAGAATGCAAAATCGAGATCTCTATACCCTTCAGCCCTTTGCTAAACCGCCACAGAGGAAACTGGAGAATCAGCTTGATTGGGAGCTATCAAAATTTTCAATTTTACATAAATCATCTAATGGTGTTGTCTTGGAACATCCTCAATCCTGGTGCGATATTGAGCTTCACGATGCACAAGTAGTGGGTAAGGTCTGCAATCTTCCCTCAGCAGTACCAGATTTACCGACAGAGGTAAGCGAAAGACTGATATCCACCCTTCGATGGACGGGTCACATCGTCGATAGCTCAGAAATTGAGGACTCAGAGTTCGCTACCAGAAGCTGGTCGGCACATGAACTATGGTTTCACCGGCACAGCAATATGAATGACCGAGTAATTACTTGGAATGAGTTTGGCCCAACTCGTTGGGCTGAATCCATCTTCCCCCCGGTCCCAGCACGCAAGATTCGCTACGCAGGAAACGCAATCACCCTAGCTAAAGCAGATCTTGATCAGTTGCGTAGAACAGATCTAAGCCTTACTTCCGCTTTGGAAGAGCGGGTTTCCTGTCGTGATTTTCATCCTGAAGAGCCAATAAGTATCGGAAAACTCGGAGAATTACTTTATCGGACTTGTCGTACTAGAGAAATTCGAGAGGATCAGGGTGTTGAATATCTTTCTCGCCCATACCCTTCAGGCGGGGCAGTATACGAACTTGAAATTTACCCTGTGATCCATAACGTGGCAGGTCTAGCTTCCGGTATGTATCATTACGATTCTTTTGAACACCTATTACGTCCGGTTGCTCCAGAAGGGAGCCCTGAGGTTGATAAACTATTGCGCACTTCATCCATGACATTAACTACTGGACAATTGCCACAAGTACTACTTGTAATTTCAGCACGAACCGGCAGGCTTATGTGGACATATCAACAAGTATCCTACGGTATTATCCTCAAACATGTTGGGATACTTTTACAAACCATCTACTTAACCGCAACGGCAATGGGCCTAGGTGCAGTCGCGCAAGGCTACGCTGACACCACGGCATTTACTTCTGCAACGGGAGTTAAAGAACTTGAAGAATGCAGTGTCGGGAGTATCGTTATAGGAACTCCTGCATAATCTATAATGTCTTCATCATATTCTCTCGCAAGAATTCGGCCATTCATTAGGCTATGCTAGGGCTATGCGTATCGTAATGTTTGGGTATCAAACGTGGGGGAAAAAAACTTTAGAAGCCCTTCTCGCCTCACCCCATGAGATAGCTCTCGCAGTCACACATCCACGTAGCGAGCATGAGTACAAAGGGATTTGGTCTGAATCGGTAGAAGATTTGGCAAAATTGCATAACATACCTATACACATCACCGAGCAAGCCGATGACGACCTAGTTCAATTAGTTAGCAGTATTTCTCCGGATATTATCATTGTAAATAGTTGGTATACCTGGCTTCCTGCGAGTTTATACAACTTGCCTAAACATGGCACAATAAACCTACACGACTCCTTGCTGCCTAAATTTTCAGGTTTTTCTCCAGTGTTATGGGCACTGATAAGCGGAGAATCCGAGTTTGGTTTAACTGTCCATCGCATGGACGAAGGACTTGATACAGGTGACATCCTCCTACAATTGCGTGCTCCCATTAGATCAACCGATACAGCCACCGAACTTGTGCATCGGGGCATGGATCTCATACCCGAAGCACTAACTATCGCTTTAGCTCGTATTGAAACTGCAACCGCAACATGGACTCCGCAAGACCCAATACAACGCACATACTTTCACAAACGCTCAGAACGTGACAGCAGAATAAATTGGGAAACATCCGCAGAAGACCTTGAGCGCTTTATCCGAGCCCTATCTGACCCCTATCCAAATGCATACTCTTACTACCGCGGAGAACGCATTTATATCACTAAGTCCAGAATATCCGTTTCACGGTATGGCGGAACTCCAGGACGAGTAATCCCAGAGGGGGGAAATGTTGTAGTAGTTGTAGGTCCAGATTCTTTCCGTGGCAACAATACTGGGTTAATTATTGAGAAAGTACGGACAGATGATGGTGAAGAACATTCAGCTAAAACTATATTTAGCTATGGCGGTTACTTCACAGATCATCCGTAGCTTTGCTATCTCGACTAGCCCAGGATCCCTTTAACGCTTCAAGTGCGTCATTACTCAAACCTGATGTTGACATTGGTGCGTGTGATCGATCGTCCACACTTTCTTCCTGAAGGTTCAGTTCATCTACTGCAGAAGCTAGCTCAGCAATAGTGACGTGTTCAAAAACCAATTGCGGGGTAAGTGCAATGCCCTGCTGCATTGCCCGAGCAGCCCACTGAATCGACATAACGCTGTCTCCACCTAAAGCAAAAAAGTTATCCTGAACTGAAATATCGGATATTCCCAGAAGTTCTTCAAGTATTTCTACAAGAATTTGTTCGGTTTCTGTCAGCAGATCAGAATCAGCGATAACTCTAGTGTCAAGCCTTACCGTTTTTTTGTGAATCTCCCGATGGCACGCTACCCAAACTGGATCGACGACAGATAATTGGTCAAGCTGGAGATCTTTGCCTGTAGCAAAATATTCAATAACACGCACTAAAGCATCAGCAAAAATTTCGCCAGTATCCCGAGTAAAAAGATCGGCATTTACTACTATCCGGGCTGCTACCTCGCCGCTGGGTTCAATCGTATAATCGAGATGAAAATCCATAAATGACACATCGTACTGAGCAGGAAGAGCCATTGCCGTCACCGCTGAGTCCACACTAAATGCAACTGGCTCTGGTCTCTTTCTTACATGCATCATCACTTGAAACAACGGATTATGTGCCAATGATCTTTGCGGATTCAAAGTTTCAACTAATCGTTCAAATGGCAATTCCTGATGTGAAATCGCACCCAAAGCAGATTCTCTTGTCCGCATTAAAATTGTTTTCAGCGAAGGATTTTGAGATAAATCATTTCTCAATACAATAACATTAGCAAAAAGACCAAGGAGCTCGTCTGTCATTTCAGCAACCCGGTTTGCCACAGCGACACCAATAGTAAGATCTTCACCGCCACCTAGTTTATTGATAACGGTTGCACTGATAGCCTGGCAGAGCATGAATTCGGTAAGACCGAATCCTTCGGCAAATACCGTTGCGGCTTTCCAGATCTGCGCTGGAATGACACGGACTGCACTTAATCCAGATTTTCCAAGAACCATGGGCCTAGGTAGATCTGAAGCTATTGGCATCTCGCTTGGAAGATCAGCTAAGGTTGCACTCCAGTAATCTAGCTGCTGCTGACCATACCTACTGACGCTGCCAGTTTCCGGGCGATCAAAAATATTTCTCTGCCACATAGCAAAATCTGTAAAATGACAATCCAATGGCTTCCATCCTGGCACTACACCACTTACCCGATCTTGGAAAGCTACGGTTAAGTCTTCAACAAAAATCTGGCAAGACCTTTGATCGGCAATAATATGATGCATGAGCAGTGAAAGGACATGGACATTCTCTGAGAGTACGAATAATCTTATACGGGTAAGTGGCTCAGTATCTAAGGAGAAAATGTACCGTGACTCGCGCTCAAGTTCCTTCGGTAATTCTTCAGCTGAAATATTTTCTACTGACACAGTAATATCCTGTGCATCAATCTGCCCTTGATAGGGCACTCCATCTTGTTCCGGAAAAATTGTCGTTAACGCCTTATGACGAGCAACAACATCACTAATGGCAACTAATAGCGCGTCCCTATCTAAATGCCCTTCAAATCGGATCGCAAAAGGAACATTTTCACCATCAACCGGACCAGTTATTTTACGCTGCATCCAGTATGCCCGTTGTGAATAGGAAAGTGGAATATATTCTGGTCTTTCAGCCTTAGTCATACGTGGACGCGATTCAGTTTTATCCGAACCACGATCTTGTGAAGATGATTCTGAATCATCAATCTGATCAAGATTGATTCCAAACTCTTCAGAAAACTTACCCACCACATGAGCAGCTAAACCGCTCACGGTCGGGGTATCGAAAGGAACACGTACATCAATGTCAAGACCAAACTCTGCTCGAATGATTGTTATCAGACGTGCAGCTAATAATGAGTGTCCACCAAGTTCAAAAAAAGAGTCATCGGCACCAATTTTATCGCGAGTAAAAAGTGCGGAAAATATTGAAGCCACTCGCGCTTCGGTAGCAGTGCCTGGTTCCCGATATTCCCTTGCTTCTATAGCAACGGGCTGCGGCAAGGCTCTTTTGTCAAGCTTACCGTGTGTAGTCAATGGTATTTGCTCAATAATCCCGAAAGCTTTAGGGACCATGTAATCAGGAAGATACTGACTTAAATAAGCACGCAATGCCACAAGATCAAGAGAAGAATTCTGGGGGACAACATAAGCGGCAAGAACTGGACCTAGAACAGGATCTTGCTCAACCACAACTACACAATGCTGTACTTCTGGATGTTGGTGTACCACCGATTCAATCTCTCCAAGTTCAATTCGGTATCCCCGAATTTTTACCTGTTCGTCTGAACGACCCACAAACTCTATTTCTCCAAGAATATTTCTTCGAGCTAGATCACCAGTTCGATACAATCTTCCAGCGGAACAGAAAGGATCGGCAATAAAACGCTCTGAACTCAGGGCAGGACGGTGTAGATAGCCGCGAGCCAACTGCTCCCCACCCAGATAAATCTCACCGATCACTCCTGTTGGCACTAACTGCAAGGCCGAATCCAATAGATACAGATATACATTTTGATTCGGTTTACCGATGGGCACAATTTGAGTGCCCATCGGACGATCAATAACCATATGCGTTGATGAAACCACGGCTTCAGTCGGACCATAATGATTTCTCAGCTCAGCATCAAACCGTGCATAAAAACGATCTGCAACTTCTCCAGCGAGAGCTTCCCCACCCACTGGTACATGCCGTAAATCCCGCCACTGATTAGCTTCTGGAAGCATAAGGAAGGTTGCTAGCATTGATGGAACCATATGGAGCACAGTTACTCCGTGGCGAGTAATGAAATCTGCAACATATGAAATATCTTTATAAGCATTAGGTTTTGGAATCACAACTCTGGCACCCTGGGTCAGGGTAACAAAAATATCTAATAATGACGCATCGAAACTTACTGAGGTTGATAACAAAACCCGGTCATTTTCGGCAATATCCCATTCTGAGTTAAACCCAGAAATATGACTTGATATAGCAATATGAGGAACTGGAACGCCTTTTGGTTTCCCCGTCGAACCTGAGGTGTAAATAATGTAGGCAAGATTAGCAGGCAGCACTGCTACTTTGGGGTCACTATCCGAGAATTCTGCTGCATTGCTTTCAATTGCAAAAAATTTCTCAAAGCTTAGTGTGAGACATGGTTTGGCATCGGTAAGAAGGTATTCGATTCGTTCTGCTGGATACGCAGGGTCGACAGGAAGATATGCCCCGCCTGCCTTCATAACAGCAATAGCAGCAATAACAAATTCGGCTGATGTCGGCATCAACAATGCAACAACATCCTCAAGGCCCACGTTCTTACTCATCATCCAATGAGCCAATTTATTTATACGCTTATTTAACTGTTGATAACTCAAGGAAATCTGGTCAGAAACAATTGCAAGATGATCAGGAGTTTCTAAACACTGCCGCTCGAACATATTAACTAAAGTCGTTGCAGTTTCAGCAATAATCTGGCCATGCGATACCGTAAGAATCTTACTTTTCTCTCCCCCACTCAAGAGATCAATCGCAAAAGTATCCTGTGCAGGATTTTCCAAAAGAAGAGTAAGAATTGTCAAGTAGTGATAAAGAAATTGTTGCACCAAACCTTCAGATAAGACATCAGTCTGATAGGTTGCTTCAACTTCAACATAGCCAGACTGTGTATTAAAAATTATCATTAGCCCCAAAGGTTCTTGGGCGGACAAAGCGCTAAAGTTAAGCTCTTCGACAGTTAATTCCGGTAGCCTAAATCCCAGACTACTTTGCCGAGCACTAAAACTAACCGAAACCAGACCTGATAGGCCATCACGTCCAGACTCCCGCTCCGGGTTTACTGATCGAATTACTTTGTCTATACCAATATTTTGATGTTCAATAGCTTTTGACCATATATGATGAGTACTTTTCACCTGTTCAGAAAAATTTTTATTGTTCAGTATACTTGACCGAAGAATAACAGTATTGCCAAAATAGCCGATAACATTTTCTTGGTCAATACTTCTAGTGACAACTGGAGTTGATACCAAAAAATCAGATGTATTTGCATATTTTTTTAGCAATAAATTAAAGGCAGTAAGCAGTACTACAAAGGAAGTAGTTCCTTGTTCGCGGGCAAAGCTAGTAGCTTTATGTACTAGTTCGCCTGGCAATGCCTGCCGACAAGACTCGGCTAGTGTGGAGTCACTCTTACCCGCCCCAAACAAATCAAGCCGATTAGGCAAAGGGGTCAGTTCATTTCGCCAGTAGGCAAGGTCCACCTCATCTGAGGATGATTCTTTATTGTTAATGACATCCACATACTGGACAACTTTTTGATTTCTAGGTTGACCAGAATATAACGCACTGATCTCAGCAAAAAAGATTGGCCAGGATTCTTCATCCCAGGCAATATGATGAATGACTAAGACAAGGATATGTTCCTCAGGAGATAGCTGTATAAGCAATATTCGTATGGGCAGATCAACTGATAAGTTAAATGCCTGCGAAAATTCTCGTCGAATTAACACCTGGATTCTACGCTCAGCATCTTGCTCTTTAAGTGCAGTAAGATTTTCTTCTCGCCAAGGAATCAAAGCCTTTTCTGCAACAACCTGAACCGGCTCACCATCTTCACCTACGTGATAGGTAGATCTTAGTATTTCATGACGCATGAAAAAATCGGTGAATGCTTTCTGCAAATCAATACTACTCAGGTTACCTCTGATTCGGTAACTAGTGCATATATTCAGCGTTGTATCTGCAGGATCAAGAGTCTGCACAAACCATAGTCGACGTTGCGCTCCTGAAAGCTGCTGTGGTTCATCTAGCTTTCGCTCTTTCGCTAATAATGCTATGGCATCAGATCGATCCGTAGATGCTAATCCTTTTTCACGCAAAAGCTGTTGCATCAATTGCTTGCGCTGTTCAATCATACTAAGGTCAAGGGAATTATTCATTTTTACATCCTTAAAAGCAGTTGGACAGAGCAGAAATAGAACTATGCCAAAGTTCAGTAAGGCGTTCTACCTCAGTGGAATTAAAAATTTCTTCACTCCAACGAAGTAATGTGACTAATTGGGGTCCAGATTCAGTCGGATAGATAGCAGCAATGATGTCAAGGCCAAACCGCAAAGAAAAATCCGGCTCAGAAATAAACGGAAGTTCTTGCAATAATTTAGTATTCATGATTGGCGACCAATCATCAATCCCGGAAGCAAGATCAAATCTTCCTAAATAATCAAATAATACTTGAGGGTCAGCAGCGGAAACAAGCCCCGGAGTCTGATTAAGGTAGCGGAGTGCAGCGTAATCTATTCCTTTACAAGGAATTTTATTCATACTATCAACAACTGCTTTGATCGCTAACTGTGGCAAAGTTGTATCACAACCCCTGCCGAGGCGGATCGGAAATATACTGGTAAACCAGCCAACTGTTTGACTAGTATCCACGGCTGATCCCAGAAATTCGTCTTCTCTCCCATGGCCTTCGATAGCTACATACGCACCTTCGATTGAATCTTGTCCACGCTCCATACGCCAGTGCGAAATCATATGAGTAAGGACAGACAGGAGGAATTCTCTCATCCCAAAGTCTTTACTTACTTTGGAGAGAATCTCCGAAGTAGCCACTACTGAGGTTGGCGCATAGGCAACTCGATACGATCCCCACTTATCAATTCTTGGATCAGGCAAGCGCGACCCAAGTTCAGAATCAGGCCCAGTAACCTGATCAATCCAATACCCTTTTTGGTTAGAGACTTCAGCGCTCATAGCTCGTTCGCGAGTTAGTGCAGCCCAACGTCGATAGCTAGTAGTCTCACGAAGTAAATTCAGCGCAACCGATCCACTAGTAATATGTCGTAAATCTGCAATAATTATATGCCAAGATACAGGATCAATCACTAAGTGATGGACACATAAAAATAGGGTTCGAGAGTCGTCGAAATAAACAGCACGAAGCATATCCCCTGAAGTTGGGTTTAAACTATCAACTGCTTCAAGGGATTTAATTCGCAGATTACTCAATGAGGAAGAAAACGAAAGAATCTCTTTGGCTGAAATTGAACCAGGCTCCCTAGTAATCAGACCGCAACCGATATCACTCTCAACAAATTGAGACCTCAACATATCGTGGGTATCTAACAAAATCTGCAGTGCTGCTGTCAATGCCGAATGATCAACCCCACTTGGCACTGTTAGTAACATATTCAGTGATAATCGGCGCCATGCTCCGTATTCATGCATCCATTTTACTATTGGTACATCACCAATTTCACCGTAGACATATTCATTTTCTTTACATTCGCTAGTATTCTTTGCATCAATTTCAGCAGCAAGCTCACGGATAGTGCTCGACAACATGATCATACGCGGAGAAATAGGTAAATCTTTCTTCCGTAACATATTACTCAATGAAATTGCACTAATACTGTCAATACCAATTTTCGATAGATCACTATCAAGCTCCGGTGCAATGCTTCCAGTAGCTAAAGCAATCTCCTCGCAAAGTATCTGTTCGGTCTTCGTGGTAGGATACTGATAATTTTCGCTCTCCTGCATTTCTTGATCAAAAAGGTCAATTAAGCTTGTAACATCTAGTTTTCCATTCCTGGTAATCGGAAAGTTATTAACTGAGACCAGATGAGCGGGAATCATATAGCGTGGAAGAAATTCTGCTAAGTGTTCCCGCGTTGGCAAAATACCGATGATAAACGCCACTAACGTTGGGCCATTTTTCCTTTCTACAACAGTCACAACCACGGACCGAACTCCGCTAACTGTCAACAGTATTGATTCAATTTCGCCGACTTCAACACGATAACCTCGAATTTTGTATTGACTGTCGGCTCGACCTACATACTGAAGCGAACCCGAAGGCAACCTACGCACCAGATCACCAGTACGGTACATTCGCTCCCCCACGCAGAAAGGGTTAGCAACAAAACGTTCGCAGGTAAGTGCATACTGGCGGATATACCCGCGGGTAAGCTGATTCCCTGATAAGTAAAGTTCACCCACAACACCATTTGGCACCAGATTCAAATGTGAATCAAAAATATTTCCTACCATAGAATCAACTGGTAGCCCTATATTTGGCCCTAGTTCGCCACTAATCAAAGAGACAAAGGCTTCAACAGTAGCCTCTGTGGGGCCATAACAGTTATACACCGCAATGCTTGTCAATGAAGCAAGGTCTTCCCATAATGTTGAACTAATTGACTCTCCACCTAGGGCCAGGACTGACAAATTTGTCTCTAGCAAGCCCAGTTGCCTTAGCTGTATAAACATCGAAGGAGTGGTGTCAATCATGTCAATATCACGTTCAACAAGTTCGGTGACCATCTCGCTGCCATCCAGTACTTGTTCGGTGTCTAATAAGTGCACATGATGCCCGTCAAGAAGACCCAGCAATGGCTGCCAAGATGCATCAAAACTCATCGACCACGCATGCGCAATCCGTAGTTTACGATTCATTTTAGCCACTGCAGGTTCGTAGACTCGTGCTTTATGATCTGCAAAGTAACTTGCTAAAGCACCATGAGTTCCGATAACCCCCTTTGGTTCGCCAGTCGAGCCGGAGGTGAAAATTATATACGCCGATTGATCGTGCTTTGCTTGAACTGTTGGCAAATCGCTATTAGGTACTTCTTTCCGTTGTGAAAAAATAAGTCGGGGATTAACTTGCTGAAGAATGGAATCGATTCTTGTCTGAGGAAGAGTAGGATCTATTGGAACATAGGCTGCACCAACTGAAAGTGCTGCAAGAATCGCGATAACAGACAGTTCAGATCTAGGAATCAATAAGGCAATAACATCTTCGGGTAGAATTTTTTGTTCAATAAAAAATTTGGCTAAGCCACCAACCTCTTGAGCTAATTGTTTATATGTAAAACTTTTTTGAGAAGTTGTTAAGGCCAATGAATCAGGTGTTTCGCGCACTTGAAGCGCAAAAAGCTCAGGCACAGTTAGATTTTCCCCTGGAGTTTGAGGAGTTTGACCTAATTCATCAGAAAATAATAACTCTAAGGAGGATATTGTTTTATTACCAACTTCTGGCAATTGTCTGAGCAAGGAAAGCAGTCTTTCACCGAACTCCGCTTTAGGTAGAATATCTGTTACTTCTTCAAGAACTATCCAGAGTTTATTGTCAAGTAAATAAGATACAACAGCAAGAGGATAGTGGGTTAAGCTTTCCGAAGCAATGGGGCGAAACCAGGTTCCATCTTTTGTATAAGATTTAGCTAAAACATCAGAAACAGGGGAATTTTCAAAAACAAAAAGCGTATCAAACAATTCTCCGCTGCGCATATTTCGCTGGATCGACGATAGACTCAAGTACCCGATGTCACGCATTGGAGCACAAGATTTCTGCACATCACGACATTGCTCAACGATGCTCAAATCATTGAATCTTATTCTTACTGGAATCGTATTTATAAAGAGTCCGATCATCGACTCAATGCCATTTATGTCTTCAGGTCTACCAGAGATAGTAGTACCAAATAAGATATCGTCACGGTCAGTTATTCTCCCCAATAGCACTGCCCATAAAAATTGAACTACCGTATTAAGAGTAAGTCCATTGCTTTTAGCCCACAGAACTAGCTTTTCGGTCTCTTGGCTATTGAGGGAAAATTTTGTAGTAACCGGGATAGGTACAACAGTTTCCTGACGCTCAGCCAGAATCAATGGAGTAACATTGCCTAAATATTCTTCCCAGGATTTAATGGCTAGATTGTTATCCTGATCATTAAGCCAGCCAATAAAATCGCGATATGGCCTGGGTAAAGGCAAATTATCGTGCCCACCTTCATCATAGATTGCAAATAACTCTCGAAAAAATACCCCCAAAGACCAACCATCCATCAGAATATGATGCGCGGTTACAACCATACGATGCGACTGATCTGGCAGGGTAGCAAAAAGTATCCGCAGCAGTGGACTATCATTAAAATCAAAAGATCTGCGTGCTTCAGCTTGAACTAAAGAATCAAAACTATTATCTGATACTATCTCTTCCCGCCAAGGAAGTGGCGCTTCTGTGGGTATGATCTGCACTGCCCTTGGTAAATTTTCGTCCCAGAAAGTAGCTCGTAAATTTGCATGGCGCTTAAAAATCAACTCAACAGATGCACGTAGTCTAGAAACATCTACCGGACCTCCAACTTCAATAACAAACTGCATGTTATAAAGATCGTTTTCTCCGGCGAATCGTGCTAAGGAAAATAATCCTTCCTGCAGCGGACTTAAGGCAAGCACATCTTCTATTTCAGACATATTAGCTACCTTTGTTTTCAGATATAAGCTGAACTACATCATCAAACGATGCACCGCCTAAAATCGCATTTACCGGTAAATCTCGATGAAGTGTTGATTTAACACGTTTACGTAATTCAAGTGCTTGTAATGAATCAAGCCCCAGTGCAACTAACGCTATCGATGTATCTAATGAATCACTAGGGCTTTTACCCATCACATGATTCAGCTCTTTTTTCAGCACGTGAAATAATTCTTCACCGTTTGTAGCGGCAACCGGTGTGTACTCGTTGGAAGCTGGCTGTACATCAATGATACGACTTGGTAATTCAGCCTCAAATACTGGTGAAAATACTGGGCTAAGTCCAGAAAGTTCCACTACTGATTGCATTTTGGATAAATCTGCGGATAAAATTATGCAATTACTTGATCCGGTATATAGACCCAAATCTATTGCTTCGCGTGCTGGCATTTCCAGCAATCCTGCACCTTCAATGCGAGCTACAACAGTGGCATCAACCTGCGCAGGAAGAACCCACAAACCCCATTGAACAGATTTACAAGAGTAGCTACGGGCACTTAACTCTCGAGCGAATAGATCAAGCATCCTATTTGTACCAGCATAAATACCCTGACCTATGCCACCCAAAGTTGCTACAAAAGAAGAGCAGAATAGTATTCTGCACTCATCACCAATTTCTATCAAATCAAGAATATGGCTTAACCCAATAATTTTTGCAGCGGCAGCACGTGTTGTTGACACTAGATCTGATTGCTCATACACATAATCCACTGCGGCATGAACAAGTAGGGTCACTGTGCTATCGCTCAAGCACTCAGCAAACTTCTTTACTGAAGAAAAATCAGAAATATCGCAGGCGACAATCCTTATTATTGTTTCATATGTTGAACGCAATTGATCTATGCGGGAAGCTATTCTAGCCGAATCACCAGTTCTACTCACCAAAGTTATACGTTCCGCGCCATCTTTAGCTAGTTGTTCACAGAACTCAAGTCCGACATGACCTGTGCCACCTAGAATGATCACTTCAGTCAGATCGACATGTACTTTTACCTCTGGTACAGGCTTGTGCAGCCTCTTAGCAAATTGTTTCCCATTCCTGAGTGCAAGCACGGGTTCTTGAGCAGTGTGCAAAGCATCAATCACGTCTTGACTTAGCCCAAAATTTTCGCCCTTCGGAAGATCTAGATGACAGAATCTAATACCAAGATTCTCTAAAGCAAGACAACGGAAGAAAGCACTTATTGCACCCTGAGATAACGTCGGAGTGTCAGCATCAAGTACAATTTCTGCGCCAGAAGTCACTAGCCAACATTCCCGTATATTCGGTCTCAACGGAAAAAGATTTTCAATAAACTGGACAAATTTTGCGAACTCATCAACTGCCACAATCGGATCCGATGCACCTCCCGATTGAAGCGCTATTACCAGCGTATCTGCATCTACCAGATCAACCATTTTCCAACCATACTTTTTGGGGACACCCGTTAGCTGATCATCTGATTCGGAGCAACTTAGATCAAAATTAGTTATATAAAACTTGCGGGGTTTACTTAAGGTTTTCCTGGACAGGAACTTCCATTCTTCAGTTAACCGAATTGGCTTAACAAATTTATCAACAATCTCAACTCGATAATCGGGCGATAACAGGGCCCAGCATCTTTTTTGATCTAAATAAGTATGCGGGAAATCTAACAGCGGCAGATTTTCCACTTCAGAATTAGTTATTTTTAATGAACTCCATTGAAAATGGCTATCACTCACAGCCATAATTGCAAGATTCTGCGTAAATTCACTCAAATCTTTTGCAGTTCGCACCGAAGTACTTATCACTTCACAGTCATCTCGTGAAAGTGCTAAAAGATTATCTTGAATAGCTAGCTGCATAATTGGGTGATCACAGATTTCAACAAAGGTATCAATTTCAGCTGAAGCAGAAACAATAGCCTTATCAAATCTGACCCTATTTCTCAAATTCCAATACCAATACTGATCATGAGTAAAGTTGCTTGTCATTGGTTCACCGAGAGTTGAACCATAGCAATTGATATCGCTCTCCAAAAAAGTAGAACTACTCATCTCATTATGAAGAGCATTTTCTAATTTCTCACGTACCGAACTAACAAACGATGTATGCGCCGGGTAGGAAACAGCAATTTGCTTGGCAAACTGACCGCGCTCTTGTGCTGATGCAACAATCTCGATAATTGCATTTTGTTCCCCCGATATTGCAATAATATGAGGAGAATTAATAACCGAAAGCTCAGCCCACCCTGAGCTTCTTGCCAATAAATTCTCGCAAGAATCACGATCGATCCCAAGAATCGCCATCGAATACCCTTGTGGGGAATACTTTTCGATTAACCGTGCACGGTGAGCAACTGCGAGCACAGCATCATGACGCGTCATCACTTTTGCTACCACGGCGGCAGCAAGTTCCCCTTGACTATGCCCAATGGTAGCGTGTGGAGTTACTCCTGCAGCTTTCCACATAGCGGCCAAGGCGATCATATGAAACATCAACGCAGGCTGAACTTCACTTAAAGCGCCATCATACTGGCCTTCATGCCCGAGTAAGTAATGAAATGGCTTACTATCCCCAAATCGAAGTTCATGAATCTGGGTGCAAGCATCGATTTCTGAACGATATGCCGGAGATAACTGATAATAGAGATCACCCATACCTGGCCTTTGGCTGCCCTGTCCAGGGAATACAAACCCCACCTTTCGTCGCCTAGCCCTCCCGTTGACTACCACAGCATGGTTCTCCCCTCGCACTACCGCACTTAGGGCTTCCATCAACTGATGGCGAGTTACGGCCATAACTAATACGCGATACTGTCTACTTAGCCTAGTCCTAAAAATCATTGACGCGACTTGTGAGACAGTAATGTTCACATTACTTTCTAAATATTTCAAAAGGGTGGAAGCTTCAATTTTTAGTCCATCTTGCGTATTCGAGGACAGAAGCACAGGAATTGTATTGTCCGGTAGATAGTAATCAGACATGATTAGCCTCAATTTCAGGCATGGACAGAATTGCATGGGCATTAGTACCGGTAACACCAAAAGAAGAAATGGCACCATAACGCCATCCATCAATACAATCCCAGGGTTGAAGCTCGCTAGCTAATCGTAATCTTGTAGATTCCCAATCTATTGTATTAGTGGGGTTTTCCGAATAAAGCGAAGGGACGATTCTTCCATTATTCCCACAAAGAAGCATTTTTAATAAGCCAAGCATCCCCGAAGCGGCTTGGGCATGACCCAGGTTTGATTTCACTGAACCAAGCATGACATTACCTTCTGCAATCGCAGTAGAACCGTATGTCTGAGCAAGAGCAGCTAATTCTAACGGGTCACCTACTGCAGTTCCGGTTCCATGTCCTTCAATTAAACCAATATCTTCTGTACGAATCCCCGATTGAGCTATTGTTTTGCTGATCAGTCGTTTCTGTGCATCCGCGTTAGGTACGGCAATCGGGAATCCAGCTCCATTGTGATTGATCCCGGTAGCCAGGACTCGACCATAAATCCTGTGCCCCAATCTTTTGGCTCTGGATTCTTTTTCTACAACAAGAACTCCTGCCCCCTCGGCCCACACAGTTCCAGTAGCATCTGCAGAATACGCTCGGCAGCGCCCATCCTGTGCAAGTGCATTATTTTTTGCAAACTCGTAGAATGCAGCAGGTGATCCCATTACGCATACCGCACCGGCCAATGCCCATTCACATTCTTGTGAGCGTACAGCAGAAGCTGCATAGTGCAATGCAGTCAAAGAAGATGCACAAGCCGTATCGACAGTCACTGAAGGACCATGAATACCAATACTATGCGAAATTCTTCCCGATATAGCACCCAATGCAGTTCCAACAATTCGGTACCCGCTGTATTCATTAATTTCGGCAACACGGGGCCCATACTCATTCACTGAAGCCCCCATAAAGCAACCAGCATTTACGTCATCCAGCTCGCCTGGGTTAAGACCTGCCTGCGCTAGAGCCCGCCAAGCGACACGCAAAGCAACACGTTGCTGCGGATCCATAGCAACGGCTTCGCGCGGTGTAATTCCATAAAATTCTGAATCAAAATCTGTTGCAGTACTGATAAATCCACCGGAATCTGATACTGCTCCCCAACCTTCATGAGTACCTAAATTCAATAGTTCCCTGATCGGCCAGTTTCTATCCCTTGGAAAGGGCCCAACCAAATCCCGAGACCCACTAAGCGCTGTCCAGTAATCAGGTAAACTTTCCACTCCCCCCGGAGCCTCAATTGCCATCCCAGTAATAACTATGTGATCTACAGTAGCCATGCGCTTACCTACTAGCCGCAAGCTCTGAAGTTAGTAACTCAGCTACTCCATCTATATTGTCATGAATATAAAAATGCCCACCATCAAACAGTGATACGGAGATTTCTTTTTCGCAATGTTTTTGCCAGCCAAACAATTCATCGGTAGTCACAAATTGATCAGTAGAACCACCCATAACATGCACTGAAGTTTTTATTCGAATATTTTGATCACAGGTGTAGGCATCAAAAGCTTGATAATCGGCTCTTAACGCAGGCAAAGCCATACGCATAACATCACTACTCGTTAGCACATCGGCACTAGTTCCATCTAGAGCACCCAAGTGGCTAAGTAATTCTTCATCTGAAGTTGGATGCGGAGGTAGATCAACAACCCGGCCAGGTGCAACAGCTCCGGAAGCACCGAAAAATGCTACCTCAATTCCGATACTTTCAGCTTGCTGAACAAACTCAAACCCCACTAAAGAACCCATACTGTGCCCAAAAACTCCGATAGGAAGTCTCCGGTTATATTCGGATACGATAAATTCTTGCAGTGCACCCCTTGCCAATTCACTAAGGCTTGAGGAAAATGGCTCCTTCGCCCGGTCCTGACGTCCTGGATACTGGACAACCATTACGTCAAAATTCTTGCTAAGAGCTTTAGACAGTTCTCGATAACTTGATGCGCCAGCACCTGCATGCGGAAGTATAAGTAGTGGGGGGCACAAATCTGAGCTAGGTCGATGAAAACTTCTTATCCAAAAAAGATTTCGAGACAAGACTACACTCCTTCGCGTGAGCTAATCAAAAAAATTACACAGAACAGGACAAAGCTGCAGCGGACGCAAGCCCGCATACGCTGCCATTTGTCAGCTTCCAGCTTCCATTCACCCAAATCCAACTCATCGGAATAAGCCAAGGAGATGCTCCTGGAAAAGAAGTTTCAAGATTTGCACTGAGAGTCGTACCATTTATTGCCACTGGGCCAACAATTCTCCATTTAAGAAGCGGGCCAGCAATTTTTAATGCGTTAGATACTGCATCAACAGTAGGGAGAGCAGCAGGACCTGCTTCTAGCTCCGCCGCACGCGCATCACTAGCGCCAAAAAGAAGTGTGGTCATTTTATCGGTGAGTTGCGCTTCTGATAATTGAGTGGGCAACGCCTTGGTTTCAGCACTGATCGTAGGCGCTGGAACCACAACAGGTAGTCCTGGATCTTTCGTCACTACCACTGCCGGACTTGTTGGTTGAGCTGATGCGCTAGTTCCAACTGAAGTTTTGTCATTCGATGTTGCTGGAGCCGTTGGCAGAGCAGAGGCAGGCGCAGCACTCCATCCGGAAGGCAATGCCACCACCGCAGGCTGCGGAACCATCGATCCGGAACCGCTGTCGTTAATCAACAGCATTCCAACCATGCCAATGGTCCCGAGGACAGACGACACTACAGCTGATACCCCGGCTGCAACTGCTACACCTGCTGTTTTTGCGCCATGTTCAAAACTCATATTCACCTCAAAGTTGCGATCGCTGACGCCCCTTACGTCAATTACTCTAAAACTGTAGCTTAGGCTAACCTATCTAGGCAAGGTAAGCCTAAGCTAGAAAATGGAGAATCATGAAATATGGGACTAAGACGAGTAGCCGCATGAAGCGGAGCAGCTTCAGAGTACTGATCATTGGACTCATACTCTGCATCGTTTCCTGCGGGCCAAGAGAAAATGCAAACACTGAGTCCGCATCGACCACTATTACCCATTATGTGGAAAAACAAGAGCTCATAACAACCATTGAAAGCCCTCCCAAACGAATTGTCACCCTCGGCAATCAATGGCTTGACGCAGTTCAAGTAATGGGGATTACCCCAGTCGGATACATCGACAACGTAGCCCTGGCTACTGGCGGTAAACGACCACCCTGGGAACCTCAAACGCTCGACAACAGTAAAGAATTAAACTATTCAGGCGGAATCGACCAACTGGTAGAACAAATAGCGAAACTCGAGCCGGACCTTATTCTTGCTGACGGATTTTTCCTAGATCGCAACGCCTACAATAAGTTCGCAAAATTTGCTCCTACTATTTCTTCAATTAAAGATTTGGTCGTAGTGCCTTGGGCTGATCAAGTAACAGCTTTAGGGAAAATTTTACATGAGCAAGAAAAAGCTACTTCAGTTATCAATGAGGTAAACGGACAAGTTGACGCTATGGCAGCAAAATATCCGGGCCTCAAGGATAAAACTTTTCTTTACATCTACCTGCACTCGGCTACTACCCTCATGGTAGTTTCAGACCCTCTCGATGGTGCCAGTCAAATGTTCACCCGACTTGGACTAAAGCTGCCCCCCTATATTGTCAAACAAGCAAATGGGGTTGCCCGTCTGCAGCTTTCCCCGGAAAGAGTAAGTGATCTACGCTCAGATTTATTGATCGCTGTCTCTGATGTGGCTACTGAAGATAACACAAGAAACCTACCAGGATATAAAGAACTTCCAGCAGTGCAAAAAGGAGCTGATTTCTTTATAAACCGAGTACTAGGAACAGGACTCAACCAACCCACACCGCTATCTATGCCTTACATACTTCACATCATCGAACCTGCCTTGGCGAACGCTGCGAAATAGCTAAAAACTCGACATGTATTTGGAGTCACCAACAGCTCCAAATACATGTCGAGCTCCAATGGGAACAATCAGCAGACCATCAGATACTGGATCGTCAATTACCTTGGCACTAAGGTTAAACACCTTATATAACAAATCCGCTGTCACGATTTCTTTAGGCGCGCCTGAAGCAACTATTTGCCCATGGGACATCACAATTAACACATCGCTATACCGAATTGCTAAGTTCAGATCGTGCAAAACCATGACTATGGTGCGATCTAATTCAGAATGAAGAATATCGATAAGATCCAAAACACCCACTGCATGCGCCAAATCTAAATATGTTGTTGGTTCATCGAGCAACAAAATGTCAGTACCCTGAGCTAAAGCCATCGCGATCCAAGCACGTTGCCGTTGTCCACCTGAAAGTCGATCAAGCTGAATATCAGCTAAATCTGAAATATCAGTCAGTCGTAGCGCTTCTGCTACTTGAGCTTCGTCGTCAACTGACCATTGCTTCATCCATGATTGGTGCGGAGATCTTCCTCTTCTTACTAATTCGGATACCGTGAGACCGTCCGGACTGACTGGTGACTGCGGAAGGATACCGAGCATTTTGGCCACTTCGCGAGTTTTCATCCGCGTTATGATATTACCGTCCAATAAAACATGACCCTGTTGTGGAGTGACCAACCTACCCAACGAACGCAGAAGAGTGGACTTCCCACAGCCATTGGGCCCTATCACCGTCGTTATTGCACCAGACTTAATCTGAATGTCAAGGTTTTTAGCGATGATTCGATCACCATAACCTAAAGTTACATCATCCGTTCGAAGCCGGTATTCACTACTTATCTGCATCAAATCTTCCTTCACGCACTAGCTTTTCGATGTAAAACAATGAGGAGAAATAGAAGAAAAAACCCACCAACAGCAGAGGTGACAATCCCAATAGGAAGCGTAATCGGAAGCAGAGTTCGCGCTACAATATCAGCTCCCACAACTAAGATTGCTCCAATAAGCGCTGAAAAAAGGGGTGGTTCAATCACCGATTCTTTTAATTGCCTTGCAATTTGAGGAGCTGCCAATGCTATAAATCCAATAGGACCTGTCAAGGAAGTCGAAAGAGAAGCAAGTATCACAGCTAATATCAGGAATACGGCCTGATACACCGGAACATTTACGCCAAGTGAACGCGCCTTATCATTACCGAAACGCAATACCGTAATCACCGGTGTAGACAATAGAATAAAAGAAAGTACAAGGATAAAACCTACCAGAAGCGGCAGTAGTTCAGCCCACTGTCTAGAATCCAATGAACCATTAAGCCATAGCTGAGCTCTAGTAGCTTCATTAAGATCGGCGTACACTAGCAACCAACTCAACAATGCCATAGCCATTGCATTGATCCCAATACCCACTAAGATGAGACGAAAACCATCTAATCCATTACTCCAAGCGAGTGCAAATATCGTTGTTCCAGCCAGCAGGCCCCCTATTAACGCAGCTCCGGCAACACCTAATGTCGCAAAAGATCCAAATAGAGCAGTGGCATCCAAAATAATTACTGAAAGTGCAGCTACCGCAGCACCTCCAGTAATTCCAAGTAAATCTGGACCGGCTAAAGGATTGCAAAGAACTGCCTGAGTAATCGCCCCTGCTAACCCGAGGGCAGCGCCGACCAATACGCCTAGAACAACACTCGGTAACCTGGTTTCCAATATAATAATTCGCTGTGCCCGCGTGCCTCTACCCCTCAACACATCAAAAATCTGACTTATACTTAGCGAGTATTCGCCTCTAGCCAGATCTATCAGGCAAAGCCCAAGCAAGAGCACCATTAGTATGGTGGCAATAAGTATAGAATTTGGTTGCAGCGCAAGCGATACATTACCAATTCGAATAGCTCTTAACTTTTGAGTCATGCGATAGTCAATCGATTCTTACGCACAATCACAATGAAAAAGGGTGCGCCAATAAGTACAAGGATAATACCGACATGAAGCTCGGCTGGTTTCAACATCATTCGCCCTAACACATCTGCACTAACTAAAAGTAGGGCACCCAGTAGGCCCGAAAAAGGAACAAGCCAGCGATAATCGTAACCCACTATCTTTCTCGCTATGTGCGGCACAGCCAAACCTAGAAACGAAATAGGTCCACAAGCTGCTGTAGCAGCACCGCTTAATAAACAAATTGCGATCAGCCCAATCACCCTACTCAACACAATATTGCTACCAAGACCACGGGCCAAGTCATCCCCTAAATTAAGATTATTAAGTGCCGGACCATTAAGCAGCGCCAGCAAGAACCCAACGACAAGAAATGGCGCTACCTGAAGAAATACACCAATATCTCGCCCTGCCACTGAGCCAACCACCCAAAAACGAAAAGTATCTAAGGTAGAAAGATCAGTCATGATAAGGGCATTGGTAATCGCTTGTAACGAGAGGGAAATTGCAGTACCAACAAGCGCAAAGCTCAACGGGCTCACCGATCTGTTTCCCCCCAGCGTAGCAATGATGTACACACCTAAGGCGGTGACAAATGCCCCTGCCAAAGCGAACCAAACATATTGACTAGGGGAAGTCATTCCACATGCAAAGATGGACAACGCGACAAAAAAAGCTGCACCACCAGTGAGCCCCAGGACCCCCGGATCAGCGAGCGGATTACGAGTATGGCCTTGAATAAGGGTGCCAGCAATACCTAATGCTGCTCCCACCACAAGCCCAAGCAATGTCCGCGGAATCCGCCATGACCGAATCCACTGATCGGCCTCGGTGTCGCTCGGTGAGAAAAGCGCATGGTGAATTTGAGCTAAAGAAGTGGGTAAAGCACCGACAGAAATGCTGGCAACAACTGCACAGGTAAGCAGACCCACTGCAACCGCAATGCTGAC
>JBOFCS010000062.1:0-29197 GCA_051646185.1 Mycobacteriaceae bacterium | reverse complement strand
AGTATCTGATGACGTTGTGGGCCGAGAATTTATCGTTGCAGGAGACTCGGGACAGTACGACCATTGAATCGTATTGGGATACCACTATTAATGGTCGGAATGCAGTGGTTTTTCTCCAATCTAATGATGGGTATAGCTGTTCTATTGCGGTGGAGGTTCCCGGTGGTTCGATGACTATTTTATTGTCGAATGGGGATATTAAGCCTGGCGGTGATCCTTGTGGTGCGGTGATTCATCACGCTACGGTGTTGGAACCGTACTATCCGGAGCATATTTAGGGTAATAACGGTGAAAATTAGGTGACCAGGATCAGCTCACGGCAGACGTAAACGGATTATAGAATAACCAACACGATGTTGAAAATAGCGGGTTCCCTGTGGGAATAACAGTGAATTACCGCCAACAATCAACTTCTTTGCCGAACAGTCGATTACATGCTTAATCACATCGGTATGCAAGTGATAACGGGCATCCCGCGTTTCCGGTCCGCTGCGTCCCGTCACTAAAACCCCTAAGCCAACCCAAAGGCCATCATGCACAGTCTCAGCAAGAGCAAGAGCTTCACCGCTAGAGCTGCGGGCTACAAAAAAAGTGCGGTCAATCTTGCTATGCTCAGGGCGATCAAGAAGTTGCCGCGGATCCTCATTACGTTGGGCCATAACATCTTTAACAATGTCCGCCCGCTCGTAAGGATCAGTGACCACAGAACACGTAGTACCAACGTCAAGTGAACGTCGAATATTCGTCCGCACCGCCTGCCGTGGTTTACCCCGAAGATACTCCGCACTGGTGCCCGGCAAAGGTAAAAGCGAAACCGCAATCCGATGAGTAGGAAAAAACCAATACGGATCAGTAAACCAACTACGAAGCTCACGCCCGCTAGCTGAATCACTAAAATCTGCGGTAACCACCGGCAGTGACCGCAACACAGAAACAACCGCTTTTGCGCCAGCGACCGAGGCAGCAGCCTTCAACCGATTGTCTACGCCCCGAGCCGCTGCGACCCTCTGGGTGTAGTCCGCTGCAATATCAAAGACTGCACTACCACTCACAGTTCTTGTTAACCCCTCACACATACACAACAATCAGACCAGATGACCGCAGGAGAATACACACCCAAAGTGTCCAGTGACCCACTAATTTCTGAATGCAACTTGAACAACATTAAGGTCACCGATGTGATGTGCGGCTAAAGGATTTATCGAAGGATGGAGAGGGAAAAACATCTGCAGCAAAGCCCCAAAAAACCGGTGCGATCATAAAACTACCTTTCACAGTTGTAGACCCACATACAATTGTTCAACACTACATTGAGAAATATCACCAAGAACCCCTAAGATATTCCTAAGAATATATAGCAGTTTATTTTCGGTTTTTACGCAACCGCAGGGTGATCTTCCCAAGGGGTTTGGCGTACTTGTGATAAACATTCTCCGGTATCAGCCCCACCATAATGTTTTGCCCACTTTTAGCCTCAACAAGCTCAACTCGGCCAGTTTTGCAATACCGGTCCCCCCACTGCATAAGGGCAAAAACAGCTGGGGCTAAGTCTTCCCCCTTCGCTGTGAGCAGATACTCATCCCTGGCTCTGCGCCCTTGTTCCCGATAAGGATGCTTAGTTAGCAAACCCTGCTCAACAAGAGCTTTTAATCGAGTGGAGGTAGCGGCATCGGTGACCCCAACACGGCGGGCAAAATCATGGAACTTTGTTGTTCCGTAGTAGGCCTCCCGCAAAAAAAGCAACGAAGTGCGCGAGTGAACTACTTCAAGCGCATCCTCGATCGCACATTGTCCAACGGGGTTCCAGTCGTCAAGATTATGAAGGTCTTCCTCCAAAATAACGGGCATCTCTCTATAGTAACCCTTATTAGCTGAGCTGACTATACTTATCTAATAATTATTTGCAGAACCGCAGGGAGAACTCAGAGTTCTTCCATAACAAAATCTTCCTTAACTGCCCCGCACTCCGGGCAAACCCAACTCTCCGGCACATCCTCCCAGCGGGTTCCAGGTGGAATCCCCTCTTCAGGTGAGCCAAGTTCTTCGTGATACATCCACCCACATACCAGGCACATCCAGGATTTTGTGGCCGGTCGCAAGCTAACGGTTGACATGGTTACTCCTTAACGGCGTAATGGTCGAAACATTTTCACCGACAGCTTCGCGAATGAGAGCTAAAACCTGGGGGTGCACGGTAATTCCAAGATGACCGCTATCGGCAATAGCTATAGATTCAACGCGTATTCCCGAAGAAAAAATTTGCTCAACATCCTGATGGGGCACCACAGTATCCTCAGGATCAAAAAATAACGATAACTTTGCGGTAACACCATGTGATCTCTCGACCAGATCCCAGTAATGCACCACAACACCATTGCGCTTATGTAGCTCGGAACGCATTAAGTTCACCTGGTTGCTGCTGACAGATTTTTCCTGTGCCCAACGTTCAAGAACATTATTGAGAGATGCGGGCGGAGCGAGCATTATGACCTGCATGATTCTATTATTGTGTTGTCGTTGGATAGCAGCTAATGCAGCGATGCTACTCAGTGAATGCGCCACAATAGTTGTCATGCTCTCAAACTGACTGAGAATGGATTCAATAGTTGTGGTGTACGCCATCAACGTAGAAGTGTGTCCCGGATTAATTCCATGGCCAGGTGCATCAAAGCTGAGCGCACCGTAATCGGAGAGGGCAGAACTTATTGTTGTCATGGTCGAGCAATCCATGCCCCAACCATGTAATACCAAAACTTCAGGTGGACTTGTTCCAAAAAGGAACCCTCGGGAAACCGTAGATCCCTGTAATTCAACGGCACGCGCCCCTAAAGGAGGTGCGTCAAAAGGAACACCATCAAATAACCTAGTATTACTGAAAAGACTGGTGGATCTTTTCGCTAAGGCGGAGTGAAAAATAGATTTCATGCAGCACTCTCTTTCTGCATAGGTTTGGTTGAGTAAAAACCAGAAATAGGATCATAAAACCGGCATCGAGAAATAATGCGCCACAACTTACTTGGTTTTGCTACCTCTTCTCGTACCATTCCTGGGTAAGCGAATTTGAGTGCTTTTTGAGCTTCGGGGAGATTGTAAAAAGGCACAACTGGAGCCACATGATGTGCGGTATGCACCGAAATATTGTGAGTCAGAAAATGCAATACCTTGGGGTAAATATAGTCAGTAGTGACTAGAAGCTTACTTGCATTTCTCGTCCAATCTTCTTGTCTCAGATAGGGAATATCGTCAGAACTATGATGCATCAAGGTGGTGATGCTAAACCAGGCATGAGTAGCGACCCAGGGCACGAGAAAATATTTAGCTATTCCAGCTACGCCCGTCTTGAAGCCAAGTGCTGTCAAATACGGAACCAGTATCCCAAGTACGATACGGGAAGATTTTCGGACATCATCTCGCATTGTTTTTTTAGGAAAATATTCTGCTCTAAAACCAGATTCGGCCCAGTAATTTATTGTTCCAGCCCACACCGCCCAAGTTCGGGTAGAAAAGTATATCGCCCTGTCTTTTAAAGACATTCTCTGAAAAACCTCTTCAGGAACGGGGCGCCAATCTGTATCGAGCTCCAAACTATTTGTATGCCCATGATGAAGGTTATGAACATGCCGCCAGGAGTGAAAAGGATAGGCAAGCGGGAGTAACGCAATATGCCCCAGAGCGTAATTAAACTTTCGACTACTGGAAAATGATCCATGCCCGCAATCATGGGCGATGCAATGCAACCCCCACCCGCCCAGTCCCGCTGCTCCCCACAGTAATGGCCACGTGAATTTAGGGCTTTTTGATACTAAAAAAATTGATCCAACGTAAATAGCTGAACTGGTAGCAAATCCCAAAATTCCACGTTTAACGTTGGGAGTCATGAGCTCTCGGGGGATAGCACTGGCTATTTGTTGTCCTTCAATTTGCTCAACTTTTTCCATGAACTTGTCAAATTCTGTATTTGACAGAGCGAGAAGTTGTTCAGTCATCGAGAGTTCTCCTTCATCCCAATTTCTTTAGATAAAAAGCTGACAAGCTGATCTACTGACTGGTGTTCAAATAAAATCGCTGGTGATAGTCGGCGCTCAACAACCTTTTCTAGAGAACCGCTCACTTGCACTGCTGCACGAGAATCCAGACCATAGCTATCAAAAGTTCGAGAAGGGTCAATTTCAGTAACAGCAACCCCAGTGCGAGTTGCTAATTCTTGCACTAACCAGGTACGTAGTGAATTTTCAGTAAGCTCACCAGTGATAGGTGCAGTGGTATTTTTACGTTTAAACAAGGTCTTTCTCCGTTTCATGAGTAGGTGTGTTTTTATACTTGCGTCTTTCAATGGTTTTTTTATCAGGCATCCGAAGATCCCAAACCAGTCGTAACTTGTTTAGTGCAGCGAGTACCCAGCCACTGGCATCTGGCTCCCACCACTTAACTCCATGCCGATACGCACCAGGGAAAGCGTGGTGATTATTTTGTAAGCCTTCACCAAAAGTAAAAAAGGCAACGAGCCAGTTATTAGCACTATCATCACCAGTTTTGAATGGTTTACCACCGATCATATGGCTAACTGACCCTACGCACCAGGCTGCTTGATTTGCCAAAAATATTCTCGCTAATCCACCAAAAATGAAGGCAGTGAAAGCATCCCAGAGAGTTCCGCCAATGAGTAAGCCTAGTAATGCTGGAGAAAGGAGACTTACCAAAGCCCAGAAAGGGTACATCCTAGAATGCAAAAATAGGGTACGATCCCGAAGAATATCTGGCGCAAAAACCGAGGCTTTAGATTCCTTATCACTGAGCATCCACGGAATATGAGCCCACCATAGCCCAGACAGTTTGGCTCGAAACCCATTTCCATTAAGATTAGGTGAATGCGGATCACCAAAGTGATCAGAAAATCGATGATGCCGCCGGTGTGTTGCTACCCAAAAAAGCAGGGGGCCTTCAAGGGCCATAGATCCTGCTGCCATAAGGACTCCCTCAAAAAAGCGCGAGGTCCTATAGGTTTTATGCGCTGCATAACGATGAAAGCCAAGGGTAATTCCCAGCATTTGCACGATATAGAAGGAGACAAATAGTGAAATATTCAGGACAGTTAAGTGCCCATGGAAGGCTAAGAAAATTGCTATGAGGAACCCCACCCCAGGCACACCAATGGTGACTAACGCGGCAATCTTTTTTTCCCTAGCGCTGCTAGGATTGAGCTGAACTATCGAACGAAGTACTGAGTCTTCAATCTCTTTTTCTTTAACAGAATTGTTAGGCAACATTTTTTGCAACACCTTCAATCTTTGCTCTTTTGACATCACTGACCAGTTTTAATTTTTCTAATGCAGTAATGAATAGGCCGGAAATATCTAATTGCCAACGATGTCGAGCAGTGGTAGCTAAGGATGGTCGCGCATGATGATTGTTGTGCCAAGAACCACCGACTGTTAGCGGAGCTAGTGTCGCGATATTGCGGCTGTTATCTCGGGTATCAGTTTCTCGTTTTCCTATGGTGTGTCCCAAGGAATTAACAGCCCAAGTTGCATGATCTAAGATAAATATTCGCAGCAAACCACCCCAGAGTAATCCATCAATAACACCTTGAGCTGAATGCTTAATCAGCCCCCCAGCGGCTGCAGGGAGGGCAAGTCCAAGGACTATCCAGGTGAAGTAGTGCTGATTGAGGGTCATGAGCCCACGGTCGTCAATGACATCTTTTCCGTACTTTATGAGATTCGGCTGATGACTACCAAAGAGCCAGCCAACATGGCCATGCCACAAACCTTTTAGCCGTCCCGATAAAGTTTTATCAAAAGGTTGTGGAGAATGTGGATCACCATCGCGGTCAGCAAAAGCATGATGTTGACGATGAGTGGACACCCAGAAGGTGATAGGTCCTTGGGCTGCCATCGAACCGCTAATAGCAAGGAAGGTTTTTACTGGTGGGGTTGCAGTAAAAGATTTATGCGAAAAATACCGGTGCATACCGGCTTCCACTCCTAATGAAGTAATGGCATACATAGCGCTAAATGCCGCGATATCAAAGGCCGACACCCCATGTCTACTTGCCCGCCACAAGGCAGCTCCAGCACCGACAGTGGGTAATCCAACAGTGAGTGCAGCAAGCTGTTTTTCGATGGTTAGCCCCGTTTTTTCTAGGCTATTGACTTCAGTCACAGCAGCACCTCACTACTTTCTGTCGTATGGTTGTTGCTATAAAACTTAGGTATTTTTCCGGAATCTAACCGTTCACGGGTAGCATTCCTACGCACTTTTCCAGATGTAGTGGTTGCTACAGATCCTTTAGACCCCAAAATAACTCGACTAGGTTTCACCTGAAATTGTTTTGTTACTTGGGTGATAATGTCGGTTGTCAACGTAGCTTCACGATTCTCGGTCGAAAGTTCACATACGATAGAGAATCCAGCATCATTACTGTTTTGAAAGGCGGCTACTTTAACGATATTTTCGGTTCGTAAAATGAGATCTTCGATATCATTCGGATAGATATTTTGACCATCAATAATAATGAGGTCTTTAAGTCGTCCAGTGATATAAAGTTGATGATTCTTATCAAAAAAACCTAGATCCCCAGTACGTAAAAAAGTGGTATCAATTCCTTCTATAGTTGCCCGGAAGGTATCTTGTGTTTCTTGTTCTTTACCGAAATACCCTGCAGCTACGCTTGGTCCTGAGCACCATATTTCGCCTATAGTGCCCACGGTTACCGGAGTTTTAGTATCTGGATCAACAATAAGAACTTGATGGTGTATCGCGATATCACCTACCGAAATTGCTGCTCTTCCGTCGGGTCGGGCACCTACTTGGTAGGTTGTTTGAGCAGGTTTTCCGGCGATGAACAGTGTAGCTTCTGCCATGCCATAACAAGGAATAAGTGCAGTGTCTTGGTATCCACTTTGCCGAAAAGCTTCTTCGAATCGTTTTATCGTTTTATGTTGAATTGGCTCTGCGCCACAGTAAAATTCGGATAATGAAGAGAGGTCATACTTTTTCCCATCTTTCAAGAATGCATCAACAGAAGCATCTAAGGCAAAGTTGGGGGCAACAGCGGTGGTGATGGAAAAGTATTCCACGGCTTGAGCCCAGCGCTGTGGATCTTGGATGTAGTCAAATGGTGACATCATCACCAGCTCCCAACCAGCATAAGTGGATAAGATTATTGTCCCCATGAGCCCCATATCATGATAAGGGGGTAGCCAAGTAAGGCCAATCCGGTTTTCCCTCGGACCCATGTTGCTATCAATTGATATGCTGTTGCTGATAAGATTACCGTGGGTAATGCAGACACCTTTTGGCTGACCTGTAGATCCTGAAGTGTATTGAATCAACGCTAAGTCAGCATTTGTTGGCAACATCCAATCAGGTAACCCCGACGGCTCAATATGCTCGGGGGGTTGTGTGCAAATGATTTGGGTAATCCAGTTATCTTTATTATCAACAGTTTCAATAACAATTGCTGTGGATACTGACATCTCAGGATCAACGAGGATGGCATGTGCCTGCATATCACTAAGGACAGATCGCATCCGTTCTTGGGCTTTTCGGCCGAATGGGGGATAGCAGGGTACAGCGATGGCTCCTAGCATAAATATTCCGTAGAGGGCAGATACGTAGTTCAGTCCTGGGGCGATGGCAATTATTATTTTGTCTGACTTGCCTATGCCTTTAGATTTAAGATATTTTGCCCACCATATCGCTCGAAGAAATAGTTCATGTCGAGTTATCACATAACTCGACTGCACGTTACCTTGTTCAAGGTATCTAAATGCTATATCGGTGCGGTTGCTATCAGCTAAGATGACGTCAACAATAGTATTTTTATTCATGTTTGCCCTAACTCTCACAAATCGTCTATATAGGGATGGCGCAGCAGATTAAACGCACAACGCTGGCGTTATTTCTGGTGTGACAACTAATTGAGTCATTGCACTGATTGGGCGATAAGGCCTGAAGGAGGCGATCGCGTAATGCCAATAAGCTAGGGCGAAGATGATCCGGATGAGGCCGTGAACATCGGGAGCTCTAAGCTAATAATATGACTATATCACAGTAGAGTCAGATAGTCGAGTGATGAATACTACTGCCAATTTTCCCGAGATTGGTATAGCGGAAAACTTTGTAAGTTGGTGTGTACCATCAGTTTGCCGTAAGCGTATTTGCCCTTGACTCTCTAACCCACTGCGGGCCCGGGCGCAAGAATCTACTGCTAACTGATGGTCTTCAGTGGCAATAGCAAGTGCGCCACCTCCGGAAAGTCCTCGATCAAGATAACTAGGTCGCTTCCCGAGCCAACGAATGACATGGGGAGCGCGAGGAAAGCGAATATCGCAAATTGCTCCGTGCTCGTAGGGCATATCGGAAAGTATTGCAGCGTAAAGGTCTATGGCAGCACGGTGATATTGAATAGTCTGGTTTTCCAGCGGAGATACCCAGGCGTGGGCACAAATTCCCATGGTTGTTGGCATGGTGAGATAATTGAGAGTTTCCAGTTCCACTGGCCAAAAAGAATGGGGTGGTGTTTGTTTTTCCCTTACCAAAGTATAGATTTGGTAACTATTTTTCGCTTCTGTGTAGAGCGAGTCTAGGTTTGCAAGCATGTGATGAAGATCGGTACTGAGGCCAAAAAGGTCACCTACGCCAAAGGTTCTACGAGAACGAACCAAGTATTCACTATCTAATAATTTTGCGCCAATGGTATTTGCCGTAATCACTGGAGGTAGTTCGGTATCTGTTATATCAATACGCCAAACTCCCATTGGCGGTGGGCTGGATGCCGGTATTTCATCTCCTATCCATACTTGGACAGCAGTTGAGTTTCCCTCTGAATCAATAACGGGTTTTGTGTAGTCATCACAACATCCACGAGCCATCTGAAGTGCATTAAGTATTTTACTTCGTTCGCTGCCACGGAATGAATTATTGACTTTTTTCCAGCCTTTAGGGGAGTACCCTTCTGCGATAACTCGAGCAACGCCGTAGGCATCACGAGTGGCAGTCACCCATTGGGCGGCTGTTGAGATATCGTTCCCCATGGCATTTTCCAAACGTCAGATGGAGGGTGCAGTCAAAAGTGTGCCAGGGGTTTGGATTGTTTTCAACTTATAGGGAAAGAAATTAGTGAAAGTTCTTGCAGTACTTACTTGCTGTTTCACTACCAAATCGCAAACCTCAAAAAACTCCTTTGCTTCTGTGAGGTATAGGTAACGTAGGAGACATGGTAGACAAAATATTTACCCATGCACTGTGGATCTGATTCGAATATCGGATTCAGATTTCACCTTAGGTTGGGTATTCATTCCAAACGATACCGCTCCTGCTAGCGCTCCGATAGCTGCAATTACCCACCAGGCGAGTTGGAAGTGATCGGATAATCCAGTAACCCAGGTGCTGGCGAGGGTAGCAACAAGAATTGCCACTCCAATACTCATTCCAGCCTGGCGGCTCATGTTGACTACAGCACTGCCTGTAGCTGCATATTGAGCCGGGAGTTGCATTGTGGCAGAAGAAAGAATCGTAGGGAGTGCAAGCCCAACGCCAACCCCCATGAGAGTCCAGGCAAAGAATATGGGTAAAAACTTTTCCGGGGAAACGGCAATAAAAATGGCGATCGCAGCGGAGGTGATAGCCATGATGGCGCTTCCCAGGGCTACCAGAGTTCCGCTCTTAATTTTCCCGGAAACCCTTTGTCCGATCATGCTAAATAGCGGTACCATAATTGGTCCCAAGGAGATAGCAAATCCGGTTTTCAGAGCTGAGTAACTCCATGCTTGTTGCATCCATAGGACAATTGCCAGCATGGCAGCACCAAAAGCAATATTAAAAATTATAGCGGTAATATTTGCCCAACGATATGAGCGAACCGCTAGTAACGTGGTAGGGATAACAGGGGCATTATGTCGTTGATTTTGCATGACAAATAATGTTCCGGTGATAGCAAAAATTAACAATGCACCGATAACTAAGTAAGTAGACCAGCCTTTTTCTGGACCTTGGATTAGCCCATAAATAAAAGATGCGGCAGAAAGGATAAGTAGCAGAGTCCCAAGAAAATCCGGCGCTGGAGACTCGGTTTGCCGAAATTCTTGCAGCGTCTGTATGGCAAAAATTATGGTAGCGATGCCAATGGGAATATTGATAACAAATATCAATCGCCAGTCAAGTTCAACGAGAAAGCCACCAGCAATAGGCCCAGAGGCTGCCGCCAATCCTGACGTTGCCGCCCAGGTTTTGATAGCGCTTGCTCGCTTTTCGGGGGAAATAGTTGAAAGGATGAGACCCAAGCTGGTGGGAGTCATCGCGGCAGCGCCAATTGCTTGAAGTGCTCTAAAGATTATTAGCGCCAAGAGTGTTGGGCTCCAGGCAGATAATGCACTAGCGAGGGTAAAGAGTGCTACACCAAAGATGAAAGTTTGCTTTCTTCCCACTCGATCTGCAATACGCCCAGCGGGGACAAGTAAAGAAGCGTAGACGATGAGATAAGCATTAAGCACCCAGCTGAGATCGCTGATATTATTATCAGGAAAGTAGTTACCTATTTCTTTAAAAGCCACAGTGACAATGAAGGCATCTAAACTTGCCATAAAAGCTGCCGAGCATAAAACGATTAGCGCTGTTGTTTCTTTTTTTACACCCATTACTGTACCTCGCTGAGAATAGGTTCAACATTGTAGTTTGAATTTTCTTCTAACATCAGTCTTTCAATTATTGTTCTTGCGGCATTGCCCCCTATATCAATATTCAAATGCACAATTTGATAGTCTGGATCCCAATTTTGCACTGCTGCCTCGACAACCTCAACATCTTCGTTTATTGTTTTCTCCAATTCCGCTTTAGCTACCTGGGAAACAATATCGTTGTCAATACTGAAGTTTCGGTATATACCAGAAAAAATATGGCAGGTATCTTCAGTTTCAGGGGTGAATATTCCTACAGCAACTGTTGTGTACTCGGCTGTTGGATCATCTATAGGTTGAATTTTTGATTCGATGCGCGAATTGCTAGCTGGTTCAAAATAACAAGTTTGTTCTCGGTTGATCCGCTCAATTCCTAAGAGCTTTTGGAATAACGGAGAAGCAACTTCATCAGTTACCCGTCTAATAACGCGAACAGTATTTCCGTCAACTTTTAGTTCTGGCCGGGCTGAAGAAATGGCAGGCGAACTAACAGTCTCCGGGTGAACAAATTGCACATGAGAGGTATCAAGAAAATTATCTAGGCCCATGCGGTAATCGGATTGTGCATACTTATGATGCATTGTTCCAACAAAATCAGGTGTGGCGCATACACTCCAGTCGGGAATTTTTTCCGGTTCCGGGTTCTCAGTAGACATCCAAATCCAAATAAACCCATAACGTTCCACTACGGGGTAAGTGGCTACGTGGGCTGTTCTTGGGATATTGTCTTGAGAGGGTATTGCTACGCAGGTTCCTGAAGAATTAAATCTCAACCCGTGGTACCAGCATTGTATTTCATCGCCAATCTTTTCTCCTTTTGATAGTGGAACTTGACGATGGGGACATCTATCAGCCAATGCATGTGCTACACCATCATGAGTGCGGTAGATAACTACACTAGTTCCTAGTATTTTTCGGGCAAGGAGATTGTCTGCCACTTCATTACCTAGGGCAGCGACGTACCAAGATTTTTTTATAAAGTTATTCATTGTTTTATCCTTTGTTCTATGGGCTAGGGGCGTTTTAATTGCCTTAACTGAATACTTTCGGCGAGAAGTTCGCCGCGGATATTCCACAGTGTGATGGTCTCGGTTGCCCAGGTATCACTGAGCATATGTGCATGTGCATCAATGAGAACTGTTGATTCAGTATCTTTGTAACGCAGAGTATCTGATGTTAATTGAATAATGATGCTAACTGAAGGTGCTGTGATTAACTCACTGAAAGTTGCGGTGATGGCTGGAGCTAGACTATCAGCAAGGATAGTGACTTGTTCGCGGGTGAGATCTCCAGTGGCGTGGGTATCGCAGTAGGTGGTCCAGGCACATAATCGTGCTGTTGATGAGCCAGAGTAAGGCAAATCTGCTGCGGCGGGTCGAATCTCAAACAGTGGTGATATGGGTACAAATTCCTTTGGTACTTCAAACTTTTGGCATTTCTCGCGAGCTTTAATATCCGTGGGCCACGGTAAGGTCTTGACATAGCTATGCGGGTCAGAATCCGCCCAAATTGCCTGCATGCTAACGAGGTCTAGTTGTTCTGATGAATTACCTTGTGTTATTGATGCTTCGGTGAATGAGGCAGTTTTTGCCACTCGAATTGCTCGACTCTTAAGGGTACTATCAGTGCGGATTGCACCATGAAATTGTGCACTCAGGGAGAGTGGGTAACGATCCTGGTCTACATGAGTGCGCATCGAGGCTAGCCCCGCAGCAAGAATTACACCACCATGGAGTCCGCCAAACCCATTGAGCTGGCCAGCCCCGACCCGGAGCTGATGGGGGTCTGAATAGATCTGCTCCTCAATGAGCTGCGCATAGCTGACCATAAGGTTCCTTTCGGATTAACGGGTTAAAGAACTCCACTAGCTGACTATATCTAGATATAGTATATTTGGCTATAGTTAATTTTGGTGGAGTAGGAAAACCCAGTGAACAACCCATAAATAGAAGGGCGAAAAAATGCAAAACGCGGTCATTGTTGATGCGGTACGAACACCCTTGGCGAAGGGGAAACCCACTGGCTTTTTGCATCAGTGCCATCCCACGGATTTACTTGCCGAAACACTGCAATCGATTGCTGAACGCAACGGACTGGACCCATCGGTTGTTGATGATGTTATTGGGGGCTGCGTAGATCAAATTGGCGATCAGGCGATGAACATCACCCGTAATGCTGTGCTAGCGGCCGGATGGCCAGAATCAGTTCCCGCTACCACTGTCGATCGACAGTGTGGCTCTTCTCAGCAAGCAGCGCACTTTGCCGCGCAAGGGGTGATGAGTGGGGCATACGAGATTGTTATTGCCTGCGGTGTGGAATCAATGTCACGAGTTCCCATTGGTGCACCACTGGCAGCTTTTGGTGACCCATTTTCTTCTGCAGGGTTGGTTCGTAGGTACCCCGAAGGGCTCATTGGGCAGGGTATTAGCGCTGAATTGATTGCTGCAAAGTGGAATATTTCACGAACAGAAATGGATACCTTTGCAGCGCAGTCGCATGCCCGAGCTGTAGCAGCCAGGAATGTAGGGGCTTTTGATGGTCAACTCACAACAAATGATTACGCTGACGAAAGTATTCGTGAAGGAACAACTGTGCAGGCCCTGGCTGGTTTAAAGCCAGCATATTTTGATGAAACGTTAGGCAAACGTTTCCCGCAAATCCAGTGGAATGTCACAGCTGGCAATGCCTCAACAACCAACGACGGTGCTTCGGCAGTTCTTATTATGTCCGAAACAGCCGCAAAAAATCATGGCCTAACCCCTCGGGCAAGGTTTCATTCATTCGCAGTGGCAGGGGACGATCCTTTGCTCATGCTTACCGCGATTATTCCGGCGACCAAAAAAGTAGTAGAGCGATCAGGACTAAGTATCAACGATATTGATCTTTTTGAGGTTAATGAAGCTTTTGCCTCTGTTGTCTTAGCTTGGCAGCGGGAAACTCAGGTTGATCTGGAAAAAGTTAATGTACATGGTGGTGCCATTGCACTGGGGCACCCGTTAGGTGCCAGTGGCTGTCGTTTGATGACTACGCTCGTTAACGTGCTGGAACAGCAAGGCAAAAGGTGGGGCTTACAGGTGATGTGTGAAGGTGGGGGAATGGCCAATGCCACAATCATCGAATTAATGTGAGAAGCACAGGCCTGATCCTGTGTCGCTGGTATAGGTAGCGGAGCTTGCCCAAGAAAAGAGGTACCCCCCGCTCTTACGAGCGGGGGGTGATGGGGGGTGTTATCCCTCGGGGGGAAGGGATGGCTCCCGGCGTCATGGGGGGAATGGTTCCCGGGAGTTATCTTTACTCTAGCACCATCTTCCAGATCAGGGAAGTATTTTTTAAAACTTTTTTCAACAGAAATTTATCTGTCGACAAGGTTGCGGGTGAGGTGGTTGATGTAATGGGTGAACTCGTGGTTAGTGGCGGCAGCGATAGTGACAGTACGGGTGACAGGATGCGTGGTGCTTAAGTAACGGCCGTCGCCAGAGATATCGATCCAGCCAAAGCTACTGCTGCTTCTCGGGTGAGTGGCAACGGTGAAGTATCCAGATCCGAGAACTCCTTGATTGAGTAGTTGCTGAAGTCGGTGTTCATCGCTTCTGTTGGTAGATTTCCAGGCGACAGCAGGATTGCCAGGGTAATTGGCTTCGTGGACATCGCCAGTCAAGGTGAGGGGCGATTGTTGGCCAGGTTGGTAACTAGGGAGGCATTCGTATAGTCGGGTAATAAGATCGGTGGCTCGACAGGTTGTGATAATAAGGTCGCCACTGGTCTGTGGTGTCGGGTCGGGGAGTTGATACACAACAACTCCGATGTGATGGTTATGACAGCCTAGGACCCGCAGTGTCACATCAGTGTGGCCGCTAATATCAATGCGTAATGCCGGATTAGCAATGGCTGCAAAGATATTGACAAGGGTAAGATCCTGCTCTTCCCGAGCATGTTGGCGGGTGATGCGGTACTGGTAGGACGCGTCCTCGGCAAAGGCGAAGGAACTTCTCAGGTGTAACGGATATGCCGGGAACCTATGGCCATGCATTTCTTGCATGGCCAGGTATTCATCGGGGGTGAGGGTCCATTGGGTCATGGGTGGTTGGGGTCGTTCCAATCCCCGAGCACAGGAGGCCAGGCTTTGATCGGGGGTCCGATTAATTCGCTCCCGTTTTGTACAGTGATGAGGTAGTCGGGGTGGTAGTTGCGTTCGTTTTCTTCCTCGTCCACAGAGCGTTTATGAGCCCCAGCACCGCCTATGGGTCCTATGCCGCCCATTCCTGGGGCGCCCGCAGCGCCACGGCTGCCAGTGGCCCCTGCGGTAGATGTTCCGGTGACTCCTGATGTGTAACCACCTGTGCCAGAACTAGTTCCATATCCGGATATGGGGGTTCCCGAGGTTTTGGGTGTGGAGTCTGAGGTTTTGGGTGTGGCATAGGAGTCGTGAAATATTGAGCAAGGGAGCTCCACGTTATCGGCCATCATTCGAGCAGCGGCTCGGCTCAGTGGTTTTGGTGCAAAAAATGGGGATAGAGGTGCGGCAGCGGGGGTGGTTGCCGCCGGTGCCAACGGGGTCCTTTGTCCACCAGAAGAATAGGGTGCCGGTGCGCCTTGACTGCCGCCATAGGGTGTAGCGGGAGGGGCGGTAGCTGTGGATGCTGCTGTGGTATCGACAGGGGTACCGCTGGAACCAAAACCGTGAGCAGGCCCGGAGTATGACAACGCGGACAACCCGCTTCCTCCAGAAGATGAAGCGAAATTGACTGGTTGTCCTAGGTTGGTGGGTAATGCGGTACCGGTGGTGGGGTCGAAGGCTTGCGAGAAAGTCGGCACCGCAGTATCAACGCTGGTTACCCCTGGGGAATAGATAGTGGACATAATGGTTTGGGCTTTAATTTCTTCGGCAGCTGCTTCGCGGGCTTGATCATCGTAGTTTCCGAAGATAGGTAACCGATTCATAAAGCTGTCATCGACAGTCACTGGCTCAGGTATTGCGCTGCGAACCTGTTCGAGGGTGTTGCTGGCTTCTTTCATCTGTGAAGACACCAGTTCTATTCCAGCGCTGAAAGATTGACTAGATTCGGAAAACTTTTTTACCCCGGCAAGAGAGGCTTGGGCACCTAATCCGGTCCACTGATCTCCGGTGATGGACGATATTTTTCCGGATAATTCTGCTATGGTGTCTGAAAATTCAGCACCGAGTTGGTTCCACATGGCGGCGTATTCGTGGGTGAGGCCAGGTTGCATGGCGCGAATGGAATCAACAATATCCTGGTGGGATTTACTAAAAAAGTTTTCTAACCCGGTGATGGAGGCCGGATCGAAACCACCCAAGCGTAAAGCTTGAGCTACAGATTCTTTCGCGGATTCGTTCATGCCTACCGCAATATCTATGAAAGAGTTATCGGTCATTGGGTACCCCTTGTGTGGTTAACTGGATATGTCATCGTGGTACGTATTTCATGAGGGCTTCGGCGGTGGCTTGGATTACCGATAAGCAGTTGCTGGGGTCGCTGCCGGTGTTGTAGCGCAGAAAAAAATCTATTACGCCGGTAGACATTTCCACGTCTAATCGACATCCCAGTTCTTCGGTGCCGTTGCCGGGGCTGCCAACATGAATGCGGTAGTGGGCGGCGGGGCGCCCGGCCACGGTGGTAAGGGTATAGTTCAGCGGCAAATCCTGCATCCGGGCCTTATTGGCAGCTAAGGAAAGATTGACCACCCCAATTAGGAACCCGTAGTCGTTGCTGTTTCGGGATTTAAAACCGCAAGCGCGTTCGGAGTGTTCGGCATCGATATGGAAAGGTTTTCCGTAGGGGTTCAGGTAGAGAGCGGCCTGGTCGAGGGCTTCGGCGGGGAAGTCGGTGCAGGGGTTAAACGTCAGTAGTGGCATACCGTATTTATCGGTGGGCAAAGCGGCGGTCACTGGGCTGCCAGAGACCGTCTGAGCACAACCCACCGCCAGTAAGGCAGTACAGGCCAGTCCCAGGGTGCTGAGCACTCGGGGCAGAGAAGGCGCAGGTAAGGAAATGCCAAAGAAGTGGGCCATGTGCTTAATATTGCCCAGTCGAGGTATTGCTGTGAATAGTGGCTGCCACCCGGTGGAAAGTGTCCACATTGAGACGTTCGGCTTCGTTGTACTCATCTTTCATAGCCTGGTACATGCGTTTTATCTCGATCACTTCATTGATATGGGACTCAATCACATCGGAAGCATTGTTTCCCGGCTGGCCACCGGAGGCTTTATCTTTAAACTTTTGGGCTAACTGCTGCGCTGAGCGCAACGCATGCGGGCTACTCTCGCCAAAGCCAATATCCGGCTGCCGAGACATCTGCTCAGCCAGTTGTTGCTGCCACTTAAACCGTTCGATAGCAACGTCACAGGCTTTAATGCACTCATCTAGCTTTTCATCATTGACCTGGATGAGCAGGGTGCCTCCTTGAATATGCTGGACTGCGGTGGAAAAAACCTCCGCCAACGGCTTAGCTGCTGGTTGTGCTGCTGGCCCCTGCGGTACTGGTGTAGTCATAAGCCCCGACCCTCCGATAACAATGTTTTTCCGACCGTAGCGTATCTATAAAGCAGCGTCAATAGTTGGCGATAAAATGCTGAAAATCGCACATTTTACCATTTCAAGACGCTTGGATGTGCTGTCTCGGGTAGTTCTGGGCTCGCAGCGTTCAACGCTAAGCTATTGCGTTGATCCTGAGCATCGAGCAGCGCTGCTGACTGCTGAGTAAGCTCGCCCAGTTCGGTGATTGACTGATGAAGATAACGTCGCCGAGCATCAAGATGTTCGGTAAATTGATGAAAAGCTTTGCGGGAATCTCCTTGCCAGCCGGAAGCGGAATCTTCCACAACTTGTGCATACCCACGCAGTGTGGCCTGCATATCTTCGGCAAGGTCACAGACTTTACGGCCAGCGATATGCACATCGATAGGATCTAAGGAAACTTCAGAATTGTTGTTGCTCATGGTTTTTCCTCGGATATGATAGAGGGCGCGGTAGCTAGTTTGTCGAGTTTTTTCTGAGAAAAGTGGCAGCCAGTTTGAGTGAAAAGTACAGCCGCCTTATCTGAACCAATACGCAGGTTGCCCTCGGTGCCGCCGTAGTAGTACACATCATGGTTTCCGGGGGTGTTCTGGAAACCACCAAACTGATCCATCCCTAAGCGCTGGGCGTACTGGCGGACTATCTCAAGAATGCGGGGCCAGGCATCCTCAGGAATAGGGGCGGCAACCAGATCGGTGCCGTAAGCGTATTCGGCACCCACTGCCCGCAATTCTCCATCACAACCATTAGTGCTGGAGGTGCCGGAGGGACGCCATTGGAGTTCCGGGGTGCTGGCAGTGATGTCTTGGGCAAGCTCGGACATCAGCCTTTCCCGTTCCGCCAGAGCAACTTCCAGTGCAGGGCGAGTCCGAATACGATCGGTTATCTCCTGTAATTTTTCCGCAGATAACGAAGGTTCGGGCTCAGAAAAAATTAACGATTGATCATCGCAGGCAGTCATAACACATCCTAATAGTAGTAATAAAGCGATAATATGAAGGGGTCTAAGATATTTCATCGAACCAACTTTCCTGGGGTATCGGCTAACCCAGCCACAACAATGGCAATGTTATAACCGGAAGTTCGTAATTGACCATTATCCCCATTGCGGGGATATTCCGAATGTCCATGAGCACCTTGACGTTGTACCCCATCGGGGGTGAGAGCATCTCGAACCGAAAGCTGCTCAAGGTCAGATTCTCGAGGGTCTGGACCAAAGGGGTGTACCCCATCGGGAATAGGAATGTCCAAAGCGGGTATTGAGTTATTGCCAAGGTGAAAAGCGGGGGTATGACCCTGGGCTATTTTAATGGGGTCATCATCGGCGCGCATCACAAAACCATGCCGATTGGCCAACCCTAAATCTGATTCGTCATTAGCTTTTAAGCCCGGTGAGCCATAAAACACCGCATTATCCACCGGGGCATGGACGCTATGCCCGGCGTCATCGGCTAAATCTTGTAAGGCCAGGGAAGTGGTCAGTGAACCGTAGGAATGCCCAACAGCAGTCACATCGGCATCAGAAACCGTGGATGTGGCAGCTAATCCACGGTAAAAATCGGCTAGCCGCGCGGCACTCTCCTCTGCTCTCTCAGCACCACCAACAGTCAGATCGCGGTCGACAAACGTAGGTTTAGGTGGGCAATCGTACCCAATCCAAGCAATAGTGGACACCGACTCAGAATTCCGACCAACAATATTCATTTGACGCTCAGTTTCTTTTTTCAAGGCCTGAGCTTCGTCAACCATGCCGCCCAAAGAACCCGAGACCGGGGTGCCCATACCCGGAGTTGTGATCGAAACATGTTGAGCGGTATCAGGATTGCCCACTGCAACAGCGGCATGTGGAATATCACCCGAGGTTAAGTCATAGACCATCACATACCGATCTGGCTTACCTTCCACACTATGTGTAATAGCCTCAATGGTTTTCACTTCACCCTGCACTTTGCTTCTCCGAGCATCAGAAATATTCGGATCTGCAAGTTCCCTAGACAAATTAACGTGATCGCGCTCTAAACGAACAATATTTGCGTTATTGCGGGCCTCAGCAGGAACCCCATCACGATTGCCAATAACGTCCGGATGCCGCTGAATCAACTCCTGCTGTTGAGTAGGGGGCAAAGATTCCCACCACGAGCAAACCTGAGTGGCAGTGGCCTGCTCCGGTGGGAATGGGGCAGTTAAACCATTGCGCTCAGCTGCGATAACAGCAGCCTGCTCCACCGTCTCCGCAGAACCAGCCGTGACCTGCCCCTGTGCGACCTTCGTGAGCACTTCGGCACCATCACGAGCAATATCATCGGCTTCAGCGAGAAGAGCCCGCACATCAGTTTCCAACCCGGCTCGAGTAATTTCCAGCTGTTCAGGATTGGTATTGGCCGTGGCATTGAGACGCACTGCACCGACATCGTCAATATGAAAAGTCGTCCCCGCTTCAGCCCGCAACTGAGCCAACCGAGTTTTTACAAAAGTCACAGCATCGGCCGTCTGGTCCGCAAGCTGACGAACCGCCCCGATCATGGCCGCTTCATCCCGCAAATCCCCAAGGCTCACCTGATACTTATGCCGAGCCGCAGCCGCCGCCGCACCGGTAAAACCAGGCAACCGTCCAAGAATATTTAGCTGATCCTGGGCCTCTTGCACCGTGGTGATATGCCCAGACAATGCCTCAGCAGTGGCGGCAAGTGCCGCCGTGTCCCAAGCATCAATCTCCGATAATCTCATAGCCACCCCTTCTTACATGTTCTGAAAAACTTCTTTATCTTCTTAGACTCCCCAAACCCCCATTTGGTTCCATCACAATGGAAAAAAGTTTTTTACCCCAGCCAAAAACAGCTAGAACAGGGAAAATAGTGACAAATTAGTTCTCAGAATCGCTAGGGGTATGCACATTCATCAACGCAACCGCCCGAGCTAACCGGGCATAGCGCAGCTCAATATCTTTAAACCTCAGATAAGTACTGATCGTGGTAAAACCAAAAGCAATGATGAGTGCATACAACATGAGATCGGTTCCCCGATCCACTCCCAACCAATGCGCTAACCGAGTGGTGTCATCGGGGCGCAAAATGGCATAAATCCCCAAAACCACAAAAACCACAAACCCGATTTTCACCCCAGCCCGAGCTTTTGCTGTGCCCCGAGAACTCAGTAGGTACAGCAGCAGCGCAAGCACAGCAATAATAAGTAGAGCCTGAATCCAGTGCATCAGCGCAACCTTCCCCGCAACAAACCATCAAAAATAATATTGACCCCGTTAATGAGCGATTGCCCTTTAGACATCGAATACTCGGTATACAAAATATCCACCGGTTCTTCTGCTACCCGCCAATGATGTTCCACAATAAGGGAAATGAACTCACTAGCATGACTCATGCCATTCATGGTGATGTTCAAATTATCGCCAACAGTACGGTTAAAAACCCGTAATCCATTATGGGAGTCTGATAGGCCAAGCTTCTTTGTTTTAGGGCTCAGCGCGACAATCACCTGCAAAGCGAGCCGCTTAAATGGGGGCACCGAAGCGCTTTTACCTTCAGCAAACCGGGTGCCAACAATGATGTCCAGAGGCTCGGTTTTCAGCCGAGATAACATTTGCACCACATCCTTGACCTGATGCTGCCCATCAGCATCGAAAGTCACAAAATATTGAGCACCCCGCTGGTTTCGGGCATATTCCACCCCAGTTTGAATGGCAGCGCCTTGCCCAAGATTCACCGGATGGCGTACCACATGGGCACCTGCTTCGGCAGCGCTGGCAGCGGAGTTGTCTTTACTCCCGTCATCAACACAGACGATATTCGGGAAAGTTTTTAATGCACCACGAACAACATCACCAATAACCGGGCCCTCATTAAAAACAGGTACAATAAGCCAGACGCCTGCGTTGTCTGACACGTCTATTTCTCCCAGTGGTTGAGTGTTGCCTACCCGGCCAATCTAGCACTTAGGATTCGGTGCGCCCAGGTACCGTACCGAATCTTTCTATCGCAGAACAACCGACTGTTCCGCTGAAGTGCGCGATAGCACCCACAGATGCACCACAATCCCTAGTGCTGGCCCCACCGTTAGCGCCGATACAGTTCGCATTTCCACAGCCCAGGGCAAGAAAAGCATGACCAAAGAAACGGTAGTAGCTACCCACCAACCTGCGGAATACCAGCGATGTTCGGCTGCGGCTACAGTAGCTGAACTGGTTAAGGTGAGTACTGCAATGAGCAGTGCGCCCACGGTGAGCCCGGCAAGCAAAGCTGGACTGCTCTGATACTGATCGCCAAAAGCAGTGCGAAATAACCAAGGCCCGACAGTTGCTGCCGCAATGATGCCCAGGGAGCCAATGGTAAATATTCCTGCACCGGGCAGGAGTAGAGCATGCAATTTGTTATTTGGGCGATCCAAAAAATAAGAGATTACCGCACCCTGGAAAGTGGTTAAAGGAACCAAAAGTGGTGCGCGAGTAAGAGTAACAGCCAAGATGATGACTCCTGCTTGTGCATCTAAATCTGCAGAGGTGATCCGAAGTAGGACTGGAAAACCCATAATCAACACCGCACTTGCGGCCGAAGCCGACACAGTGTGCATCGCCCCGCGCAAGTAGCCAAGTACATCTACATCGGCTTTTAGCTGAAATGTTGAGCGGGTCTTCTCGGAAAAAATAAGGACAAGAAGCCAACTGAAGGAACCGGCCACCGTTGCCCATAAAAACCCACCAATAGCCCAACCACAAACCACAGAGCCAAGGGCTACTGCCAATCGGAACCCAGCATCAACAGCCATGAGCGTGCTGTACTGCTTCCAGCGATCAACCCCAGCCAGCGATCCCATGATGGAAGTGTGAGTGCAAAACCCACAAAGTCCCATAGATAGCAGTGCCACGCTCAGCCAAGGATTTACCGAAAAAATACGTTGCGTCCATAGTGGGCTGGAAGCGGCCACAAGCATGCAAGAAACAACGCCAACACCTAATCCGATCTGCACAGGAAAGGCCGCAGCTGATGTCGCTCGGCTTGTTTGACCGGCCCGCACTGCACGCGTTGCCTCCTGTAAAAGCCCGGTCGCAGCTCCGGTGGCAAAACCAAAGGCAGCCCAAAACACTGAGAACACAACATAACCAGCTGGACCCAAGTTTTTGGCAGCCAGGAAAAGCACCAAATATCCTGATAATGCCGAAAAAACTGTTGCCACGGCAATCTTTTTGACAGCCCCACCATCTGTCTGACTTTGTGGGGTTGTCACGGCCTCAGCTTCCCGTGTAGCGGTGGAACTTTTGCTTCGCCCAGCCACTGATCCCATAGTGGTTGTAATGAAGTGCTGCTAAAGCGTGCAGCTAATTCAGTGAAATCTCTTGTCACAACTGTTGAATGGCGATTTTGTAAAGTCCACTCACGGAGTAATGCAAAAAAATTGGTATCTCCAAGGATGATTCGCAAATTATGTAGCGTGAGTGCGCCACGCTTGTAGAGACGATCATCAAACATATGCTCGGGGCCTGGATTAAGGATAATTAGATCTTGGGCTGCAGTGGATAATTTTTTCCAGTATTTATTAGCCAATTCATCCGAAGAAAGTCCACCGGAATTTTCCGACCAGAGCCATTCAGCATAACAGGCAAAACCCTCGTGAAGCCAAATATCGCTCCACTGGCGGGCAGTGACACTATTGCCAAACCATTGATGGGCTAACTCATGGGCAACTAGACGTTCAGACCCACGCTTTCCATCGCAATGGTTGGCGCCAAAAGTAGAAATACGTTGTGCTTCAATGGGAATATCTAAATCATCATCAGTGATAACGACCGTATAATCCTGAAAAGGATACGGACCAAAAAGCTTTTCAAAGACATCCATCATATGTGGTTGTCTCGCAAAATCATGGGTAAAGTTTTCCTGTAAACGGGCAGGGACCATCGCATGCATCGGCACTGACGAACTAGGAGTATCCCGGACCTCATACCGACCGATTTGCAGAGTGGCCAGATAGGAAGACATGGGTTCAGATTGCTCGTAGGTCCAGGTAGTCTGGGCGGCACGTACCCGACGTTCTAGCAAATTGCCGTTGGCAATAGCACGATAGGGAGTATCAGTGGTGATGGAAATACGGTACTGAGCTTTGGAACTGGGATGATCATTGCAGGGGTACCAGGAGGCGGCCCCATTCGGCTGGCTGGCCACCAGAACGCCCTCAGTGAGTTCCTCGAAACCAACCTCACCCCATATTCCGGAAATAGGTTGAGGAGTTCCCGCATATTTCACTAATACCTGTAACCCCATGCCTGGGTGGAGTTCTTGAGATAACCAGATCGTCAACTTGCCCTTAGCGTGACTGAACTTTGCTGGTCTAACACCATTGACAATAACTTTGGAAATCTTTAGCGCCGTTGAAAAATCGAGACTAAAATGCGATAGCTCTATCACCGCAGTGCTGGTGATCATTGCAGTCCCCGAAAGCCGATTGCTTGACATCTTGTATTCAAGGTCAAGATCATAATGAGAAATACAAAAGCCTATATTGCCATTTTGTGGTAGGTAGGGATCAATGACAACGGAGGAGTCGTCAACGGCAGTTTTGCCTACAGCCTTAGCCGCTGACTTTTTCATTCTCCTCCTGTCGTGATTTATCGTTCCACGGTGCTATCGGATTCCCCTGCCAGCGAGAGGAATCAGGTACAGTGTCACCACGCATCACCAGTGATGCCGGCCCAACAGTTGCCCCCTTACCAATCTTTGCTGCAGGGAGAGCAACGCAGTGTGGCCCCAGTGTCGCTCCGGCTTCTAGGATAACGGTATCCATGCTCATTATCCGATCATGGAAGAGGTGAGTCTGCACGACACAACCTCGGTTGACCGTTGCTCCGTCACCAAGAACTACGAGATCTGCTTCTGGGAGCCAATATGTTTCACACCACACTCCCTTTCCGATGGTGGCACCAAGACCGCGTAACCAAAGATTCAGCACCGCTGTTCCGGTAGCAGCTCGAGCGAACCAAGGTGCGGCCACAGTCTCAACAAAAGTATCAGCAACCTCATTGCGCCACACAAAAGAGCTCCAGAGCGGATGCTCGACTGAGTCAATCCGGCCTACTAGCAGCCATTTAGCAACGATCGTGATAGTGCCAGCTACCGCACCTGCGAGCAACAACACAACGCCACTACCTACCGTAGCGCCAAGAATCCCAAACCTTTGCAGTAAAAACTCCAAAGCAAGAAGCACACTAATGCCAATGAAGAAGGTCACACAAAGCGGAATCAGGCGGCAAGTTTCCACCACTGCTCTGGAAACTTTGAGCTTCAAAGGTGGATTAAATGTACGAGAAGAATCCCCATCTGTGGTAGCGCGACGAAGACGTACCGGGGGGCTTCCTAACCACGAAGATCCAGATTTAGCTTTTGTGGGCGTGGCTGACAGTACGGCAACAAGACCATTTTTTGGGACAGTACGTCCTGGTTGGGTGATTCCCGAGTTGCCTAAGAACGCGCGTTTACCTACTTTGGCAACACCAATATGCATCCAGCCTCCGCCAAGTTCGTAACCACCAACCATAGTGTCATCGGCAAGGAAGGCACCATCGGCAACTGTGGTGAAGGTGGGGAGCATGAGGGTGGTCGAAATTTCAGTATTCTTGCCTATAGAGGCACCGAGTAATCTCATCCACATTGGCGTCAAAAGGCTTGCATAGAGCGGAAATAAGTAAGTGCGTGCTGCATCGAGTAACCGTTCGGTAGCCCATACCTGCCATCCGATTCGACTTCGCACCGGATGATAACCCTCGGTCAAACCCAGTGACAAGGCTCGAACACAGAGCAAAGTCAGTGCCGCATACCCGATAAAAGCCACCAATGTTGCCAGTGGAGTCATCACCAGGGCGGTGATGACAGCGGAAGATAAGTTTGCCGTATCTCGTATCGACCATCCAATAATGAATAAACCCCAAGAAAGTGACAACAGGGGCAATGCACCAAGAAAAATAGAGGTAAAACCGTAAAAGGGCACCCAATAACTAGCTGGTGCTGGTCGGTCATCAGGCCATGGGTGCTTGGCTTTACCAGATTTAGTTGCCGGAGAACCGGTCCAATACTGGCCATTTTTTACCTTGCCGGTCACAGCAGAACCAGCAGCAACATCGGCGTCTTTACCCACTCGCGCCCCTGGCAGTAAAGTGGAACGAGCCCCAATGGTGGCATCATCGGCTACCTCAATATCACCAATGATGAGGCGATCACCGTCAATCCAATGGCCAGACAGATCAACTTCAGGTTCAATGGAACACCGGTCACCTAAAGTGAGTAGTCCAGTAACCGGCGGAAGTGAGTGCAAATCAACATCTTTACCAACTTTTGCCCCCAAAGCCCGTGCGTAATAGAGCATCCAAGGCGCTCCAGCAAGGTTTAAGGCTCCACTAGCTTCAGATAAACGTTCAGCAATCCAGACACGCATATGCAGTGAACCACCGCGAGGGTAGATGCCGGGAGAAACATTTTTTAACAAAATCTTTGACCCGCACACTGAAATAAGCATACGTCCGGGTGGGCTAATAAAAAGGGCAGATCCAATGCCGACAAACCACCAAGAAACCTGTGGAGTCCATGACAATGCTGTGAACAGGTTCGCCACATTATTGGCCAAAGCCAACCAGATCACCCACTGAATCCCGGTGAGGGTAGCCAATGGCAAGGTAAGGGCAAGTTGAATCAGCTGGGCTGTTCGAGGGGTGTTAGTAACGGTACGTGTTTGACTCTTAGCTATAGGCGCAAGTTCATCAAGATACTCAGCCAGTGATCCGAGCCGGGGATGATCGTAGAGCTGAGCGACGGTAACTTCAGGGAATTGCTCACGCAAAGCAGTCACTAACTGAGCGGCGGCAAGTGACCCACCACCATTGGCAAAAAAATCTGCATCCTCACTATCAATGTGAGCACCCAAAATTGAGGTCCATTGGTCAGCCAGCCAAGCTGCAGTGCCTGTTAAACCTGACAAAAAATTATCGGTAGAACTCGGTAGTGGCCACGGTAATGCATCGCGATCAACCTTCCCTGAAGTTCGGGTAGGAAGTTCATCGACTAACACTAAGCGAGGTATTAAGGAAGCTGGAAGTCGTTGCGCCAGAATTTCTCTTGCTGAGTCAAGATTAAAATGTGGGTCGGTACTGGCAAGATAGCCAACAAGAAGGGAAGTTCCACTGGTAGTTTTTCGGACCGCTGCAGCAGCCCCGCTCACTCCAGGTAGACTCTGTAATGCATTATCAACTTCGCCAAGTTCGATACGCCTACCGCCAACTTTAACCTGGTCGTCAGCGCGCCCCTGAAACAGCAATCCAGAGCGGTCAAGCTGCACTAGATCGCCACTGCGATAGGCACGCTCCCACCCGAGAGTGCTTAATGAAGCATATTTTTCAGCATCTTTGGTCTTATCAAGGTAGCGAGCTAAGCCGACGCCACCAATGACAAGTTCACCTATCTCGCCCTCGGCTACTGGGTTTCCGGCCGCATCTACTACGGCTAGATCCCAACCAGGTAGTGGTAACCCAATGCGTACCGGGCCTTGTCCGGTTAAAGGGGCAGCGCAGGCAACAACAGTGGCTTCAGTTGGACCGTAGGTATTCCATACTTCTCGGCCGTCCACCGCAAGTCGTTCGGCCAGCTCAGGGGGGCAGGCTTCGCCGCCAAAGATAAGTAAGCGCACTGCTTCTAACGCCTCTGCTGGCCAGAGTGCAGCTAGCGTGGGGACTGTAGAAACTACAGTGACATTGCGCTGGACTAACCAGGGGCCCAAGTCCATTCCGCTACGAACTAATGAACGCGGAGCTGGCACTAGACAAGCTCCAGATCGCCAGGCCAACCACATTTCCTCACAAGAAGCATCAAAAGCAACGGATAACCCAGCTAGTACCCGATCTTCTGTTCCAATGGGATTATCCTGTAAGAAAATTTGAGCCTCAGCATCAACAAATGCTGCAGCATTACGATGCGTAACAGCAACACCTTTGGGAGTTCCAGTGGAACCGGAGGTAAAGATGATCCACGCATCGTCTTGAGGGGTTGGGTACGACGCAAACACCCGGCCAGGCGCTTTGCTGCCAGCGGTCAATCCTTCGGCAGTAACGATGCCAGCTACTTGGGCTTCGGCAAAAACAAGCTCAGCCCGTTCCTCGGGATCATCAGCATCAACAGGAACATAAGCAGCCCCAGCAGCAAGAGTTGACAAAATAGCAACGTACAAGGAATAAGAACCTGAGGGCATCCTGATGCCAACTCGATCCCCCCGGCCAATGCCAGCGGAATTAAGCCATTGCACCCCAAGTTCAATCTCATCAAGAAGTTCGCTATAGCTGAGTGTTACATTTCCATCATCAATGGCACAGGCATCGGGGTAGGCCTGAGCCGTAGCCTGCAAAATATCAAGAAGAGTTCGTGCTGGGGGAGCTTTATGGGACAGCAGTAGCTCAGTGGGGACATCGATGCTGACGGACAATCAAGGCTTCCTGTCTATGGGTAACGCGGTCGATCAGGTTTATCGCATAGCAAGCTTTCTGTTTGGTGAACAGCCTGCTTATCGATGTATACCGATGCTTACTATAGCTGCAAATCCCCTGGTCCACAGCTAGCGCCTAGACACGGTAAAACTAGTTGCTCTGATCACAAAACCACTGCACAATTTCCTGGCCGGCGGCTACCCCGGTAGCTGAGGTCACAGTTAAACCTGGACAAAAAAACTGTAATGCTTCAAGCTCGCCATGCTGTGGTCGAATGGCCAAATCTGCGGTTTCCAACAGGTCGGCATCTAGTAACCCATCACCGGCAGAGAGTAACCTGCTACCGCCCAGACGGCGCAGTACTTCGTTGATGGCATGCGATTTACTGATAAATGTGGGAATGGAATAAATCTTTCGCCCCTGCATTGAGACCACCCACCCACGCTCGAGACACCATTGTCGCCATTGCTCAAGAAAGTCAACGGGCATCCTTGCACTATCAACAACCAAGTAGCTAAAAAGATTGTCTGCTGTTTGTGAAGTAAGCACCCAGGAGGGATCGGTTCTACGAGCCAGTTCTATTTCCAATTCTGCTAGTGGAACTGACATTGAAGCCAGTTGCTGATGGATATCGGCATTCCACTGTGCATCAACGATGCCGCGATGCAAGATGTTGCCGCCATTGCTGGTTATCGCGTATTCGGGGACAGCAATGCGCAAATTGATCCGCTGATACTGGGCTACAGTGCGGGTAGTAGTCGGGACCACCGGGACCCTTTGTTGTAATGCTTGTAGCCGGAGCATTGCCGTGTGCATCATAAAAGACAGCGGTTTCCCGTTATATACCTCCACGCAATTTAATTGCGGGTCAGTGGAATCTGAGGTATTTAACAGTAATGCGGCTGAAGAGTAAATTAACGTCCGATCAAGATCTGAAGCGACTACCGTCGTCATTGAACCGCCTTAATAAGACCTATGCAGGAATAGGGTAGATCAGCAACTTGTTCTATGGGCACGGCGCGAGCCTTGGCGAGTAATCGGATATGAGCATGATGTGGATCATCAAAATCGCGCACTAAAATCCGCCAAGGCACTCGCCGTAATAAAACTCTGGTAGTTTCGCCAACACCAGGTTTGATAAAGTTTACCGATTCAATCCCGTACTGTTGTTGAATATTTTCCACTGCAGCCCAACCTGCCCAAGTCCGATGACGATCGGAGGTCATGATGGTGGAAACTTCCCTAGCGACACTACTCTGTACGTCAGGGAAATGTCTACTTACTGTGTCCAGCAGAGTATTTGACCGATCATGGATACTAAGATCAGTATAAAATTTGGCACCATGAAAATCTTGCGGACCAATATATTTCTCATTAAGGACAGTGCGAGAAACTAAACCGGAAACCGTTGAGTTGAGGCAAGCCGAAGCGATTAAAAAATCTTCACGAGTTCCGTAGGTGCGTACGCACTGTCCTGGGTCGGCAAGTACTGCTAAATCATCATTAAATAG
>JBOFCS010000019.1:0-7855 GCA_051646185.1 Mycobacteriaceae bacterium | reverse complement strand
CTTCGTCGGAAAGATCCGCATATTTTATTCCTTCCGAAGGGAATTTGAGCGGAACAGCGACTGCTCTTGGTGGTACCAAATATTTTTCAGCGATAGCTTGTTCAAGGCTGTAGTCGTCGGTAGGAACGCCTTCTTCAAGGTTAAACAGTGCGTAGGTGTTGTGATCTACATCAGATTTTGGGGTTGCCGTCAAGCCCAGCAGGTAGGAATCGAAGTAAGAAAAAATATGCCGATATTTTTGGTAGACCGAACGATGCGCCTCATCAATGACAACAAGATCAAAATATCCTGGACCGAAGCGGCGTTGCCCATTTTCTACCTCATTGATCAGACCCACCATTGTTTGATAGGTGCTGACGTACACTCTTCCTTCAACATTCTTTTCGGTTAACAAGTTTACTGGCGAGGAGTCAGGAAGATGTATCTTAAAAGCATTCACTGCTTGTTTTACCAATGCCTTACGGTCAGCTAGAAACAAGGTGCGTTTAGCCCAATTGGCGCGCATCATCATATCGGAAAGGGCAACTACCGTACGGGTTTTACCGGAGCCGGTAGCCATAACCAATAATGCTGCGCGCTGGTTATCGTTCTCAAAATGTTCAGCCACACGTCTGATCGCTTGTTCCTGATAGAGCCGTCCGGCAATAGCTTTAGGCACCGGGGTTTCCGCCAAGGCTTTTCTGGTGCGGCGGCGTTGAATAATGAGTTCCAGCTCGTCACGAGCATGAAAGCCTTCAACTTGCCGCGGGGGTGCTTGCTGATCATCCCAGAAGTAGTGCTCAAAACCATTGGTGTAGTAGATAAGTGGACGTTGACCGTATTTTTCATGTAAGCAGTTGGCGTATAAGAGCCCCTGATGCTGACCGGTTTTTGGGTCTTTTGAGGTTCTTTTGGCTTCGACAATAGCTAGCGGTAGCCCATCTTTACTCCAGAGCACATAGTCAACAAAACCTTTTTTCCCGTCTGGCATTCCGGTAACTGGGAATTCGAGATCGCGTGGCTCATCTAGTAACCAGCCAGATTCACGAAGCAGTACATTGATGATTTCCGAACGTGTTTGAGCTTCGTTGTAATCATGGGTATCGGGTGATGCGGCTGCCGTAGCTTGGGCATGGACAACTTCAGCCCGAAGCTGTGTGACCAACTGTTCCAAAGTGGCTACCGCCATGTCGCTGGACTGTTTTTCGCTGTCACGGGCAGCGAGTTGAGCTATAAGATCCTGCTTTTCGGCCTGCGATTGCGCTAATAACGCATCTTTGGCGGACAGTTCGTCTTCGAGTTTTTTCAGCTGCGCCACTGTTTTGGCCACCACGGCTCCGCCGCCGGGCTTGGGCAGCCGTTCGGGGTCAAACTGCAATTGCGGGTCGGGTTTACTGGACTCTTGGGTGGCGTATGTTCGGGCTAGCCACGACAAGATGTGGAACGTCTCGACTAAAGCTTTACGTCCAGAATCTGGTGCTATGTGTCGCACATCGTGCACAGCACTATTGCCCAGTTTGCGAATCAGATTCATCTTGGCGTGCAAGCGGGGATCAATAACTTTCAGGAATTCTGGATCATGGAGCCGGGCCGACAGATCGTCTTTGTAGGGAATCTCCAAAGATTCCACCTGATAAATCCACTTGACCGTAATTTCGATGGTTCGGCGCGCGTAAAAGCAGGTGGTCCGGGCATCAAAAAGGGCGTCTCGTTCAGCTTTGCGGGCCTCGGCATATAGCGCAGGCCATTCAGCCTGGAGGAACTCGAAGTTTCCTGCCATAGCACTCACTCCCCTTCTTCTTGGTCAAAACCTACGCTGATCTTTGCACAAGGTAGGCGCTCAGTAGTGAACTGAGGGACATTAGCCCAAGCCACCGACAAGGTGGCGATATGTTGCTGAGCGAAGCTGGGGTTACAGCACGGCCTTTTATCTCGCTTATCAACGATTTTCCGACTACGTGGCTACACATTCTGAGGTAGTGCAAGCCCGAAAACTGAATCTGCGGAGTTGAGCATAAGTCCGGGATTGATCAGCACTGACCCTGCGCATACTGAAATCTCAACGGTTGTCTACGCCAACTACATCGGGCCGCTTGGGATTCGATTCGAATGGGCACCGAATCCTTCGCCCAACCTGAGGCATCGCGAGTTCTTCAGGAAGAGACCACGTATCTATCATTTCGAGAGCCATATCGAGTTGTATTACGGCAAGTTCTATGAGTAACCCCCTTCCTGTTTGTGAGTGGGGCTAACAAGGACGCTGAGCGAATACTGCAGCAAATTGAGTCCGACTTGCCACATAACTGTGTACGTCAGGCGCTAGGAGTTTGAGTGTGGCGAGAAGTTCGGTGTGCAGGGAGGTCGGGGATTGTTGCTAATTATTGCGGTCGAAGATTGGCTCGTGGTGCGCGATCCGGTTACGAAGGGTGTTGATCCTAGAGATTGCCTGGTCTACCGCCTTGCGGTTTGTTCCAGCAGGATAGGAGTGGTATATGTAAGGCAGCCATAGGACTTTCTCGCTAGCGTTTGAGGTCAGGTGACTCCAAAAACCAAAGCTCAACTCTGCTATCACCTTTCCAGGCTGAGCGTTCCCCTTGCCCGACTTGTTAATCGCAGAATCTACAGACTTTCGATTGAGATAATTCACGTCGGCACCTCTACGCAGTCCAGTTGTCTTATCGACTTCACGGACTCGCCAGATGGGTAACACAACAGGCGAATCCGGGGACAACAACCAGTGAACAGGCTTTTTCCAATGGGCTGAGATTGCGGCGTCGTAGGCGTTCCGCATTGCGACCTCGAAGTGCGATATATCATGCATAAGCGCAACACCGAGGGCTGAGTTCCACTCGTAGAGTTCCACCCCGAGTTGTCGGTCGCCGCTAGCCTTAGTCAGATACGGCGCAAATCTAGATGCCCCTAGCCATTCATCTATCCAGTCAGCCAATTACCGATCACCCCAGAAAAGATCATGGCCCCGGCGACATGATCAGGAGATCAGCGGTCCGCACGGGGCTAACAAGCGAAGGGTATCTGGCCTCACTCGTGCTGTCAAGAGTCCGCGTAGGCCTAACAGATGGGACTAACAAGGGACTGTTGAAGGTTGGGTGACATCTTAGCTGTGAAGATTGTTCTTCATGGTGGAAGGATGTTGTTATGACAGAAGAAAGGGCGGTTTCGAGGAGCTAGCGAAACACTGCTGATGAGTTCGTTTAGTTTCTCACGAGGGGTGCGGAATCCGTGAGTTTGCGGAGGTTGCTCTGACAATCTCCATAACTAAATGGTGCGCAACTATTCGCTGCAATACAGCTACCGTATCCACCGAGTAGGGCGCGGTCTGACCTAGTCATATTCATCGCTGATCGTGTCGGATAATGGTCCTGGCATTAGATCTGACACAATGATCTGACAGAACTACTGACTGATCGGAGGATTCCATGGCCCGGTCTGATCTTCTATTAGCGCTTGTAAAATCTGGCGCAGGGGGCGATGACCTAGCGTTTCGCCGCGCTGCTGAAGCTTTAATTGCCGAAGAAGAGCACAAAAAACATGGCATCCTCGCTTCGCAATTAACCGAAGCTTTAACAAGACGGCGTCCGAGCGCGCAAGGCAGCGTGACGTCGCTGAGCCGTAACGAAGCAGCTAATGGACTTTTTTATGAGCAGGAACCAGAGCGTCGTATCACTGATTTAGTACTACCGGCAGAAGTTCGTCAAGCAGTTGGACAATTTGTCGAAGAGCATCACCGTCGGGATCTACTGCGCAGCCATGGAGTCGAACCGCGCCACCGTTTACTTTTTCTAGGACCACCTGGAGGCGGTAAAACCTCACTTGCAGAGGCGATAGCTACCGAGTTAGCTGTGCCATTGCTTAGTGTTCGGTATGAGGGTCTTATTGGTAGTTTTCTTGGCGAGACTGCGTCGCGGATGGAATCACTATTTTCCGCAGTGCGAGTGCGGCCTTGTGTTTTGTTTTTCGATGAGTTCGATGTCGTGGCTAAAGAACGCGGAGATACCCATGAAACCGGCGAGATTAAACGCGTTGTTAGCTCATTGCTTCTTCAGGTAGACAAACTCCCGAGCCATGTGATTGTCATTGCAGCAACTAATCACGCCGAACTTCTGGACAGAGCAGTGTGGCGACGGATGCAACTACGACTTACCTTGCCTAACCCTACGCAAGCCGGCAAGATTGAGTGGTTACAAGCCTGGTCAGCACGTAACAATGTGGCATTTGGTTTGTCGCCGAGCACAATTGCCAATCGACTTACCGAAGTCAGTTATGCCGAGTTAGAAGAATTTGCACTTGATGTGCAACGACGATCCATACTCTCTGGCCCAGAACCGGACTCACGGGCAGTGACTCAACAGTTGCTCAAACAGTGGGCAGCGCGAGCAAAGGTTACTAGTCAGTAATGGCGCCGCGAGTAGAAGGGGTCTCTACTTCTCGCCCAGTAATTTTGGGCAATATTACTGTGACGCGTAACCTCGCTCCTCCCAAAGGGGGGTCAAGCAAACCCAGAGTCGATTACAGCGACCTAGAGAAACATGCTGAGCGGATCCGTGCGCGCTTTGACGAAGCTATTGCGGCTTTTGATGATCAGATTCAGCTTTCAGAATCCATTCTTTCCACTGACCCACAGTTGGTGTTGGTACTTGAAGCCCTTGATGAACGAGAGGATTTGACTGGGGTTGCCCAGAGACTAGGGATGGAGATTCTGGTTGAGGCCGATGATGGAGTAGATCCCACTGAGGAATTTCGACTAGCAAACGACAAAGCAAGAAAACCTTATATCGATTCCTGCCTTCATGCGGTTTGCCTCAATAAAACTGCTCTCGACAAGTTTCTCACTGAGTGGCGAGCCTGGCAGAAAAATCAAAAACCACACATCGGTTACACACCGTTACACGATCTCTTCAAACATCTCAAAGATGTCAGGGCGTGGGGTCCGCAGGATCGTCTGAAAATGATTGATTGGGAGGAACACTTTTCCGGTCTCCTTCCTGATCACAAGCATTCGATAGAGATTGAACTCTGGTACCGAAGAAATTCACAAACCCGTCAGAAAGTTCAACGTGAAGTAACGACTTTGGTTGAACAAGCTGGAGGCCACGTTCAGGCCTCGGCGGTTGTGGAAGAGATTGGGTACCATGCCCTTAAATGCTCAGTTCCTGTTTCCATTCTTCGTGACCTAGCTCGCGGTAATTTCGAATCGGTAAACCTGGTCCGCTCCGCCAATATCATGTATTTCCGTGTGACAGGTCAAGCTCTATCGCTCAGTGAGCCTGCAGATGATTCCATTGCAGTGCAAGACTATTCATTACCAATTGGCGAACCTGTTGTGTGTTTACTCGATGGGATTCCAGCGGCAAATCATGCTTTGCTGCGTAACCGGGTGATCGTTCATGACCCAGATGATTTGTCGAGCGCTGCGGCAGTAAATGAACGTAAGCATGGTACGCAGATGGCATCAGTAACAATCTGGGGAGACCTTGGGGCAAAAGAACTTCCATTAGACCGGCCTGTTCTTATTCGCCCGGTACTTGTACCCTCCTCGGAGACAAGTAACCGAAGTGAGGAACTTCCTGAAGAACAACTTGTCCCCGATCTGATGCGTCGAGTTTTCAGGGAACTCTTTGACGGTGCCAATGGACTGGAACCTGTTGGCCAGCATGTGACAGTTATCAATCTCTCGATTGGTGATCCGGCGACACCCTTTGACACGGTGCTTTCCTCGTGGGCACGCGCTATCGATTGGCTTAGCTATCACTACGGAGTACTAGTTGTGGTGTCAGTAGGAAACTATGCTCATCTCTCGTTGGCCCCTCAGGATTCTCAGGTAATTTCCAAACTTGTTGGTGCTGAACGCCGTCAGGCTATTGTGGAGGCACAAGCGCGTAATCAGAATGCTCGTCGTCTGTTTTCTCCCTCAGAGTCCATCAATGCGCTTAGTGTTGGCGCGCTCCATGCGGACGATTCCGATTCCAACCCCCAAGGTTACGCGGTTGATCCAGCTGACGGCCTTGTTAGCCTTAGCCCTATTTCTGCTACCGGCAGCGGATACCGGAGGAGCATTAAACCTGACATCGTCACTAATGGTGGGCGGGTAGTTTTCCGTGAACCGCCTTTACCTGCGGACCGCATCACATTCACCTGCTCAGCAGGAACTGGCCCCGGCATCCGAGTGGCAGTACCTTCCTCGGACAGGCAAGGCTTTATCGCCGGAACAAGTCCGGCTGCAGCACTTATCACCCGCCAAGCAGCGCGCATTCATGATCTGGTTGAAGAGATTACCAAGGGGCGAAGCATTACCCGTCGCCAGCGAGCATCGGCGATTAAAGCGTTATTAATTCATGGCGCGACATTTCCGCCAGACCTCTCTGTTGCGCCATTTTTACCAGAGACAGCACTCGGTAATGGGATTTTTCACCGCGATTACGCTCAAGGCTGTGGAACGAATGAAGCAGTTATGTTGTTTATCGGATCAATTAAGCCTGGGCAAGAACAAGAACTTTCTTTCCCACTCCCAGACGGACTAGGTATCCGAGAAGCTAAGCGTATCGACGCGAGCCTTGCCTGGTTGAGCCCGGTTAACTGGCGACATCGACAATATCGTTGCGCAGCATTGTCTTTCGCAACTCCAAAAGGCGAGATACCCGGATTAGGTAAAGCATCGGTACTACCCATAGACGCGACAAAACGTGGGGCGACTACCGTCCAACACGCATCTTGGGAATTTGGCAAAGCATTTCCTTCTGGACAAGGCTCAGCCATGAGCCTTGCGGTGCAGTGCCGCGGGCAAGCTGGCCGTCTCAGCGGTGAGTCAATAGACTTTGCTGTTGCACTGTCCCTATGGATTGCCCCGACTGTGAATGTCGATATTTATAATCACGTTAAAGCTCAAGTTCCAACACAAGTATCAGTAAGGCCAACCTAATGTGAACAATAAGTCGGATGGTGCGCTATCAACCACGCCGACTACTTCTCTAAAGCCCGTGTACTGCGCCCTGTGTGATTGGGTTTACTCGAAGTAATCTTCGTCGATGTCAACTACCACAAAGGTTTCCCGTGTTTGAACTCCAACGCCGTACTTGATCATTAAACTGGCGAGCTTCTGGCCGTCAATGAGAATGACCCTAGTGCCTACTGTGCGGGCATAGTCGTGGGCTTCTTGGGTGAATCGGCTGGTGGTGATGTAAACCCCACGGATGGAGCTTTTTCCGTGAAGTGCACCAACAAATTTTTGAATATCTGGCCGACCAACGGGGTTTTCTTGCCCATAGCGTTTGGCTTGAACATAGATTTGATCTAAACCTAACGGATCTTGATCAATGATTCCGTCGATGCCTTCATCTCCCGATCCGCCGATGGACCTGCCGCGCTGTTCGGCACCTCCGTAGCCCATGGCAAGTAGCACCTCAATCACCGACCGTTCCAAAAAGGCTGGGGGAAGCTCATGTAGGCGCTTGACTAGTTCTAGGGAGACTTCTTCGTGGAGACGGCGAACACTGGTGTTGATTTGCTCTAGCGGGTCAACCTGATCGTCTGTTTCATCTTCGGGCTTGACATTATTTCCAGAACGTTCGGCAATAAAGTAATTATTGTATGCGGGAAAAGATTTGAGCATCCTTATGCTTATGCCCTTGGGATGTGCCGCAAGTTGGTCTCGCCCAGCTTCGGTGATCACAAAATTTCCCCGAGCCGGTTTGCTGACGAGCTCTGCCCGAGAAAGAGCACTCAGTGCCCAGCCAATTCTGTTGACCACGCGCAGTTCCCCGGAGTTTAAGGTTTCCGCGCATTGCTGCTCGGTGAGTCCAACAAGTTTGATAACACTATCGCTGACTTGACTTTTCTTCCACACCTGCCCATCGCTGAG
>JBOFCS010000004.1:0-6354 GCA_051646185.1 Mycobacteriaceae bacterium | reverse complement strand
TCATACTCATCTTTTATTTCCCGCGCACTCTCAATTAATGACGGTAACCGACGCATCACCACTTCGCCTGCAGCATTTGCCAAACTGTCAAGGTCCTCAACTGTGACAATATGGCTTTCATACCCCAGTTGCTGCACACCGAAGTCCTTGGCTCTGGCAGCTAGATGACAAGCACTGTTACGAGAAATCTCGGATATCAGATCTGGGACTTGATCTCGAACTTGAAGGGTATAACGACCATCTGTGCTCACTATGGTGCAATCTTCGGTACCCGGTGAATCGCTTGCTGATAGTAAAAGCGCACTTTGCGAACCGGTAAATCCGGTCAAATATCTAACATTAAGCCTGCCTGTGACCAGAAAAGCTTCAATCTGTGCATCCTTAAGCAACTGCCGAACCCGATGCCGACGAGCTGAGTAGTCAGGCTGATGTGGTACTTCAATCATTGCTTTACGGTACTGCCTTAGTTAAAACTGCCGTACTTCAGAGAAACTCACGACACAATTTCTCTAGTTTTTATGTGGGTAAGAACACATCCGAATGCTTCGGTCGCTACTCTTAACACATGAATCCTTGGGTTAAACGTGGTCTTGTTCTTGCTGTGCTTCATGTTATTACCCGAGCACTACTTGGACTTGGCATTGTTAAATGGCAAACCGAACAATCAATCCAAATCTTTATTGCCGTGGTATGTGCACTCATCGTTGGAGTAACTTGGGCTGGAATTGACGGCATAAAAGATGGTCGAGACCATGACGATCCTGCTGACCAAGCAGATCTCACCATGATGTGGCTCAAAGCGGGGCTTCTAGCCGGAGTTGTTGCCGGAATCCTCAGCTGGATACTTGGTCGACTGCTTATTACTGGGATGGGTGAAAACTCCTTCTTCGTTGAAATCACAGCGGGTGCTTCATTTACCGCGTTACTGATATTTTTACCAGCAACACTATCAATCTTGCTTGGCCGATTCCTCGGTAGCAAAGAGCGGCGGGAAGCTAGGGCGACGGGGCAAAGCGCCACCGCTGGGTCAGATGATGCCAACACTGAGGTTTTTGCTGCAGTATCACAGAACAGCCCTAACTCTTAAATATGAGTTAGGCCTGTTCTGGTAAAGCTCAACTAACTTCGTTCGGCTAGAAACCTTATAGCTAAAGGGTAACCAGCAGTGCCTAGCCCAACAATTACCCCGGTTGCTACCGCACTAAGATAGGAATGGTGACGAAAGTCTTCCCTGGCGTGCACATTTGAGATATGCACTTCAATAAGACCGCCGGTTAATTCGGCGCAGGCATCCCGCAACGCTATAGAAGTATGGGTAAAGGCTCCAGCATTGAGCACCACCGGATCTCCCGCATCAGCGGCGGCATGAATCCAGTCAAGTAACTCAGACTCACTATCGGTTTGCCGAACAGATACCTCAACTCCCAGTTCCGCTGCCGCTGTTGTGCATAGTTCTACTAAATCGCCATAACTAGTCGAACCATAGACTTCAGGTTGGCGTTTGCCCAGCCGTCCAAGGTTTGGCCCATTAAGAATCTGGATCATCACAGCAGCACTCCATTCCCTCTAGTGTCTTCACCATCACGCGCTACCGCAGAGTATGCGGCGGCAAGCAAAGAAGGATCTGGCCCTTCGAGTCTTCCAGGTTTTGCAAGTCCGTCCAAGACCACAAAGCGCAGTAAGCCTGAACGATTTTTCTTATCTCCAGCCATTGCCGACAATAGCTCAGGAAGTGCATCACTATCGTAAGTAGTTGGTAGACCAACACTACTGAGCACCTGAGCATGGCGGTCAGCTGTGGCATCATCGAGTCGACCTGCTAGTCGGCCTAATTCTGCAGCAAAAACGAGGCCCACCGCCACTGCCGCTCCGTGCCGCCAACGGTAGCGTTCTCGACGCTCAATGGCATGCCCCAAGGTATGCCCATAATTGAGAATTTCACGTAGCTCTGATTCATGTAAATCCGCCGCTACTACTTTGGCTTTCACCTCAATTGAGCGAATAATAAGTTCCGGAAGCACATCTCCCTTAGGATCCAAGGCCGCCTGAGAGTCAGATTCAATAAGATTCAAAATTTCCGGGTCAGCAATAAAACCTGCTTTGATAATTTCAGCCATCCCAGAAACAATTTCGTTAGGGGGAACTGTTTCCAAGGTTGCTAAGTCAACCAGAACTGCCGTTGGTTCATGAAAAGCGCCTACAAGGTTTTTTCCGGCCTCAGTATTGATACCAGTTTTGCCACCCACTGCCGCATCTACCATTGCCAACAAGGTGGTGGGGATATGCACAACTCGCACACCACGCATCCATGTTGCTGCTACAAAACCAGCCAAATCCGTTGCAGCACCTCCCCCTAGGCTAACTATCGCATCGCTGCGTGTCAGACCTATTCGACCAAGAACTTCCCAGCAAAAACCAGCAACCGCTAACTCTTTCCCATCTTCAGCATCAGGTATTTCAATACGATGGGCGTCTATACCCTTGCTAGAGAGAGCTTCCCGAACAGATTCTGCTGTTTGCGCAAGAGTGGGCTGATGGAAAATCGCCACTGTTCGAGTCCGGTCCAGAATAGAAACAAGATCACCTAACAGGCCCCGACCAATGATGACTGGGTACGGCCGACTTGTCTTCACTTGCACTACTACCGGGTCACTCATCACTAGAAACTCCACTCCTATTCACGTTATTACCACTACCGATTTTTCGACGCTGGGAGCTTCGACTACGGCGCCGCCTTGCCTGCCTTGCTGCTTCTGATCTATTTCCTGCAGCTGGGTTTTCTGATATTTTCTGGAGCCGTGACACGATGTATCTCACAACTGAAGCAGGACTGCGCCCTTCGGTCTCCACTCTTATCGTGGCCACCTCGTTGTAAAGCGGTCGACGAAAGGCCATAAGCTCCCGATATTTTGCGACTGGATCAGATGTATTAAGAACTGGTCGAGTGTTATTCGCCCCGGTTCTTTTTATACCTTCTTCAATACTAATATCAAGGTATATGACCGTAGCAGCCTTAAGCGCTTGCCGAGTTTTTGCTGATAAAATTGATCCACCGCCAAGGGAAACAATTCCGCTTTGCTCGGTCAGAGCTTGCAGAACTATTCTTTCTTCGATGGCACGAAAAAAGGGCTCACCCTCAGTGCTAAAAATTTCGGCGATTGCCCGTCCAGATTCTTGTTCAATAGCAAGATCTGTGTCGTATATCGTCACATCGAGTGCACGGGCTAATCTTCTTCCTATAGTTGATTTGCCCGCACCTGGCGGCCCAATAAGAACTGCTTGTGGGCTCATCGTCCGTCATCTCTCATCGAGGTGGGCGGGCGGCAATGCCACTAAGGTAGCTACTGACGTTGTTCTTTGTTTCCGTTAGTGAGTCGCCACCAAATTTCTGCAAAGCAGCCTGGGCGAGGACCAGAGCCACCATGGCTTCGGCTACCACAGCCGCAGCGGGAACAGCACAAACATCTGAACGCTGATGAATCGCCACCGCTTCTTTACCTGTTGCCATATCTACTGTGGCAAGTGCGCGTGGGACCGTCGATATAGGCTTCATTGCTGCTCTAACGCGCAACGTGGAGCCGTTTGTCATACCACCTTCGATGCCACCAGCACGATTGGTGGAACGCAATACTCCGTCGGGACCTGGGTGCATCTCATCATGAGCCTGACTACCTCTGCGGCGTGCGGTGGCAAAACCATCACCAACTTCAACACCCTTAATTGCCTGGATACCCATGAGCGCAGCAGCAAGCTTGGCATCGAGGCGTTCTTCACCGCTGATAAAAGAGCCTAACCCTACTGGTAATCCATGAACAACCACTTCAACAACACCGCCCAGGGTGTCCCCATCTTTTTTGGCAGCTTCAATTTCGGCGATCATGTGCTCTTGGGCTGCTGCACTAAAAGCACGTACTGGGCTTGCATCGATGACATCCAGGTCAGCAAATGCCGGCTCGGAACCTTCATAAGGTTGGGAAGCACCGATGGAAATAACGTGCGAGAGAACCTCAACACCTAAACACTGTTTCAGGAAGGCTCGGGCCACAGCACCCACTGCTACCCGAGCAGCTGTTTCCCTGGCGCTTGCGCGTTCCAAAACTGGTCGGGCATCGTCAAAACCGTATTTCAGCATGCCCGAGTAATCAGCATGGCCGGGACGCGGACGGGTAAGTGGTGCATTGCGTGCTAGTTCACTAAGAATGCTGGGATCGACCGGGTCGGGCGACATCACGGTTTCCCATTTGGGCCACTCGGTGTTTCCTACCTCGATTGCCAGTGGACCACCCAAGGTGAGACCGTGGCGGAACCCTCCCACCATCGTCACTTTATCGGCTTCAAATGCCATTCTGGCACCTCGGCCATAGCCCAGACGGCGTCGCGCAAGTTGTGCCGATATCTCGCCGGAGGTCACTTCAACTCCTGCGACCATCCCCTCTAAGACGGCAATAAGAGCAGGGCCATGGGACTCTCCGGCAGTTATCCAACGCAGCACGGGGTCTATCTTTCCATGCTTAGTACTTCTAGCTCGCGTTCAGGTGACCAGACATAAACTAAAACGCAACAAAAAATGTAAACACTGCACTTGCTAAGCACATCGAAGGACCATGTGGGACTGTGGTTGAGCGCCAGGGTTTGCCGGCGGCTGCACGTAAGAACATCACAATCGCCCCACAAACAGCGGTGAGCACTATTGCGGTGAAGGCCGAGTACAACCAGACCTGTCCACCATATCTTCCGGTTAATGCTCCTAAGCCAAGAGCAAGTTTGATATCACCAGCACCCAACGCGGAGGGGAACCCCAGATAAAAAAGCAAATACAACCCACTTAAGGCCGCTGCCCCCACTATCGCGGCACGCCCATACCCCGATGAAACACACAAGACGAGGATGACCACCGCCCCTGGAATAGTGAGATAATTGGGTAATCTCCGAACCCTCAGATCAATGACACTCAGCGCCGTTCCCCACAGCACAAAAGCAGTCGTAGCTATTACAGCAATCACACGCCTATTCTGGGTTACGCATAAGAGCACCTTAGGCGGTTAGCGATCCACTGTGCATAACTATTGCGTTGTGGACAATGTTTTTGATTCACAAGTCTCAGCGCCTGACCGAAGCACTAAAGCAGCCATCAATCTAATTCAGAAAATTAGGTTCGAATCATGTTCTTTCCGAAGGACTTTAAATCAAATATCTCCACAAGAGCCACCACAACACTAACAAAATTACGGGCTATCGCTGAAGGAACAAACCTTCCAAGAGCCTCGGTCGTTTTGGAGACGTACTTCAAGTGTACGTTCCTCTGCTACATTACTACGCGCAATTCGAACTTTTGAAGTAGCGAAATCAATTTGGGTAGTAGAGGTATCAAAAATTTCTTTAATCTCCACTGCGCCCTGCTCATTGTTCTTTTGCTTAATTAAGCTTTCAATATCGATGCCTGTGGACTGCAATTCCTCTTTGAGATACCCACAGGAAAGTTCTCTAGCATTTTGTAAATCAACTTGATTCATATCGCCAAGAACTGCCCGGACCGCACTTTCGATGGCTTGATTTTGCACTTCGTTGTCAGTCTTTTTATCATCTATTAGGTAAGCCTTTGCAGACCATATAGATACAGCACAGATAATTACTAGCATACCAAGAAAAAACTTAACCTTTTTAGATGCTAAGTTTCTAAAACTATGGAGTGATCCGCGCTCAGTAATACGATTTACATCGGGATTTTTATTCATCACTACCTCTGTCTATCTTTATTAGACCAAAATTTTGCAACCAGAAACCAGATAATCATAATAAGACCCATCAGCGTAAGAGTTCCGATAATCCAGACCGCAGGTTGTTCCCTCGATACCCATGCGCCTATCGCCCCTACAATACTGACTAGCACTAGAATAAGTGTGCTAAAAACTATTCGAGGAATTGTCCGCCAAGCCGCCTTTCGGCAGTCTTGTAAAAAAACAGATCCAGTTATCATGCGCAGTTCCCTCCAGAATAGGAATCAGGCCAGGCTGCCATTGGACCAAATCGACTGTATTTTATCTTAAGGCAAGTCCCATGCGATTTAGCCCAGTTCGCCATTGCAATATAAGGCGCAACACTCAAACCGCAGATAACACCTCCAATCGCAACTGTTGCAGCACCTACTGCCCCACAAATGGCAGTAGATACTGCAGTTGTACCACCACTTGCAAGAAATTCGGTCATTGACTTACTGAAATAGATTGTGCAAGTTACTAACCCACAGTCCTTCTTATAATTTGGCTGATTGGGGTTCGAAGTAGTTGTCACAACAATCGTAACAATGCTCGTTGAGACTGAAGGTGATGCGGAAGAAGGCGGGGAGGATGTCTT
>JBOFCS010000188.1:0-21529 GCA_051646185.1 Mycobacteriaceae bacterium | reverse complement strand
ATTGCTCGTGGCGAAGGCGCTTATGTTTGGGATACTGAGGGTAATAAATACCTTGATGGCACCGCTGGTCTCTGGTTTACCAATGTTGGACATGGGCGGACCCGCATTGCCCAAGCAGTCGCAGATCAGCTAAGCAAGGTTGCGGCATTCTCAAACTTTGGTGATTTCACTATTGATACCACTGCCGCTTTAGCAGAGCGACTATCACACATTGCGCCGGTACCCGGTAGTAAAATTTTCTTCACTTCCGGTGGTTCGGACTCAGTGGATACCGCAGCCAAACTTGCCCGCCGGTATTGGCATGAGCAAGGGCAACCGGAGAAGAGAATAATTGTTGGTCGGCAGAAGGCTTATCACGGTATGCATGTTGCCGGTACCGCACTTGCCGGCATCCCGGTCAATCGTGAAGGGTACGGGGAGCTTATGGCTGACGCAGCCACCGTGGCATGGGATAATTCTCAGAGCCTCAGTGAACTGATTGCCAGTGTTGGTGCAGACAGCATTGCTGCATTTTTCTGCGAGCCAATAATCGGTGCTGGGGGGATCTACCTTCCGCCTGAAGGCTATTTACAGGAAGTTCGACAGATTTGCCGGGCAAATAATATCCTCTTTATCGCTGATGAAGTAGTGACAGGGTTCGGCCGTATTGGTGGATCATGGTTTGCTTCCACACGATTCGATCTGCAACCCGACATGATGACAACAGCTAAAGGCCTAACCTCTGGGTATATCCCAATGGGGGCAGTCTTTATTGCTCCGCAGATTGCTGAACCATTTTTTGCTGGGGGAGTGTGGTGGCGGCACGGGTACACCTACGGTGGCCATGCCGGAGCTGCTGCAGCTGCGATGGCTAACTTGGATATCCTCGAGGAAGAAGGGCTTATTGAGCAGGCGTCCCGATTAGAAACCACGTTGCATAGGGAACTTGCGGTGTTGGCGGAACATCCACGGGTTAGTGAGATTCGCAGTGGGCTTGGTGCAGTAGCTGCCGTGCAATTGGCAGATCCGTCCGAAGCTCTACCGCTAGTGAAAACTCTTCGTAAACAAGGAATTTCCAGTCGGGCAGCCGGTATTGGGGCTATGCAAATTTCTCCATCGTTTGTGATGACTGATGAACAAGTCCAAGATTTGGTTAACGGCTTTTTAGCTGCGCTGGGCTAGCAAACACTCTTACCCACTGCTACTTTAGCCGTGGGTAAGAGTTGTTTCGTGTACTGTTCGACCGCCAAGATCCACCCAACCGTTAGGGTGCCAGGTGGTATGGATATAGGATCCTTCACCTTGAATGACTACCAGACTTCGGCTGAGATATTCGGTCATGCGTACCGCATCTGAACCAGTAGCCTGATCTTCCACGATGCCAAAAAAGGGAGCAAACATGCGGGATCTGATAATGCCTTCTTCCCGATTTTGCCAAGCCCAAATGTATGAATGATCATCGCTGTATTCAGCTGGAGTGCTGTTAGTCACTTGTTCTGGAGAATCTAGCTCATATACCGAAAATTCCGCCGCCCACTCTGAACGAGCTTGGACAGTTGTGAGCTCTCCATCATAGGAAACTCGGAGCAGGCCTGCAGGCACATGCAAAGTTTGCAAAGGTACCCCACGCTGAGCCAACCACCAGCTTAAACCAACGGTGGGATGACCGGCGAAGGGAATCTCGACGGCTGGAGTGAAAATAGAGGCATTGGCTGAAGCGGAACCATCGCGGGGGAAATCAACAAAAATGGTTTCGCTGTAACCTAGTTCGGCGGCAAGGGCTTGACGCGCAGATGTTGGAATATCAGCGGCATCAACAATGCCTAGCTGGTTTCCATATCTGCCATTGGGGTCTGTAAAAACTCGGACGACATCAATTGTGAATCCCATGCTATGACCGTACCAACGATAAGGACTTCCGTACACAGATTTTATGTACGGAAGTCCTTATCGGTGGTACTTATTCAGATATTTGCTGTTGATAGTGCTTCGCCGGTGGTGATGGCTTGGCCAACGCCACCAACGATGGAAGCAACTCGTAGTGATTCAAATATTACTTCGCGAGACACACCTTCTTCGCGAAGTGTATGCTCATGGGCCTCAAGGCAGTGGCTGCAACCATTGATGGCGGAAACAGCAAAAGACCACAGCTCAAAATCACCTTTTGGTACCCCAGGGCTTCCGATGATTTGCATTCTCAGACCAGCCCGCAGATCGTCATACTTACCGCCCAGAAAACCCTTTGCCCGGTAGAAAACGTTGTTCATTCCCATGATTGAAGCGGCGCCAAGGGCGGCATTATAAGCTTCGGCCGATAGGATATCGGCTGCTTCTTCAGCGATCTCTTTAAGGGTGGACGCGGAGCGAGTTGCTGCTGCAGTTGCCAGCAGGGTTCCCCAGAGTTGTTGTTCACTGAGCACTGTGCTCTTAACAATGGACCCCAAATTTAGTTTGAGATCTTTTGCATATTCGGGGAGGGCGGCCTTGAGGTTGTCAACACTCATCAGACAGCCGCCGAGAGAAGTTCACCCACGTTGATGGTGGGGTCACCTTTTTTCCAGTTGCAAGCGCATAACTCGTCAGACTGCAGGGCGTCCAGAACTCGTAGCACTTCATCAACATTTCGTCCAACTGAACCAGCTGTGACAGAAACAAACTGAATTTCGTTATTAGGATCGACAATGAAAGTAGCTCGGTCGGCGACGCCGTCAGAATTAAGTACGCCGGTGGCAGCAGCTAATTCGCGCTTAAGATCGGAAAGAATGGGGAACGGCAATGTCTTGAGATCTTCATGCTGAGCTCGCCACTGAAAGTGCACAAATTCGTTATCAACTGAGGCGCCAAGAACCTGAGCATCGCGATCAGCAAAATCTTCGTTGAGCTTGCCGAATGCGGCAATCTCGGTGGGGCAAACAAAGGTGAAATCCTTAGGCCAGAAGAAGACAATGCGCCACTTTCCTGCGTAATCATCGCTGGATACTGTGGTGAAGTAGTCATCTGGTTTTTGTGCGTCAACCTTAGATAAATCTCCGCCAATAACAGCGGTCAGATTGTAGACGGGAAATTGGTCACCGATTGTCAACAAGGGCATATGAGTCTCCTTAGTAGCGGACGCGGGTTAAGACACAGCTTGTGCTATCTGGCTGTGCCTTAATCTGGCGAGTCAGGTCCGGTTGGCTGGGTCGTAGAACCTTCAACACCCATCATGCCTGAAATTTACTAAAAGGTAAAGGTGATGAGTCACACTTTATTTATAGTTTAAATAGATTAGAGTTATCGGAGATAACGCGAATGCAATAGGCAAAGCACATCACTGACATAGAGAAGGCTACAACTAGTGACAGAGCAGACATATCAGCCAACACTGGCGCAACTTCGGGCCTTTGTTGCCATTGCCGAATACCGACACTTTGGTAGCGCGGCAACAAGTTTAGGAATTACCCAACCAACGTTATCGCAGGCGTTATCGGCCTTAGAGGCTGGATTGCGAGTTCAGCTTGTTGAACGCAGTACTCGTAGGGTTTTGGTCACCGCAGCTGGGGAAAATTTATTGAGCAATGCGATGGCCACCCTCGAGGCTGCAGACGGGTTTGTTTCTGCGGCGGCAGGAGTGGCAAGTGGTCTTAGCGGGCCGTTGCGGATGGGATTGATCCCTACAGTGGCACCTTACTTACTGCCGTCGTTGCTGCCAACATTAAAGACAAGTCTACCGACTTTACGTCCAAGGGTCATCGAGGATCAAACTGCTCGACTATTGGAATCGCTCCGGGCTGGATCACTTGACGTTGCGGTTCTTGCCTTGCCCAGCGACTCGGCTTCAAATATTGAAATACCTTTGTACACCGAAGATTTTGTTCTGTTGCTCCCTTCGGAACACCCATTGTCTGGTCAGATTAATCTTTCGGTTGAATTATTGGCTGAGCTGCCATTGCTGCTCCTGGATGAGGGACATTGCTTACGTGATCAGACACTTGACTTGTGTCGATCTGCTGACGTTGTGCCGATTGCAACAGAAACTCGTGCAACATCATTGTCGACTGTGGTGCAATGTGTTGCCGGTGGTCTTGGTGTTACCCTTCTCCCGGAATCTGCTCTTCCGGTGGAAGTGGGGCGTAGTGGATTAACGATGGCCCGTTTTGCATCGCCAGCGCCTGGGCGAACGATGGGATTGGTATATCGAGCATCTAGTACTCGCGCTGAAGACTACTTGTCCTTGGCCGCAGTAATCAAACAAGCAGTGCCAAAGGAAATGCTTTGCTCTGACTAACCAGATTCAATCGTAATCTTGCCAAAGACTATTGCTCCAGCGCTATTTGACCTATCAAGGTCTACCGTAGCTCGTAGAGCCCATCCGTGGTCTCCGTTCGGGTCGTCTAAAACTTGGCGGACTTTCCACTTATTTGGTGATTGTTCAAGCTGGAATAGCGCAGGTCCACGGGCATGGGGACCGGTGCCAATGCTGGAGTATTCATCAAAGTAACCGTCTAACTCTACTTCCCAATCAAGCTCAATCCCATCACTATTATTAAGTGCTGATAATGCTGACCACTGTTTACGTGCGCAAAGCTCAACTCGTTTGAATAGTGCATTGCGTATAAGCACTCGGAAGGAACGTGAATTTTCTGAAATGGCCCTTACGTTTTCGACTCCAAAAGCTTCAGTTTGAGTTAACTTTACTGGATCTGGGGAACTGAGTTGTTCCCATTCATCCAAAAGGCTCGAGTCCACTTGTCGGATAAGTTCGCCAAGCCATTCGCTGAGATCTGTGATCTCTTCAGTTTGGGCATGAGCGGGAACAGTCTGCCGTAGAGCTCGGTATGCATCAGCGAGATAACGCAGCACCAATCCTTCCGAGCGGGACAATCCGTAATGGCTAACAAATTCGGCAAAGGTCATGACCCGTTCAATCATGTCGCGGAGCACCGATTTAGGGGAGAGATTAAATTCCGATACCCAGGGATGCCCGCCCTGGTAGGTGTAAAATGCCGGATAAAGTAAGTCTGATAACGGTTTTGGCCACGTTATTTCCTCAAGTAACTCCATTCGTTCTTCATATTCGATACCATCGGCTTTCATCGTGGCTATCGCTTCTCCGCGAGCCTGGTGCTGTTGTGCCCTAAGGATTTGCCGGGGATCTTCTAAAGTGGCTTCAATGATTGAAACAACGTCTAGTGCGTACGTTTCCGAGGTGATATCGAGTAACTCAATAGCGGCAAGGGCAAAGGGTGACAGTGGCTGGTTTAAAGCAAAGTTTTGTTGTAAATCTACGGTAAGTATGGACCGTCTGCCAGATTCATCTGGAGTGGAAAGTTGTTCTACAACACCCGCATTAACCAATCCGCGATACATTTTAATTGTTTGCAAAATATGTCGACGCTGTTGAGCTCTAGATTCATGGTTATCTTCTAGTAAGTGGCGCATAGCATCAAAACAGTTACCTGGACGCGAGATAACGTTAAGAAGCATCGCATTGCTGACCAAAAACCTGGATACCAGAGGTTCCGGGGCAGCGGAAATGAGCCGATCAAAAGTGGGTTTACCCCAGGATACAAATCCGTCAGGCGCCTTTTTTCGTTGTATTTTTTTTATTTTTTTGGGGTCATCACCAGCCTTTGCAACTAAACGGGCATTCTCCACCTCATGCTCGGGTGCTTGTACGACTACGGTGCCGATAGTGTCGTATCCGGCTCGACCTGCCCGACCGGCAATTTGATGAAATTCTCTGGCCTTGATATGTCGCGTTCGTACGCCATCATACTTCGTAAGTCCAGTAAATAGCACAGTTCTAATGGGAACGTTGATGCCAACACCTAGAGTATCGGTGCCGCAGATCACTTTTAACAGTCCCGATTGAGCAAGTATTTCAACTAGCCGACGGTATTTGGGAAGCATTCCAGCATGATGTATTCCAATACCGCTGCGAACTAGCCGGGACAAGGTATTGCCGAAACCAGTACTAAAACGAAAATCACCAATGGTTTCAGCAATTTTCGCTTTTTCATTTTTGGTACAGAGACTAATACTCATCAAGGACTGGGCGCGTTCTAAAGCGGAAGCTTGGGTGAAATGCACAACATAAACCGGTGCTTGATGAGTGCTAACAAGCTCTTCAATGGTTTCGTGGACCGCAGTTGTGGCATAAGAAAACATCAGGGGAACTGGTCGTTGGGTGTGCTCAATAACAGTGGTTGGTCTGCCGGTACGGCGGCTAAGATCTGCCCGGAAAAACGATACATCGCCTAGAGTTGCTGACATTAAGATGAACTGTGTTTGTGGTAGTTCGATCAGAGGAACTTGCCAGGCCCAGCCCCGGTCTGGTTCGGAATAATAGTGAAATTCATCCATAATCACTTGGCTGATATCTGAGCTTGGGCCTTCGCGCAATGCCAGATTAGCAACAATTTCAGCAGTGGCGCAGATGATCGGAGCAGTGGGATTTACCGCAGCATCACCAGTCATCATCCCCACGTTGTGAGCACCAAAAATAGTACATAAGGCAAAAAATTTTTCACTGACAAGCGCTTTGATGGGAGCAGTATAGAAACTCCGTCCTCCTTGGGCTAAGGCGGCAAAGTGTGCTCCAATTGCCACCATGGACTTTCCCGAACCAGTTGGAGTGGCAACGATTACATGGGAGCCTGAGACCACTTCGATGAGGGCTTCTTCTTGAGCTGGGTACAAAGATATGCCCTGCTGCTTAGCCCAGGTACTGAAAGAGTCAAAAATACTATCGGCATCAACGCTGCCGGGGATAAGTTCGGTGAGCTGCACAGGGTGAGCCTAGTGTGAACTAGGTCGCGCTGCGTTCATCAGTACCCATTGCTTCAAATACTGCTATTTTAGTTTGTGTGGTCCCAGTAATATCCTGTTGGTTAAGTCCACTACGCAGTCTGTTACTCCACTGTTGCATGTCAATATGGGCTGGTTCGGTGCTAGCAATAAAATCTTCGAGCACACGCAGAAAGCGAGCCGGATCGTCATGGAATGGGAAATGGCCAGATTTTTCAAAGATTTCAAGCCGAGATCCAGGCATGGCGGCGTGGGCTAGATATGCGTGACTAACCGGAATGACAGAATCTTCATCACCCCAAAATATTTGTACTGGAATAAATTCAGTGAGATAACACCGATCGAGCATCGTAACTACTTGCCCTCGCCAGTCAACAACGGCGCGCAGGGTTCGAATAAAAGCCTCTGAGGCGGTAGGATCTGGTAATGCGGATAACACTCGAACTACATCTGGTGTATCTCTGAAAATTGGTGCGTCACTGATTTTTTCGATTGTCGAACCTAAAAATTTAATGATATCAACCGCCCCAGGGATCCGTAAAATTTTCATCCCTTCGTTTATAACTGGTACTGATGCTAACCTTAGTAGGGGATTAACATCCTTTGTTACTCCGCCAGTTCCGACCACCACTAGTCGATCCACCATATGCGGAAATTGATAACTAAACTGCATTGCAACACCGCCGCCTAGGGAATGCCCAACCACGGTGACACGTTCGATGCCTAATACGGATAACAAATCTCTTATCCCATTTGCATACGCAGGAACTGAGTAATCTGCACGAGGTTTATCAGACTGACCGTGACCCAAAAGATCCGGTGCTATTACCGTAAATCGTTGTGCAAGATACTGAAAAATATCATTCCACGTTGATGAATTATCGCCAATGCCATGTATCAAAAGGATGGCCGGACCCTTACCTGCCATCCGATAGGCCCGACGATAGCCATGGAGTTCCAGAAATTTTATGGGAGGCTCCCGGTCGGGTACTAAATTGAGCTGACGATCTTCTCGGACACTCATAACGCGCTCCCGTCCATTTGCTGTAGAAATATATTCGATGTGAATGGCTCTATATAAAAGGGTGTTTGTCTATCAGCTAGTACTGACTAGGTTAGCTCAATAAGCTCATTTGCATCATCTGACGGCAGGCTTTGGGAAAGTTCGGCCTGAACCATCGTGCAGTGAAGCTCCAGTGCGCCTCCGTAATTTGATAAGAATGCAGTGTCAGCAGCATCCCTACCGGTTGCGATTCGCACCATAGTTGCTCGAGGAGCAAGACGAGTTGAATCAACAACATGCCATTGGCCGTCAATTAAAGCTTCAGCGACAGCATGGAAATCCATGGGCGCCAGACCCGGGGCATAAACGGCAACAAGCCGGGCCGGAATATCCATAGCGCGAAGTAGTGCCACACACAGGTGTGCATAGTCCCGGCAGACCCCTTGACGTGACAACAAAGTATCAATTGCACTATCAGTGGGACCGCTGGAACCGAGTACGTAACTTAGGTAGGAGCCAACCCAAGAAGACACAGCCGCGAGTATTTTGGTAGGTGAGGTCAGTCCTGCAAACTCATGTGCGGCAAATGTTGCAATACGATCAGATTCGGCATACCGCGAAGGTCGAAGATATCGGGCCGGATCAATCCCAGTAGCGGTAATAGGTTCCGCTTTGCCCTGTACGGTTGCCGAGTACTTAACTGTAAATAGACCTGCCGGGGCATCAACAAGATGAATGCGACCCCGATGCCCAGCATCGATTTCTTTGAACGGCACTTCTTTATCGTTAACAGTTATTTGAAGCTGTTCGTTGACTGTGGCACCAGGATGAGCTGATACCGCAACTTGCAGTACAAGATGTGAGGGCGCAAAAATATAACCATCGAGCTGAGAAAATACTTCGCGCCGGGCAAGGCTAGAACTCATGGCATTATCATGCAGCCTCAGTTCGGTTATTACGCAATCCCCAGGACAGTTGCACGCTCTTGTCTAGGATTAGACAGTATTGTCTCCGGCTTCTTCTGGACCATCAAACGTTGAGCCGTTTTGCTCGGCCAGAAATCGCTCAAATTCAGCGCCAATCTCATCACCACTGGGGAGGCTGTCTTCACTGGCGAGAAGTGAAGAGCGATTTTCTTGGGCCGTGATGTAGGCGTCGTACTGACGCTCTAATGCAGCAACAACGTGTTGAACTTCTTCGTTATTAGCGACCTGCTCGTCGATTTGCTCACGAACTCGTGCGGAGGATTCGCCAAGGGCAGTGAGTGGAAGTTGCAAATCCCCCGTTTCACTGAGATTTTCCAACAAGGTTTCAGCAGCTGATGGATATTCGGTTTGAGCTAAGTAGTGGGGGACATGAACGGAAAACCCGATGGCCTCATGGCCATGCTGGGTCATACGGTATTCCAAAAGGTTGGAGGCACTCGCGGGTACTTTTAGTTCTCCGCCCCAGCGTTGAAGATCTGAAATCAGCTCTTTATTGGTGGAATGTGCGGTCACAGTCAGTGGTCGGGTATGGGGGATGGCCATAGGAATGGCATTCAACCCAATGGTGCGTCGGACCCCAAGTTGTTCAGCAAGGAGCCGTACCGCGGTGGTGAACCTTTCCCACTTAAGGTCTGGTTCCATGCCAGAGAGCAGGAGGAAAGGTGTGCCCACCGAATCGCGCAGGGCATAAAGATTAAGTTCAGGGTCGTCATAGTCAGAAAAATGGTCAGCTTTAAATGTCATCTGGGGACGGCGTGAGCGATAATCTATAAGTTCGTCAATCGCAAAAGATGCCACCAACTCGGTTTCGAGAACGTTTTTGAGATGTGTTGTAGCCAGCCTAATAGCATGACCTGCGTCAGAGAATCCTTGTAAAGCGTGAACTAAGACAGGACCACGACCATCGGCGGAAGAGATTTGAGGTGCCGGGAACTCCAGCTCGTACATGCCCGAGTTATCAGCTCCGCTAGGAGTGTTTTTCTGCTCGTTCATCTCAGGTACCTTCCTTCATTGTTCCCCAGTCCGCGATGGACAGTTCCTTACCGGTAGTGCTTATACGTAGAGGGCAACTAAACCCTATTGTAGATATTAACGATTAGGTGGGTGCTAAACGTTCCGTAGACTCGGCTAGGTGGGTGTCGGTATGATTCTCGGCCTATATATGGAGGTTACTAATGGCGCAGCAGGTTCAGGCAGTTATTGCTAAGGCTAAAGGTTTGCCGGTATCGGTCGAGACTATAACGATTCCAGACCCCGGCCCCGGTGAAGTAGTGGTGGCGGTGAAAGCCTGCGGTGTTTGTCATACCGATTTGCATTACCGTGAAGGTGGTATCAACGATGAATTCCCTTTTTTGTTGGGCCACGAAGCTGCTGGATTTGTTGAAACTATTGGCGAAGGGGTTGACTCTGTGGCCCCGGGCGACTTTGTCATCCTTAACTGGCGTGCGGTTTGTGGGCAGTGTCGTGCTTGTAAGAGAGGCCGCCCTTGGTATTGCTTCAACACATTTAATGCTTCGCAAAAAATGACATTAACTGATGGTACCGAGTTAACTCCGGCTCTAGGGGTTGGTGCCTTTGCAGAAAAAACTCTTGTTCATGCCGGGCAATGTACCAAGGTTGATTCATCCGCTGACCCCGCTGTTGTTGGATTGCTTGGCTGTGGAGTTATGGCAGGTCTTGGTGCCGCGATGAATACCGGTAACGTTGGTCGTGGCGACAGCGTTGCAGTTATTGGTTGTGGTGGTGTCGGTGGTGCGGCTATTGCCGGTGCTCGTTTGGCTGGAGCGGCGAAGATCATTGCTATAGATCGGGACCCCAACAAGCTGGTTATGGCAATTGAGTTGGGAGCCACGCATACGATTGACGCTTCAGTACTTGATGTTGTTACGGCGGTGCAGGAACTTACCGGTGGTTTTGGTGCCGATGTTGTTATTGATGCTGTGGGTAGGCCGGAAACATGGACGCAGGCTTTTTACGCTCGTGATTTGGCAGGAACTGTTGTCCTGGTTGGGGTTCCTACACCCGACATGACCTTGCACATGCCTCTCATTGATTTTTTCTCGCACGGTGGTCAATTAAAATCTTCTTGGTATGGCGATTGTTTACCCGAACGCGATTTTCCAGTATTAGTTGATCTTTGTCAGCAAGGCAGGCTTCCACTGGAAAAATTTGTTTCCGAACGGATTTCACTAGAATCAGTGGAGGAGTCTTTTTCGACTATGGCATCAGGAAAAGTTTTACGATCAGTTGTGGTTCTATGAGTGAGTTGAGAATCGATAAAGTTGTCACCGCAGGGGTATTCACTCTTGATGGTGGCAGCTGGGAGGTCGAGAATAATGTTTGGCTTTTTGGTGATGACTCTGAGGTTGTAATTGTCGATGCCGCTCACGATATTGCACCTATTGTCGATGCTGTAGCTAATCGGACTGTGCGGGCCATTGTGTGTACACATGGACATAATGACCATATTTCTGTGGCACCACAGCTTTCCCATGCGTGTGAAGCGCCGGTATTCCTACATCCTGCTGATCAGATGTTGTGGAACCAAACTCATGGTGATGTTTCGCACCACGATCTATTTGATGGACAAAAAATTTCAATTGCAGGCACAGAGCTCACCGTTATAAATACTCCGGGGCATTCTCCTGGATCATGCTGTTTACATCTTCCTGAAGCAGGGGAACTTTTTACCGGTGATACCTTATTTGCCGGTGGCCCCGGTGCTACCGGAAGATCTTTCTCTGACTTTGGCACCATTATAGATTCGATACGGGAACGTCTTTTTATTTTAGACCCGCATACTCGAGTTCGAACTGGTCATGGCGACACAACATCACTTGGTGTCGAAAGTCCACATTTACAGGAGTGGATAAGCGCACATAGGTAGCTCTGCGCGCCTGATCGGATTACCGCGCTTTACCTGGCAGAGTTTAGGTGATACACCTGCGCGCAAGTGCAGGCTAAGAGAAAGGGATGCCTATGACGCGCCAAACGGGTTTTAGAGAAGCGACAATTGCTTTTTTCCTGGTGTGCGCTTGTAGTACTTCCTGTTCCACCGCTGTTTCCGGTAGAGCAGTGGCTATCGATCAAGTAGATACGTCGGTTAGTGGGAGTTCCGAAGCCACGTCACCTCAGAATTTAAGCGGTCTACTTTTAAGCACTACGGATTTCCCAGCGCCTTATGAAGCGAGAGTGTTAGCTACCCCTGAGGTTGCTCAGGCTTCGCCAGATTTAACGGGAGTGCAGCCTGGTGCGGAAGTTGACCCCGTGCGGTGTGCGCCACCTGAATATGGTTCTCAGGCAACGCAAACGGTGATGATTATTGGTTCGAATCCGGTTGCTCAATCAACTATTACCGAGGAGCTAAATAACGTCGAAGAAACTTTGGAGGTGCGTAAATCGCAAATCGAACAATGTCCTCGGTTTACAGCATCGCAGTACGGTGCTACCTCGACCATCAGATCAGTTTTGCTGCCTGCACCTCCGATAAATGCTGACAGTTCATTTGCTGTGAAACATACTATCGAATCCGGTTCCGGGAATGTAACGCTCAAGCAGTCAATACTGCAGTTGCTTGCGCAAATTGGCGGTATTCGTATCACCGTTACCTATAGAGCAACTAAAGGTGCTGAGCCCGACAGTGCGGTATTAGATGAAATTTTTACTGCCGCTGTTCTTAAAGTTCGCAAAGGCAAATGATATTGGTATCCCCAGTGCTGCTTTACTCCACAGTTATCTGTTTCTAGGCAATATTATTGCCATGATGTCCTAGGTACAGCACATTCTGTGGGTATGTCAACACAGTATTGGAATCAACAACCACTGCGATTAAACAGCCCCAGTGAACTCATCGCAGCTATTCCGGCCATGCTTGGTTTCTGCCCTGAACGTTCGTTAGTTGTTATTTCTTTAGTGGGAATCTCAACTAAACGTATCCAGGCAGTACTAAGGCATGATTTATGCTGTGAAAGTGGGGAATTTGAAGTAAAGAATACTTTGGATTTTGATGAAATCAATGATATATGTGACCGAATAGCAAGGTTGTGTGTCCATGAATCTAGTGTTATTGCTCAATCTTGCGCTGAAGTTGTTGCAGTACTTATTGATAGTGGTGATGGAAAAAAGTTAAGCGAGCAATCCCAATCTGATCTTTGTTATGCCGAAGTGGCTCAAGCTTTTAGCCGCACCTGCGATAAGTATGGTGTAAAGGTTATTGCTTGCTACTACACAAAGCAAATCTCCAAGGGCCAAGCGTGGATTGACCTTTTCGATGGTGAATGTATTAATGGTCACTTACCTGACCCACAGTGTTCAGCGGTGGCAGCTGCACATGTATATGACGGAAGAACGATATATAAAAATCGTCAAGAACTTTCCACTCTGTTGGAATTGAAGCCGCGACCGATGATTGACGATATGGCTACTTTGCTTCTATCGGCTGAAATTGAGGCAGGGGAGTTTGGCTATATGGATAGTGGCTCTGCCGCGGAACTCATCATTGGAATAATTTCTACTACCGCTTTAACGAATCATCTTACCGACGAAAATCTTTGTACAGTAGCCTTTGCGCTCCGTGATATTCGAGTTAGGGATATCATGTTTGGACTGGCTCTGGGGGATAAACGCGTACAATCGGAACAAGTGTGGATTGCTCTTACTCGAGTTCTGCCTATTCCGGACAGGGCAGAGGCGGCTACTTTATTAGCCTATAGCGCCTATATTCGCGGTGATGGGGTGTTGGCTGGCATGGCATTAGAAGTAGCATTGCTTGCCTATCCTGAACATAGAATGGCCCTGATGCTCGATGTCGCATTACAGCAGGGCATCGCACCCCAAAGATTGCAAGGTTTGGCAAATGTAAGCTTTGACATAGCCGATCGGCTAGGAGTCTCTTTGCCGCCACGTTTGCGCTAAAGATATTGTAGCGAAGTTAATTCAAGATTTATGCTGAGCAGCATGGGAGTTACTGCCAAGTTTTTTCAGAAACTGCCAGGCATCTGAGACGATTGTATCGAGGTCTGTATACAGGGGTTTCCAGCCTAATTCGTTGATTGCGTGTTCGCTTGATGCAATCAACACCGCCGGGTCGCCTGCACGACGTCCAGCACTTTCCGTTGCAATGTCACGGCCGGTAACTCGTTCACAGGCGGAAATCACTTCACGTACACTAAAGCCAGATCCACTGCCTAGATTGTAAATAGCGTGGGAACCGGGTGTTGTTGCCTCAAGTGCAAGTAGATGTGCCTCTGCTAAATCGAAGACATGAATATAGTCACGGATGGCTGTGCCGTCAGCGGTGGGCCAGTCTTCGCCAAAGACAAGAATTTTATCTCTTTGGCCAAGTGCAACTTGTAGCACAAGTGGAATTAAATGAGTTTCGATAACTCGGTTTTCACCGGCATTACGGTAGGCCCCGGCAACGTTGAAGTAGCGCAGGCTGGTAGCCGCTAGTCCATGGGCCGTGCAGTATGAGCTAATGGCATGATCTATTGCGAGTTTGGTTGCGCCATAAGGATTTGTTGGTTTTGTAGGGCAATCCTCGGTGATAGGAATTGATTCGGGTTCCCCATAGGTTGCTGCTGTCGAAGAAAAAACTAGTCGTGGTGTTTGCGTAAGTCGTATTGCTTCAAGGAGCTTAATTGTTGTTATAACATTTCCCGACCAATATTTTTCCGGCACGACCATTGATTCACCGACCAAGGATTGTGCCGCGAAGTGCATAACTCCATCAAAATTATTCTTGCTTAAAAGCTCGTGTGCATCCTCAGCAATATCTGCTTCGATAAAGTCAGCACCGGCTGGGACCGCATTGCCATTTCCGGTGGAGAGATCATCAATAATTGTCACCTCATGTCCACGTTCGAGAAGCAATGTTGCACAGGCACTGCCTACGTACCCAGCGCCACCGGTCACTAATAGTTTCACGTTATCTCTCCTGGGGATCGTAGGCTGGGCTCATCCAGTTATTACCAACCAAGAGTTTTTCCTAGAAACTCTTAGCTCTGGTTGTTACCAACTCTAAACGTGAATCAGACTTTTTCAACCTGGACGGCATGTGCCATCTCGTCTAACAGCTCGAAGCTCTGATGACCAGGAACAACTATAGTCACCGACCCTGGACGTGACTCAACTGATACACGAGCATTGGGCACCACACCGGCTTCACGGAGGCGGCCAATAAGCTCGGAATCAACTTGCACATGTTCGGCGAGACGGCGGACGACAACAGCTACCGTATCTCCGGGAGGCAAGTCGCTCAATCGAACGAGATTTTCAGATCGATCACCTGAGCGGTCAATCCCGAGTTCCTCCAAGCCCGGAATGGGATTCCCGTATGGCGAGGTAGTGGGGTTATCAAGAACTTCAACCAGGCGACGTTCCACTTCCTCGCTCATTACATGCTCCCAGCGACAAGCTTCCGAATGCACGTCTTCCCATTTGAGCCCAATGATATCGACCAATAGCCGTTCGGCGAGTCTATGCTTACGCATAACTGCAATAGCCAGGCCACGCCCTTTATCGCTTAGCTCCAGGTGCCGATCACCAGCAACCATGAGTAGACCATCCCGCTCCATGCGGGCAACGGTTTGGCTTACTGTTGGACCGCTTTGCTCCAAGCGCTCGGCAATGCGCGCACGAAGAGGGACAACGCCCTCCTCTTCGAGTTCGTAGATTGTTCGGAGATACATCTCCGTTGTGTCCACTAGATCTTTCAAGTGATGCCCCTTCGTCGGAATTTCCAGTCTACCGGGCAGTGCATTGATCTATGCTTGCGCCGTCGGCGTGGCGGACTTTCAGAAATTTTTGCTGCCCCGAATAAGCTAGTGGTTTGTTACCAGTACGGTTGGGGTTATGGCCCCAACCGCCAATTTTTCCAGGGTATCCACCCGTTCTGGTGCGGTGGTGTGGAGTGACGACTTTCTTAGCCACCAACTCAGCGTTGAGCATCCAATGAATCCGCGCAGATTGTCATTAACAATGCAGCTAGCGCGCAGTATTGGCTTATTAGAAGGTATTGAGCTAGTGGGGACGGCAACTGCGTCTGAATCTGATCTCCTGCGGATTCATGCTGCTGCTTATATCCAGGCAGTTAAGCGGGCACCTCATCTCGATGCTGCTGGGCGTAAGTATGACTGCGCAACACATGGCCTTGGAACTGAAGACAATCCAGTTTTCGAGCGAATGCATGAATCAAGTGCAATGATCGTTGGGGGATCCCTAACTGCAGCCCGGATGATTGCTGCTGGACATACTCAACGTGCGGTAAGTATCGGAGGAGGTATGCATCATGCGTTAACAAATTCCGCTTCAGGATTTTGTATTTACAATGACTGTGCCATTGCTATTGCTTGGTTATTGGCTAACGGCTACGAGCGAATTGCCTATATCGATGTTGATGCTCACCATGGAGACGGAGTACAGAAGGCTTTTTTCGGAGATCCACGAGTGCTGACGGTATCGATACACCAGCATCCAGCAACGTTATGGCCAAATACTGGGTGGGCGGCTGAAACCGGCTACGGTGCGGCGGAGGGGACGGCAGTTAATCTTAGTGTCCTCCCCGGAACTCAAGACGCGGTATGGCATAGGGCTTTTTCTGCAGTCGTTCCTTCGGTGATTGGTGCTTTTAAGCCTCAAATTATTATTAGCCAATGTGGTGTTGATAGCCATCGTGAAGATCTACTTGCTGATCTAGAACTCAGTATCGACGGGCAACGCGCGGCCTTTATGGCTATGCGCGACTTAGCAGATAAATACTGTGGAGGCCGTTGGTTGGCTGTGGGTGGGGGCGGTTATGGACTATATCGAGTTGTCCCCCGAGCGTGGACACATCTTATCGCTGCGGTACTTGACCGTGATATTGACCCGGATACTCCGGTGCCTGATTCTTGGCGTGAACACGTACATTCCCTATTTGCACCGGGTAGCTCAATCATATTACCGCAAAGCATGAGTGATGGTGCGCCAGTAAAATACTGGCCTTGGGGTGGTCCAGGTGCTGGTGTAAATACTGGGTCGGAAAAACTCGATCGCGATATTATCAGAGTGGATTCGGCAATAGAGGACACTCGTAGAGCAATTTTTCCTTTGTACGGCCTTGATCCGGAGGATCCGCGTGACTGATGACAGCGATAAAAAACATAGTCAATGGCATGCGGATGTATTAGCATCGGATGGCGGAGTGGTTCAGCTTCGCCCTATCGTTCCTGAGGATGCTGAACGTCTGGTTGCCTTTCATGCGCAACTTTCGGAGCGAACTCGCTATCTTCGCTATTTTGGGTCCTACCCGACTATGCCGACTCGAGATGTTGTTCGAATGACAACGGTGGACCACCATGATCGGGTTGCTTTTGTTGGCATACTCGGTAACGAGATCATTGCAGTCGGGCTTTACGAGCGATTGCTTCATGTGGGAGACGGGCTCAGTGCCGAAGTCGCATTTGTTGTTGCCGATGCACACCAGGGTCGGGGTTTGGGTCCGATCCTCCTTGAGCATTTGGCAGGGGCTGCGGCGGAAAACGGGTTGAATAGATTTGTTGCCGAGGTACTTGGAGAAAATCGGCATATGGTAACGGTATTTCGTGAAGCTGGTTACCAGGTAAGTCGAAGTTACGATGGTGGCATTGTGCATCTCGAATTTAATATTGATCATACCGAAGCGCTTCGGGTAGTAAGGAATTCGCGTGAGCGAGCTGCCGAGGCTCGGAGTGTCCGAAATCTGCTAAGACCGGGGTCAGTTGCTGTTATTGGTGCTTCAAATGATAAAACAAAAGTAGGACATGCTATTTTAAGCAATCTCATTGAGGGGGGATTTACCGGTCCGGTTTTCCCAGTTAATGATGAGCATCAGTCGATCCGGGGAATTCGGGCCTATCCTACTGTGCGTGCTATTCCTGATGAAGTAGACCTTGCGGTGGTAGCTATTCCAGCAGAGGGTATGACGGAAGTTCTAGATGACTGCCTTGATAAGGGAGTGAAAACTCTCGTTATTGTGTCCTCGGGTTTCAGTGAAACTGGTGAAGGGGGTAGGGTTTCCGAGCAGCGATTAGTTCAGGCTGTTCGGGCGCATGGGATGCGTCTCGTGGGCCCAAATGCTTTGGGAGTAGCTAATACTGATAGTAAAGTTGCACTGAATGCAACATTGGCTTCAGTCTTGCCACACCGGGGGAAAGTGGGATTTTTCTGTCAGTCAGGTGCCTTGGGGATTACTATCCTAGCAGCAGCAGCAAAGCGGCAAATCGGGTTATCAACCTTTGTTTCTGCCGGTAACCGTGCAGATTTATCTGGTAACGATCTTTTGCAATATTGGGATAGCGATCCAGACACTGAAGTTGTTTTACTTTATCTGGAAAGTGTTGGTAATCCACGAAAATTTGCCAGAATAGCTCGTCGGGTGGCGCGGAATAAGCCAGTAATTACAGTGCGAGGAGGACGTCCTCTTCAGAGTGCAGTAAAAGACTCTCCCGCTATTGTCATGGATGAAAGTAGTGTCCGTAGTCTATTCGAGCAGTCCGGAGTAGTTCAGGTAGAGTCAATTTCTCAGCTTTTTGACTGTGCCATTCTTTTTGCCTACCAGCCATTGCCAAAAGGCCCGCGAGTTACAGTTATTGGAAATTCAACTGCGTTGGGTGTGCTTGCGGTAGATGCGGCCAGACGAGAGGGGTTGACCGCTGCGGATCCTATTGACTTAGGCGCTCGGGTCAGTGCCGCTGAATTTTCTCGTGCTGTTCGCGATGCTGTAGATTCCAAAGACAATGATGCGGTTATTGTTGTGTTTGTGCCGCCTATGAGCGTGGACGCTGAGTCCTATGCGCAAGCGATTCGGGATGCAGCGGGATATTATGATATTGGGGAAGTTAGTGTCGGGTCTAAGAAACCAATACTAACAACTTTTCTTGCAGTAGAAGGTATTCCAGATGGTCTTGCTGAGCGGGGCTTAGACGGGTTGCCTACTCGAGGTTCGATTCCCTCCTATCCTGGCCCGGAGCGTGCAGCCCTGGCCCTTGCTCGTGCGTGGAAGTACGGGCAGTGGCGGTTTAAACCGGTCACTGAGAAGATTCGCCCCACTGGTCTCGACTTGAATCGAGCTGAAAAGTTTGTGCAGCAGTACATTTCAGATTCTTCTAGCGAAGAACTCTGGCTTACGGATAAGCAGGCTGCTGAGCTCCTTGCTTGTTATGGGATTGTTATTGTCGATTTTATGGCGGTAGAAAGTCCGGAAGAAGCGCTTATTGCCGCTGAAAAGATTGGGTACCCGGTGGCACTTAAAGCAATCGGTCAGCGCTGGCAAAACCGTCAAGATCTTACTGGGGTTCGATTGGACGTAATGACTCCGGAGGCAGTTGTTGATGCTTTTGCTGACCTCACTCACATATCTGGTGAGTCGCGGCTGCATGTTCAGCGTATGGCGGTAAAAGGAATTGGATGCGTTATTGGAATACAGGATGACCCAACTTTTGGTGCACTAATATCTTTTGGGCTTGCAGGAGTGATTACTGAGCTGCTGGGAGATCGTGCATACCGAGTGCTCCCACTTCATGGTAATGATGCCGCAGAACTTATTGAATCGCCGAAAGCTGCTCCGATGCTAAGCGGTTATCGAAGCGGTACCGTAGTCGACAAATCTCAGCTCATTGATCTTGTGCAGCGGGTAGCGGCGTTGGCTGAGGATATACCGGAGATCCGTGAACTGTCCTGCTCGCCGATTCTTGCTTCTCCTCAAGGTGTCGAATTGCTCTCGGCGAGAATCAGAGTTGGTCCACAACCAACTCGCGAAGATGGTGGGCCAAGGAAGCTTCGATAATCCTGTTAGCAATTAGCTTGCATAGGAACGTAAACGGTCAGCTCTATCACCATGCCGTAATTTACTCATAACTTCCCGCTCAATTTGCCGCACTCGTTCGCGGGAAAGACCAAATGTTTTCCCAATCTGATCTAGGGTATGCGGTTGCCCATCTTCAAGGCCGTATCGCAAACGAATAACCTGTTGTTCCCGTTCATCTAAGGTTGAAAGTACGCTCCGCACGTCACTATGCATCAGTGTGGTAATTACTGAACTTTCCGCCGAAGGTGCTTCAGAGTCTTCGATAAAATCCCCGAGGGGGGCTTCTTCGTCGCTACCGACGGGCATATCGAGACTAACGGGATCCCGGCTGTGTTCCAAAAGATCAGCAATCTTCTCCTGCGGGATTCCAGATTCTTCCGCCAGTTCTTCATCGGTGGCTTCACGACCCAGTTGTTGATGAAGCTCCCGCTTAATGCGGGCAAGTTTATTCACCTGCTCAACAAGATGAACAGGAAGGCGGATGGTACGACTCTGGTCTGCCATTCCTCGAGTGATAGCCTGCCTAATCCACCAAGTGGCATAGGTGGAAAACTTAAATCCTTTGGCATAGTCAAATTTTTCCATCGCCCGGATAAGGCCAAGATTGCCTTCCTGAATGAGATCCAGAAGTGGCATACCGCGCCCTGTATAGCGTTTGGCCAAGGAAACCACTAGACGTAGGTTAGCTTCCAGTAGATGGCTGCGTGCGGCTTCGCCATCTCGCACTAGGAGCTGAAGGTCGCGCTTTTTGGAAGGGCTAAGGCGTTTTTTGGTATCTAATAAGTTTTGGGCATAAAGTCCGGTCTCGATGCGCTTAGCTAATTCGACCTCATCTAGGGCCGATAGCAGTGCGGTTTTTCCGATGCCGTTGAGATACACCCGGACAAGATCTGCCGCAGGGCTTTGGCTATCAAGATCAGCGTCATTTAACGCTGGGCGTTCTTTGGTGGGGCTTGTCATGACGGCCTCCTCATCGGCGGATATGTCATAATGTTCAACGCCCTGCGGGTGGGGATTAGTTCCCTGGACCAATTACTTAAAAACGCCCTGACGTGCGATTATTGCCGAGTTTACCTGAGAAGTTGCTGAGAAGTGGGTAAGTGCTTTCTCAGATTTAAGCCGGTAGTACCAGTCCATGTCGGATCAGAGCATGGATAAGTTCCGCAGTAGGTGCTTCGAGTTCCATACGATCTATTCCGTGACTGGCAGCAAGAATGGTAATAAGTTCCTGCAGGGGTAGCCCTTTAGGTTGCATGCCAGCTAGCAATTGCACTCCTAATTCATCAATTTCATGCTGCCATAGTGGACCGTTTCCACGATGCAGCCGACAAGCCACTTCAGTCCACCCAAAGTTGTTATCGGTGTTATTGGGCACATGTATTCGTTCGAGTGCGGTCGCCGGATTTACCACAAATCTTTCTTGTAATATGTTGTGATTGCGGAGCCAGTCGGTACGTGTGAAGTATTCCAGAGCTTCCTTGCCTAAGGGGTCTTCAAAACTATGGTGAAGATCTTCAGCAAGAACATCAGAAGCTTCGTCGGTTTTTTGTAGGTACACAAATCCAAAACCGATACCTTCAACTTTTGACTGTGAAAAGTGCTCGAGCCAGCGGTGAGCTTTTTCGGAAACCGCAGGGTCTTGCAGGTCCATGCCTGCATCGCGAATCCATGTTCCAACGTATAGTTCAGGATCGGCAACATCTCGTTGCACGATCCAGGCATCTACCCCGTGAGCTGGTATCCAGGAGGCTACTCTGGAGCGCCAGTCTTGACCTTTAATATGAGCCCAAGAAGCAAGCAGGGAAGCGGTGCCGCCCGGATTGAGGTGTCCAGTGGCGGTCGAGATCATTAATTTGCTTGCACCGTCAAGATCAAGACCCGAATCCCGGTAGGTATGTTCGATGAGCGCCTGGCCAACAACAAATGGTGGGTTGGCAACAATGCGAT
>JBOFCS010000136.1:0-21379 GCA_051646185.1 Mycobacteriaceae bacterium | reverse complement strand
GTAGAGTTCGACAGCCGCTGGGGCGTCCACAAATAATTGAACGCCCCTTACCCGAACGCTAACAACAACTATGCGACATCGTGCAAAGCTGCTTCCTATCTGGCACTGCGGTAACATACCTACATGTCATTCACAGTAATGGGTAAAAAGGTGCTCATCACCGGCGCGGCTATGGGCATGGGCAAGCTATATGCCAATCTGGCGGCCGCCCAGGGCGCTTCGGTAATAATTCTTTGGGACATCAATAGTGCTGCTCTAGAAGAAACCGCTGAAGCCTTAAGGGCTAAAGGCGCAACGGTACACAGCCAAGTTGTTGATGTCGCCAGCCTAGATGCCATCACCGAAGCTGCCGCTGCTGTGCGTACCAGTATTGGTAACCCCGATGTACTGATCAACAATGCCGGTGTCGTGCGAGACAAGTATTTCTGGGAAAATGACCAGACCCGCGATATTAAATTTGTTATGGATATCAATGCCTACGCCCCGATGTACATCACCAGGGAATTTATCAAGCCAATGATTGACAATAAGGATTCGCAGAGCAGGATTCTTAATATCGCCTCGGCAGCAGGCACCCTGCCTCAGCCTAAAATGGCAGTCTACGCTGCATCAAAATGGGCGGCACTGGGTTGGAGCGATTCACTGCGCATTGAGTTAGACCAAGCTGGACACAAACATGTAAAAGTAACCACAGTATGCCCAAGCTTTATTGATACCGGCATGTTTGAGGGCGCCAAAGGCCCCTTACTCACCCCAATTTTGACACCAGAAGAGGTTGTTGATAAAGCCTGGGCAGCCATGCTCAAAGGAAAACCTTTACTGATGATGCCTATGATGGTCTACGCTTCACGACTCATCAAAGGCATACTGCCAGTTCGACTTTACGATTTCATCGCTGGCCGCATCTTTGGTTTGTACCACACAATGGATGACTTCACTGGGCGTGGTTAACCCGCAGAAATTAAGCAGATAACCGGTTGGGGTTGCTTACATTAAGCAACCCCAACGAGACTCTAAAAGACTAATTCTCGAAAGATTTTTTACGTTCAATATCTGCAAGCGCAGCAGCAAGCTCAGCGCGTTTAGCAGCCGCGGCTTCCCAATCTTTCATCCGATTTTTTACGACCTTCGCCGGAGCCCCTACTGCAATGCTGTAATCAGGGATACTGCCTTTCACCACTGCGTGAGCGCCAAGAACACAACCACGCCCAATAATGGTATGCCGCAAAATCGTTACTTTTGCCGAAACCCAGGTATCTGGACCTATACGGACTGGACCTTTGATTATCCCCTGATCCTTAATCGGCATGGTCACATCGTCCATCTTATGGTCAAAGTCACAGATATAGCACCAATCTGCGACCAGAGTAGAGGCACCTATCTCAATATCAAGATAGGTATTCACAACATTATCCTTGCCGAAGACAACTTTATCGCCTATGCGAAGCGAACCCTCATGACAGCGAATTGCATTGCCATCACCAATATGCACCCACCGTCCGATCTCCAGCCGCGAAAGATCAGGGGTTGAATGCACCTCAACATTTTTTCCCAAAAAAACCATGCCACGCAGGATCACATGTGGGTTTGCTAGCTTAAATTTTGCTAATCGATAGTACCGCACTAAGTACCACGGTGTGTAAGCCTTGTTAGCCAGCACCCATTTGAGCGAAGCCCTGGTAAGAAATTTTGCCTGGTCCGGATCTCTACGTCGGGAGCCCTTTAACCGCGTTCTCAGCGGCGCGGCCCACATGCTAGTCATGGGATACCACCCTACGGTCTCGGTGCAAGTGACAACACAAGCTACCCTCATCAACGAGTACTACCAAAGGTAAGGAGCCCTCATGTATCGAACAAAGCAGCTGTTAAACACTGCCCTGAGGAGAACCTCAGCAGGTGTTTTAGTGGCCGCTCTGCTATCGGCATGTGGTAATACCGCCTGGGTTGATAGTAGAAATTCCAATGGTTGGCCCACTCAAGGCGCAGATACTCGCAATAGCAGTTCAACCAATATCCCTGGGGCAACCGATCTGAAGCTTTCCTGGTCACGACCAGTGGGGGGACTCGTAGGCACCTCAGCCTCAATTTCACAAGATGCATACATCGTTGTGTCATCTAGCGCTGAACACGGTTATACCCTGCAGGCCTTCCAAGCCGACCGCAACGGGCGCAGAGCCTGGGGTATGCGGACTGCGCCAGGAGGCTCGTTTGCGGCTCCACTTACTGATCAATACGGCAATGTGTACATCGGTGAACCCGGGGCAATGCTGTCCATGCCCAATAATTCTTTCCTCAGGTGGAGAACTCCAGTACTGGGAGCCCCCCTGACCGCGCAACTGATCGGTAATAACAAATTGCTTGTTACCACTCATGTCGGGCAAGTAAATATTTTGAGTGCCAACACTGGAGAACGCTTAAGCGCATTAGATCTTGTGGAAGGTATCGACCCGGTTCAACCCTCTATTGGGGTGAACTCCTGCCTTACCCAAAGCCCTCAATGCCCGGTTCCCGCTGCTCCTGCTTATTCTTCAGTTACAAGTCAAATTGTTATTCCACTATGGAATCCTGAAAAAGCAAACTTTGGTCTTGTTTCTTTACACTACAACGGATCACAATTAGAGCGTCAGTGGAATTCCACCGAGATTCCTGCGGGGGTGAGCGGATCACCAGTGCTCTCTGCTGATGGCGATAGTATTTATATCAACGACCACGCCGGGAACCTATGGGCACTAGATGCCCATACTGGATCCGCTCGCTGGAGTTACGCCCTCGGTTACCAAGCAGCTGGGAGCCCCTCGGTCTCTGATGATGGATTAATTCTGCCATCCGGTGGAATAGGTTCACATTTATTTGCACTCACAGATAACTCTGATCATGCCGAATTATCTTGGAGCAGAAGCGACCTACTGAACCTAAGCGTACCCACCCAAGCCGGAGGTCATATCGGCTATACAGTTATTCGTGATGGGCAAAATGGATCAGACCAACTAGCCTTACTGGTCTTTGATACCACAACAGGAAGCACCTACCACCAGTACACACTCCCCGAAGCAAAAGGTTTTGCCACCGGAGTTTCCATCGGTCCTGAACAACAAGTTGTCACCATGACAAATATAGGTGAGATCTTCACCTATATTCCGAACAAATAAAAGCCACTGCCCCGCGGCTAATGCGAGTGATAACTACTGAATAAGACTGCGGACCTTTAAGTTTTAGCTTCGGACGTAAGATAGCAGGGTCAACATCTATTCCTCGAACAAGAATCTCAACTACCCCACAATCCATTCTTTTGAGTTCGGCCTTTAAAGTTTTCTCTGAGTATTTAAGCCGCTCAAGGATTCTAAAACCCCTGACACCTCGTGGGACCGCATCGCCTGTTAAGTATGCTATTCGCGGATCAAGCTGCCAAAGGCCATGTCGTGCTGCATAATGTCGAACCAACCCGGCCCGGACAATCGCGCCATCAGGGTCAATAATCCACTCGCCTACATCCCGCTCCTCAATATCATCAGATTCAGCATCAGTAACCTCTACCACCTGACCACCAGTCGAGATAACAGTAGCTCGCCGTGATACCCCTTTTGTTGCTAACGAGCCCGTCCACAGACATGATTCCCGAACATCTCCATCGAGCGAAACCACCTGGGCCTCACCGGAGAATCCGTAATCTTGCTCAATAGCCGCAAAATCAATACCAGGGGCACACTTAATGGCCAAATCCCGATCCTTGTACACCTCAAACAAACTGGGCAGAGGGGGGATTAATCCGGCAGGATCATGTCTACGTCTACCATCGGCGCGACGAGCCGGGTCTGCAATAACTACTGTTTCCGAGCTACAAGGGCTAAGTGCATCAGCCCTAAGCACCAAAGCTTTGGGAACATTATGCGCCGCCATCGCCACTCGCACAGGATCAATATCACTTCCTATGCACAGCTCAGCAAAATGCTGCAATGCCGCCAACTCAGTCCCTACCGAGCAGGTCACATCATGTACTACCCGGCCAGAAAGTCGCTGAGCACGGTGTTCTGCCACCAAAGTTGGAGTTGATTGCTGCAATGCTTCATTGGTCCATAACCAACTTCCCCTCAGTGGATGCTTGACCAACGATTTACGCCGCAAAATTACGGTATCAATCAACGCTGGGGCTAAGTCACCAAAAAGTGTTCTTAATATGGACACATCGGAGACCTTTGTACTACTTGAAAAGTCTTTAGCATCAGCAAAATTCAATGCCTTCTGTCCCGTATCGGATAACAGAAAATTGACATCCTTAACAGTAAACGAGTACCCCATTAAGAATAATTACTTGGATTTCACGCCGGTAATCATGACGTTATAGAAAAAACGTCGTGGCACTAGATGCCTCAAAATATTTTCATCCACCCAACTTAGGCTTTTCCAACCACCGAAGGCAAACTTAGCCCACTTCCAACCCAATCTTTCCGCCGGTACCGCTGCTTCAAAAGTTCGTACTGGCCAGCCTAACAGTGCTGCAGCAAACTCCTCAGTCTTAGCCTTGACCTGGACCGCGCCGGCCGAACGTGCGATTCGCTCCAAATCTGCAGGATCGAAGGTATGCAAGTCGACAACAGCTTCCAACGCTGCCGCGCGCGAGGATTCATCAAGTTCCGCTTGCGGTCTGCGCCAGTGGGCCAAAAACGGCAGCTTTGTGACATTTGTGGTGACTGCCCAGGTAATACGGCCAAGCCAGCGAGCATAGAAATTACCTACTGTTGTTGGTTCACCGGCAAAGACGAACCGCCCGCCAGGCTTGAGGACACGCAATACTTCCCTCAATGACTGCTCAACATCTGGGATATGATGCAGTACCGCATGTCCAACCACTAGATCAAAGGTGTTGTCTGCGTAGGGTATACCTTCAGCATCAGCAACTCGACCATCCACATCAAGCCCAAGATTTTGAGCATTACGAACAGCCACTTTAACCATACCTGGCGAAAGATCTGTCACTGAACCCTTCCGCGCAACACCACCCTGCATTAAATTCAACAAGAAAAAGCCAGTTCCACACCCTAGCTCCAACGCCCGCCCATAAGGCAGGGGCTGGTCACCGGCAACTGCATCGAAACGACCCCTAGCATAATCGATACAGCGCTCATCATAGGAGATCGACCACTTCTCATCATAAGTCTCAGCTTCCCAATCATGGTAGAGAACCTGGGCTAGTTTGTTATCTGCATACGCCGCAGCTACCTGCTCAGCGGTGGCGTGAGGATTTGAGATAAGCGACTCAACAGAGCCATCCACCTGTACAACAACTTGCTGAGGATCGCTACTGCTATCCGTTTTGGTCGCAGGGGCATTCTGGCCACTGGGGCTTGCAGTCATACCAGCAAGCCTAGTGGTACCCCGATCAGGATTGCGGATGAGGATCAGTTACCGGTGAAGCAGGCCTTGCCTGGCCCATTCTCAACAAACGACGCCATACCAATTGTGCGGTCCTCGGTCGCAAAAAGCGAAGCAAAAAGATGCTGTTCTATCTTTAATCCAGTATTCAAATCTGCATCTAAGCCTTCATCAATTGCTGCCTTAGCCGCAGCAAGAGCCCGAGCCGCAGCGCCAGTAAATTGCGAAGCCCAGGATAAAGCTGCATTGTAGACCTCATCGGGAGCGACGATCTGATCCACGAGACCCATCGACAAGGCTTCCTCTGCACCTACAAATCGACCCGTAAAAACCAAGTCTTTTGCCTTACTCGGGCCAATTAAACGAGCAAGTCGCTGAGTACCTCCCCCGCCTGGAATAATTCCCAACAGTACCTCAGGAACGCCTAGCTTGGCATTATCGCCAACGATCCGCCGATCAGCACCAAGAGCCAGCTCTAGCCCACCGCCTAAGGCATATCCAGCAATCGCCGCAACCGTTGGCTTAGGGATTTGTGCGATTGAACCCAATGCTGATTGCAAATCACCAATAAGATCAGTCATTTCACCGGCACTAAGTGTCTGCATTTCCTTAATATCTGCCCCAGCAGCAAAAACCTTGTTGCCCCCATAAATAATGACAGCTCGAATATCTGCACGAATGCTAGCTTCCCGAGCCGCCAAACGAATTTCCTCCTGAAGCTGACGATTCAAAGCATTCATAGGAGGACGAGCCAACCTTATAATCCCGACACCAGGATGCTCATCAGAAACTTCAAGAGTCACAAATTCAGCCATTACCGAAGGTTACCTTCTACCTTCGAGTCAATTCCGCCCACCTATCGAAGAAGGATCTGTTCTAGTGGTTTTCCCCGTAATAGGCAGCTGAACCTATAAATTCAATAACCGTTCCAGTGGTGTGCGAAGTAAACCTCGGCTCAATCGGTTGAATAACTCGGGGTGTAAGCAAAATTTCCGATACTGTCTGCGCCCGGCTAATAGCATCTAACTGCGCCCAAGTCGGCGGTAACAACATCGTTCGCCCAGCCCGAAAATCTTCAATGGCAGCCGCTGGAGACCGCCATGACACTGACTTTGCCTCCGTGGTCCGTCCATCAGCATACTGTCCGCTTGGTAAAGCTGCTACAAAAAACCTTGTGTCATAGCGGCGTGACTCCCCAGCCGGAGTAATCCAATTCGCAAGGGGCATAAGTAAATCTGCCCGTAGAAGCAGACCTTCCTGGTGCAAAAACTGTCTAAATGACAGTGTTTTTTTCACTAAATCTGCTCTTGACTGTTGAAATATACTGGTATCAGTCACTATTGAATTTTCACTGTCCCCAGCAAGGAGTACCCCACACTCTTCAAAGGTTTCCCGAGCAGCTGCACAGACTAATGCCGTCGCCAGAGTCAGCGATACCCCAAACCGCTCCGCCCACCACTGCGGTGGTGGGCCAACCCAACCTACATCAGGTTCTGCGTCCCGTTTGTCTACCCCTCCCCCTGGGAATACCGTCATGCCGCTAGCAAAAACCATAGATTTAACCCGTTCAAGTAAAAAAACCTCAACCCCTGATTCACCATCACGAACCAACACCACAGTTGCCGCAGGCTTAGGGGGCACTGGAACTGCGCTAACGGTCATGCGCGGTGCCTTGGAGTTCTCGTGCGGCGAGCAAAAAATCTATCCTCAACTTTTTCTAAAGTTATCAACTGGCTAAAAGCTACCGACAGATTTTGGGAAGTAATCACATCGTCGATAAGTCCTTGCGCAACTACCTCACCTTCCGAAAGTAAAAGTGCATGAGTAAAGGCCGGTGGTATTTCTTCGACATGATGAGTAATTAACACAGTGGCCGGAGCATCAGGGTCAAGCGCAAGCTCAGTGAGCGTGGCAACCAGTTCCTCTCTAGCCCCTAAATCCAAGCCTGCAGCTGGCTCGTCAAGAAGTAGTAGTTCAGGATCAGTCATCAAGGCACGGGCAATGAGAACTCTTTTACGCTCACCTTCAGATAACGTGCCATAGCTGCGATCAGCAAGATGCTCAGCACCCATGCTCTCTAGCATTTCCAACGCTCGATGAGTATCTACTTTCTCGTAATCCTCCCGCCACCGACCCAATACTGCGTAACCGGCCGATACCACCAGATCACTCACCCGTTCATCGACGGGAACTCGGCTCGCTAAGGCGGAGGACGAAAGTCCTATCCGCGGACGAAGCTCGTTGAGGTCAATTCGGCCAAGAACTTCACCAAGAATATGTGCAGAACCCGAGGTAGGAAAAACTTCCGCAGCTGCCATTCTCATAAGCGAAGTTTTCCCGGCGCCATTGGGACCTAAAACCACCCAACGTTCATCAAGTTCGACCTGCCAGGAAATAGGCCCAACCAGTCTCGTGCCACCTCGGATAAGCTCTACATTGTTGAAGTCGATCAGTAAATCTGGCTCAGGTACTTGCATGCAGTCCATCCTTCCAGCACTTTATGCCTAAAGACACGGCAAAATGCCGGTGTGTCTTCTTCTCCTCGTGGTAACCAGCATGTACCTAAGTTCTTTGTGATCTCTCCGGGGTCCCCTTTCCGCTTGGCGCCACGGCGCTCACCGAGATTCAGAACGAAACCAATAAAATGGGGGTGCCCACCGTTCAATTCTCAATCCATGCCCCCGAAGCCACGTTCGATAACTGCCTGTTTCGTTGATTCTTCAAGAGCTGATACCGAGTTCAGCTACTCATCAAACTTATCGAATCTGACATGGGGTGATTGCTGGAATTAGTGCTGGAGAAAAGCATGGGATTCGCGCCAACGGTCCCTGGAACCCTCACCTAGGGCAAAGATTCAACCCACAGAAACTTTTTATCGACCCAGCTGCTCGTCAAAACAACGGATCTCTAGGTGTAGAAGAAGTGCTTCACTCATATCCTGAACATCTGTTTAGGCACTGATCATAATTATATGATCGTTTTAAATATTACAGCAGTTGATTTTACTACCACTCCAAGCTTTCCTAGCCAGGCAAAACGTACACAAACAGGCATACGTAGACCTGGGTCACTCAACGGCAAGCTACTTAGCCACTCACCCCGAATATGCAAAACACATCAGGAGCCAAACGTAAGAACTTTCCATCATGGTTAATGCACTCCACAATGCAGGCATCGAGGCAATACTTGATGTAGTTTAACCAGACCGGTGAGCCCTTCCCGCGCTCACGAGTACGGGATCGACGTTTTGGGTTGATCTTGTAAGTCCACTAGCATGTCATCCGCAAGATTTTGGTGGTGAGTTTCATTGTCCATCAACACTACTCACTACAATTTCTACCGATCCACTACTTAGACAATGCAAGCTCATCGCCGAACTGTGGTATGATGCTAGCTCTGGCTACTAAGTTGGCAATTTTGGACACATCTGGTCAGAATGGAATAATAAATTCTGAAACACTGTACGTACGTTTTGGACAGAACCACAAGAATACTCCGAAGCACTCCACCGGAACTTTTCAAGCAATTCTGAACTCCCCTAATCTCTCGGTTCTATTGATACTTCCTTACCCACAATATACTTACTGTTGGTGTGGAATGAGAGGTCGAAGATGGGACTGTATTAATTTTTCGAGCCACTCCCTCGCGTAGGTTCCGCTAGTACAGTAACCGAACCCGGAGTGACTTCAGTAAAGCCTGCATCTCGAACTGCAACAACATTTTTAGTATCTAAAAGTTTATTCCACTGATCAATATTTCCAGTACGAACACTGCATAAAAAACCGTTTTCCGCCCAATTCTTAACTTGATCGAGTGTCATGGATCCCGCCAAAAGCATCGTGGCATGGCCTACTTGGGCAGCAAGTTTACCTACGGTCATATCCAATAATGGATTAATCCATAAAATGGGATACCCGGACCTGGGGTCACCCGGGGTATCGATATCAAGTTCTGTTCCACCAATTTGTAGCCGATTTACCCGAGGATCAAGTGTCTCTGCTGTACCTGGTACGAGCGCACGAGCTTGCGCACCATTAACATTGGAGGTAATACCATCTATATCTTGGACTGCTTGCCAATGCGCACCCCGAGCCCGCCTAGCAACTTTCCGTATCCGCGCTTGAGCCCAGCTCTCCATCTCTGAACTCCAGATACCCTCTTGCACTGAACGCTGATCAAAACAAATAGACACAGCAGCCACTGCTGCTGCTTCTAAAAGTGATGTCCTATAAGGTTTTTCAGTCTTAGGAATATGAAGAATGATAGGCATCGCTCTGATCTGCATTCGGTCATCTGGATCTGGCGCACTACCATAACCACCGGTAAGTCGCTTATGGCAAGCAGCAAAGATATCCGACATTACTTGATTGGTACACGACGTGCAGTCCCATCAACTGCGTCAGCAGCCTCAACTTCATCCCTGGTCACCCCAAGAATAAATAGCACCGTATCCAAGAACGGGTACGACAGGGCAGTATCCGCCACTTCCCGCAGCGCGGGCTTAGCATTAAAGGCAACTCCCAGACCCGCAGCAGTTAACATATCAATATCGTTCGCACCATCCCCGACTGCAATTGTCTGTTCCATTGGCACTCCCACCTGTTCAGCAAATTCACGAAGTGCACAGGCTTTTGCTGCGCGATCAATCACCTCGCCAATAACCCGTCCGGTGAGCTTACCGTCAACAATTTCTAAGGTATTCGCCCTAACAAAATCCAGTTCAAGTTCATGCGCTAAATCATCTATTACCTGACGGAAACCACCAGAAACTACACCACAATGGTAGCCCAATCTCCGCAAAGTACGTATTGTTGTCCTGGCTCCTGCGGTCAGTTCTAAACTTTGGGCCACCTCACCAATAACTGAGGCATCAAGCCCGGCTAAAACAGCTACCCGTTGGTGAAGTGATTCGGCAAAATCAATTTCGCCAGCCATAGCCGACTCGGTGATCTTGCGGACCTCATCTTCAACGCCAGCACGAGCGGCAAGCATTTCAATTACTTCACCTTGAATAAGCGTTGAGTCAACATCAAAGACAATTAATCGTTTGGCTCTGCGCGCTAAACCTCCTCTTTCAACTGCAACATCTACACCTTCTCCCACTGCAACAGCAGCCAAACCGGAACGCAGTTGAGCATCGGCGTCAGCAGCAATCGAAGTCGCAGTAACTTGCAGCTCCAACCCCGTCACAGGATAATCAGCAACTCCACGAATAGAATCAATATTGGCACCCTGGCGCGCAAGCTCACGGGCAATAGCACTGAATGCCTTAGCTGTCACCGGTTGCCCGAGAACTACCACAGCATGAGTTGAAACTAATTGTCTACCAACTGGATCTGCACCAATTTCAACATCAACATTAACACCCACGGTATTCATCGCTTCATCTAGTTCTTCATGCAGCAACTCAGGATCATGGGGGCAATGTACCAGCACACCCAGTGTCAGCCTGCCGCGAATGACGACCTGTTCCACGTCCAATAAATCAACATGATGACGGGACAGTGCGGTAAAAAGCACTGAAGTCACTCCAGGTTTATCCGCTCCTGTGATAGTGACAAGTACCGTTGTCTCATTCACGCCTGAAAAACCTTCCCTTAGATAAACGATTACCGTCAAGCTACGTAAACACCATGACGGCCCCGCCTGGGATACCAGGCGGGGCCGTCATGGTTACTTACTACTTAGTCTCTGACGCTGGAGTAACCTGCTTTGCACTTCCATGCCCAGGACCTACATGCGCTTCTGCACGCATTCTTTCCACCATATGAGGGTAGTGGAGTTCAAAAGCTGGACGTTCACTGCGAATCCGAGGCAACTCGGTAAAGTTATGACGCGGTGGCGGACAACTTGTCGCCCACTCTAAAGAGTTTCCGTAACCCCATGGATCGTCCACGGTAACGACCTCACCGTAGCGATAACTCTTAAAAACATTCCAGACGAACGGTAAAGTAGACGCACCGAGAATGAATGAACCAATAGTGGAAATAACATTTAAAGTGGTGAATCCATCCATCGGCAAGTAGTCCACATAGCGCCGTGGCATACCTTCATTTCCCAGCCAGTGTTGTACCAAGAACGTTCCGTGGAATCCAATAAAGGTGGTCCAGAAGTGGAACTTTGCCAGCCTCTCATCAAGTAATCGGCCAGTCATCTTGGGGAACCAGAAATAAATGCCAGCATAAGTAGCAAAGACAATGGTGCCAAAAAGTACATAGTGGAAGTGCGCAACCACAAAGTATGAATCCGAGACATGGAAATCCAATGGTGGGCTGGCCAGAATAACCCCGGTGAGGCCCCCGAAGAGGAAGGTCACTAAGAAGCCCACAGAAAACAGCATTGGCGACTCAAAAGTGAGCTGACCTTTCCATAAAGTACCAATCCAGTTAAAGAACTTCACCCCGGTTGGTACCGCAATCAAGAAAGTCATAAAGGAGAAAAAGGGCAGTAAAACAGCACCAGTTGCGTACATATGGTGAGCCCAGACCGCAATGGAAAGCGCAGCAATACCTAATGTTGCGTAAATCAATCCGGTGTATCCAAAAATCGGTTTACGGCTGAACACCGGGAAAATTTCCGACACTACCCCAAAAAATGGCAGGGCCAGAATATATACTTCGGGATGGCCAAAAAACCAGAAAAGGTGCTGCCAAAGCATCACCCCACCATTAGCTGGGTCGTAAATATGAGCACCAAATTTTCGGTCGGCGACAAGTGCGAGCAAAGCTGCGGTAAGCAAAGGGAAGGCTAGCAGAATAAGAAAGCTGGTGACCAAAATATTCCAGGTAAAGATTGGCATTCGAAACATAGTCATGCCGGGAGCACGCATACATACGATGGTTGTCACCATATTCACCGCGCCAAGAATAGTTCCAAGGCCACCAATAGCTAGACCAAAAATCCACAGGTCAACCCCGGCACCCGGGGTATAAAGAGAATCACTTAATGGCGAATACGCTGTCCACCCAAAATCAGCGGCCCCTCCCGGAGTAATAAACCCAGATAAGGTCACCAATGCACCAAAAAGGAACAACCAGTAACCAAACGCATTTAATCGTGGAAACGCAACATCTGGGGCACCAATCTGTAACGGCAGCACGAAGTTGGCAAAACCAATAACAATCGGTGTTGCATAGAGCAGCAGCATGACAGTGCCGTGCATGGTGAATAGCTGGTTAAACTGCTCATTAGACAGGAACTGCTGCCCGGGGACGGCCAATTCAGTTCGCATGAACAGCGCCATCAGTCCACCCACAAGGAAGAACGCAAAGCAGGTAACGATGTACATAATACCGATCAGCTTGTGATCGGTTGTGGTGATCAACTTGTAGATCAGCGATCCCTTGAGGCCCTGCCGAGCCGGGTATGGCCTAGTTGCCTCCAGTGCAACTGGCTTGGGCGCAACGGCTGTCACTAGCTCCTCCTGACTACGCATTTACTCCAGGTCACTTCAGCACCAGACTAAATGCCTCAATACATGTCCTGCGCTATATAGAGAATCGTAAACCTTGACCCGGCGGGCCGACTAGGCGGTCCTACCAGTTGTCGTATTTAACCCATCTATGGGTCATAGCAACACAACTATTACCCACCAGAGCATCATCTTCTGGGTTCTATAACTGGACAACAACGTCAGTGTTAGCCTCGGCATACCACTCGAACATGAAAGTGACTTCCTGTGCCTTCTCGATCACCGTTACTCACAGCAACCTCCCTGTGCGCCGCAGCGCTAGTGGCTGGAACGCTGAGTAGCACCTCAGCGTGCAGCAGCGCACCGATAAATGATTATCAAAGCACGTTGACCAAAAGCACTACTAAAATCGCTAGCGCTGGCGTTGTAGGTAACTCTCGTCGCCCAGATGCTCTGTGCGGACCAGCGGCCCCGATGGACAGCTCGGGGGTTTCTCAGAACTTACGGGTCGTAACCCACTCTGTCGGAAGCACAGCGGTTCCGGCTGACCCACAACGGATTGTAGTGCTGGATACCTCTGCATTGGATGCCGCCTGCGCTCTCGGCCTACAAGATCGAGTTGTTGGTGCAGCAACAAGTGATACTACTAAAACCAATCCACGCTATTTGGGTTCTGCCATAAATGCGATACCAACGGTGGGAAGCACCAGCGCGCCCGATATCAATCAGATCGCACGATTACATCCTGATGTCATCCTCGGCTCTACCAAAACATCAGAGTCCTACGGCATTCTTTCGGCAATTGCACCCACTGTCTCTACCCCCAGCACTGCTCCATGGCGGAGCAACTTCCTCACTCAAGCACAGGCTCTTGGTCGCTTAGAGACAGCCAGGGAAGCCCTCGCCACCTACGATAACGACGCGCGCCAAGCAAGCCTTGATCTGAGCGCCCCGCAAACGCAGGCCTCAGTTATCTGGTTTTTCAGCGAAGATACCCTGATAGCCGGTCCAGGTAGCTTTGCAGGTCAAATCCTCACCGATCTGGGCGTGCAAAGACCACCTCCTCAACGCCTTGGCGAACCCGCCAAGGAGGCCGCGCCTTTAGAACAGTATAACGATGCTGAGGGTGATCTTATCTATGTAAGCTTCGCTGGGGATGCCGCCCGGGAGCGTGGCACTAAAGTCCTTAAAAGCAGTGAGTGGAAAGATCTTTCAGCCGTAAAAGCAAGTCGAATATTTGTTGTTAATGAAGAAATTTGGATAACCGCCATAGGAATTACCGCAGCCCGTGCCATCCTGGCAGACCTACGTGAATCCCTAAATGCAAGTGCTTAGTTAAAAATCCCAGTCGTCATCCTCAGTGTTCACGGCCTTACCAATAACATAAGAAGACCCGGAACCAGAAAAGAAATCGTGGTTTTCATCAGCATTAGGCGAAAGCGCCGATAAAATCGCCGGATTAACATCGGTCTCATCCTTAGGGAATAAACCTTCGTAGCCAAGATTCATCAATGCTTTGTTCGCGTTGTAACGAAGGAATTTTTTAACATCCTCGCTTAACCCAACCTCATCATAGAGATCTTGGGTGTACTCAACTTCATTATCGTAAAGCTCAAATAAAAGCTCAAAGGTGTAGTCCTTAAGATCTGAACGCTCAGCTTCAGTAAGCTTTTCAAGACCTTTCTGGTACTTGTACCCAATATAGTATCCATGTACCGCCTCATCACGAATAATAAGTCGGATCATATCGGCAGTGTTGGTGAGCTTAGCCCGTGAAGACCAGTACATCGGCAAGTAAAAACCTGAGTAAAATAGGAATGACTCTAAAAGGGTCGATGCAATCTTGCGCTTAAGCGGTTCGTCTCCCCGATAGTAATTCATCACAATCTCCGCTTTACGCTGAAGATTTAGGTTTTCTTCCGACCAACGAAATGCATCATCAATATCGCGTGTCGAACATAGGGTGGAAAAAATTGAGCTATAACTCTTAGCGTGCACGGACTCCATAAAAGCGATATTTGTGTAAACAGCTTCTTCATGCGGAGTAATAGCATCCGGGATCAAACTGACTGCACCAACTGTGCCTTGGATAGTATCCAAAAGAGTAAGACCAGTGAAAACCCGCATAGTGAGCTGCTTTTCACTATCGGTCAGAGTCTCCCACGAAGGAATATCGTTTGACACCGGGACTTTCTCCGGAAGCCAAAAGTTACCGGTAAGACGCTCCCAGACTTCAGCATCCTTTTCATCTGGAACCCTGTTCCAGTTAATCGCCGAGACACGTGAGACCAATTTCAGTTTTTCACTCATGTATATTCCTCAGTTTCCTTACAGCCCTTTATATTTTGCTTATTCACTGGGGTCAGAGCATGCATGATACACACCCCTCCACTTCAGTTCCTTCTAATGCCATCTGACGAAGACGGATATAGTACAACGTCTTAATTCCTTTACGCCAAGCGTAAATTTGTGCCTTGTTTACATCGCGGGTAGTTGCCGTATCTTTGAAAAAGAGAGTTAATGAAAGCCCTTGGTCCACATGCTGCGTTGCGGCAGCATAAGTATCAATAATCTTTTCGTACCCAATCTCATAGGCATCCTGGTAGTATTCAAGATTGCTATTATCAAGATAGGGCGCAGGGTAGTAGACGCGGCCAATCTTTCCTTCTTTACGAATCTCAATCTTGGCCGCAACCGGGTGAATCGACGAAGTCGAGTTATTAATGTAGGAGATTGATCCGGTAGGAGGCACCGCCTGTAGATTCTGGTTGTAGATACCATGCTCCTGTACAGAAGCCTTGAGCTCTATCCAATCAGCTTGGGTAGGAATACTTACCCCAGCAGTAGCAAAAAGCTCACGCACGCGTTCTGTTGCTGGCTCCCAGGCTTGTTGGGTGTATTTATCAAAGAACTCTCCAGAAGCATACTGGGACTCAGGGAAACCTTTAAAATAACTTCCCCGTTCAATAGCTATCCGATTAGAAGCACGCAAAGCATGGAACAGTACGGTGTAAAAATAAATATTTGTGAAATCAATCCCCTCTTCAGAACCATAGAAAATCCGCTCCCTCGCAAGATAACCATGCAGATTCATCTGCCCAAGGCCAATGGCATGGGAATCATTGTTACCCTGCTCGATTGATGGAACAGACCAAATATGTGTCTGATCTGACACCGCCGTTAACGCCCGAATTGATACTTCAATAGTCCGGGCAAAATCTGGAGAATCCATCGTCTTAGCAATGTTCAGGGAACCAAGATTACAGGAAATATCTTTACCAACGTGACTATAGGTAAGGTCAGGGTTAAACGTTGAGGGAGTTGATACCTGTAAAATTTCCGAGCACAGATTGGAGTGGGTAATTTTCCCAGCAATCGGATTTGCACGGTTTACAGTGTCTTCAAACATAATGTAGGGATAACCAGACTCAAATTGAAGCTCAGCTAGAGTTTGAAAAAACTCACGCGCTTTTATTTTGGTCTTACGAATTCGGCCATCGTCAACCATCTCATGATACTTCTCAGTGACATTAATATCAGCAAAAGGTACCCCATAAATGCGCTCAACATCATACGGCGAAAACAGGTACATGTCTTCATTTTTCTTTGCTAACTCAAAAGTAATGTCGGGAATGACAATCCCTAGTGAGAGAGTTTTAATACGAATTTTCTCATCAGCATTCTCGCGCTTTGTATCTAAGAAACGGTACACATCTGGGTGATGTGCATGTAGATATACCGCACCTGCCCCCTGCCGAGCGCCCAACTGGTTTGCATAGGAAAAAGCATCTTCGAGCAGCTTCATCACTGGAATAACGCCGGAACTCTGATTCTCTATTTGCTTAATCGGCGCACCTGACTCACGGATATTGCTCAACAATAGAGCAACCCCGCCACCCCTCTTTGACAACTGGAGCGCTGAATTAATCGATCGCCCAATCGACTCCATATTGTCTTCAATGCGTAACAAGAAACAGGAAACAGGTTCCCCACGTTGCTTTTTTCCTGAATTCAGGAAGGTTGGAGTCGCTGGCTGAAAACGTCCATCAATAATTTCATCAACCAACTGCTCGGCAAGGATCGGATCACCTGAAGCAAGAGTTAGAGCAACCATGCACACGCGATCCTCAAATCGCTCCAAGTAACGCTTACCATCAAAAGTTTTTAGCGTATAAGAGGTGTAATACTTGAATGCTCCAAGGAAGGTTGGGAACCGAAACTTTTTCTTATACGCACGGTCAAATAACGCCTTTACAAACGCACTGTCATATTGTTGGAGGATTTCCGGCTCGTAGTACTCCTCAGCAACAAGGTAGTCGAGCTTCTCCTCCAGATTATGGAAAAAAACCGTGTTCTGATTTACATGCTGCAGAAAATACTGATTGGCCGCATCCCGGTCTTTCTCAAACTGAATCTCACCATTAGGCCCGTAAAGATTGAGCATGGCATTAAGAGCGTGATAGTCCATCTCATCATGCAGTCCTGCATGCTGTCCTGGAATGACTACTTGCTCGGTGGCTGTAGCTATTGGTGCCACGATATTCCCTTCAAAGATTCGGACTTCCAGAACTCTTCTAGCCCTAATCGGACGCAGTCTACGTCTTCTTTTGTGCCCATGAGCTCAAACCTGTACAGGTACGGGACCTGGCATTTACTCGAAATAACATTCCCGGCGTAGCCAAACTCGGCGCCGAAGTTGGTATTGCCGGCCGCAATAACAGCTCTCATCAGTGATCTATTCAACGGATTGTTCAGAAATTTTATTACCTGCTTAGGTACGTAACCACCAGACTTATGCGGAGCACGATGCCCACCCCCATACGTTGGGAGAACGAGAACATAGGGCTCCTGTACCTCTATCTCACCATTGAGAGGGATACGTGTAGCAGGAACTAGAAGCTTCTGAACAAACCTGTGTGTGTTTTCTGAAACGCTGGAGAAATACACCAACGAGGTCATCACATCACGTTCAGGCCGCAACAGTAGCTAGAGCTTTAATACGGTCTGGACGAAAACCTGACCAGTGATCATCACCAGCGACGATCACGGGCGCTTGGAGGTAACCCAAAGCCATTACATAGTCACGCGCATCTGAGTCTTCAGTGATATCCACAACCGAATACTCAACACCTTGCTTATCAAGCGCCTTATAGGTCGCATTGCACTGAACACAAGCTGGCTTGGTGTAAACGGTGATACTCATGGAATCCCCTAGCTAAGTGGTTCTGGTCTTTGTTTTGGCGGTAGTTAATACTGGCAACAAGAAAAACTAACCCCTGCGAGCCGACCGCATACCGGCACCAAATGCCGTTACTCGCTCTGCACCCAACAAATTTTAGGCTAATCATCTTTGTGTGTTCTCAACGCCTTAGACACTACACCTAGTGGCCCATAGTCGTAACCAATACAATAGGTTGTAAGTCACATTGATGAAATTCCCTGGTAGTAATACCCAAGACTAACCAAGCGCGGCGTGTCGCTTCGCTCCCCACAACCTCAATCCGACACCAATTAACCAGCCCATCTGCGCAAAACGCTCTAGACACGGCTAGCAAACCAGAAATAACATGCCGCCTAAGCCTCACCGCCGATAACTTATTGTGAGTTGGGTAACTCACCCCTTCCCAAAAGCCACCCAACCCACAATTGCGTCGGCACATACCGCACCACTACAACCGCAGCAGCATTAGACCGCCGCAGCTACCGCCTGGAGAACTCCCCTGATCGCAGTAATAACACTGGAATTCTCTTCTAGAGGCCCTTCACCCAAATTTTGGACTGAGACAGATAATGCTGCTCCATCAATAACCTGGCCTCCCGCGATTCCTACTGATTTGCGAGCTTCATCATGAGCCCATAGTCCGCCATACTGACCCAGCGCGATCCCAATGACGGCAACCGGCTTACCCGCTAACGCCCCGGCGCCGTATGGGCGGGACAGCCAATCAATGGCGTTTTTAAGCACCGCAGGAATTGTTCCGTTGTATTCAGGCAGTACAAGCAAGACAGCTCCGGCCTGGGCAACTTCAGCGCGCAAAGCTTGCACCGCATCCGGAATTTCCCCTTCAATATCAATATCTTCGTTATAAAATGGCAAGTGGCCAAGCTTCTCGAATAACTTCACCTCGAGGCCCGCTGGAGCGGTGGTTGCAGCAATGTGGGCGAGCTTGCGATTGTACGAAGCTGCCCGCAGGCTGCCCACAAGAGTAAGAACAGTTGCATCAGTCATGAATATCTCCCTTTAACGAGTTGTGTGATTCGTTGCACCGAACTGCCATCTGGTAGCTCCCAGCATTAAGTTGCCACCAGGAATATAAACGGACCAGGGTCCGGTTATATTCCTAACGCTAGACTACAGGAATGAGCAGGGATAAAGCACAGCTGATCGGGCTATTGCCTGCTCTTATCGGAGCTCCTGCACCCGAACGTGAGGATGCCGCACAAAATCGCAGGAGATTACTCGAAGTGGCTACAGCGATGGTGAATAGTGCTGGAGTTGACGCTGTGACAATGGATAAACTCGCCGAAGCAGCCGGAGTTGGCAAAGGAACTATCTTCCGCAGGTTTGGCAGCAAGTCTGGCCTTATGCTGGCGCTTCTTGATCACACTGAAAAGTCACTACAGGAAGCCTTCATGTTTGGCCCTCCCCCGTTGGGACCTGATGCAGCGCCGTTAGAGCGCTTAATTGCTTTTGGCAGAGCCCGACTTGACCTAGTCGATGTCCAAGGCGATGTCATGCGAGCAGCCGAACATTCTCCCGACTCTCGATACTTCGGACCGGTCTATACACTTAACCACCAACATCTTGTTCTACTTATGCAACAAGCAGGGGTAACAGGCGATGTTGATCTGCTGGCATTTGCATTACTCGCTCCTCTAGAAGCTGGCACCGTCTTACATCAGATTGAACGACTCGGAATTAGTCGCGCTCGAATTGCCAATAGTTGGGAAGACCTTGTTAAACGAGTCCTGGTTTCATGCAGTAAACAAGTAGATTCAGACCACTAAACCTTCTAGCTGACGGCATAACCACAAACAGCACTACGGGTACCCAAGGCTCCTCACCGATGCCGGGCTGCGTAAGCCACATGCTCGCATTACAGTTGCAGCATGTCTTCTTTACGTACGCAAATACAGTCCGAACTTCACGTTAGCTCTCAGATCAACGCAGCTACTGAAATACGTACAAGAGTCAACTTTCTCAAGGATTATTTGGCGGCAACAAAAGCCAAAGGCTTGGTGCTCGGAATAAGCGGGGGGCAGGACAGCACCTTGGCAGGCAAGCTATGCCAACTTGCCTGCCAAGAAATCCGAGCGGGAGGCGGTCAGGCCGAATTTGTGGCAATTCGACTTCCCTACGGAATTCAAGCAGATGAGGCTGATGCCCAGCGCGCCCTAAACTTTATCCAACCGGATCAGTCAATCAGCCTTAATGTCAAACCAAGCACTGATGCGCTATCTGCAGAGGTTGCGCGAGTTTTATCCGATCTACCCACTGGCGGCACTGAGCTACGTGATTTTGTTAAGGGCAATGTGAAAGCTCGCGAGCGTATGGTGCTCCAGTATGCAATAGCCGGACAACTTGGATACCTGGTAGTGGGGACAGATCATGCGGCAGAAGCTGTTTCCGGATTTTTCACAAAGTATGGGGATGGCGGGGTCGATCTCACCCCGCTAACAGGGTTAACTAAACGTCAAGGTGCACAATTACTTCAAGAACTTGGCGCACCAGCAGCTTCCTGGACCAAAATACCCACAGCGGACCTAGAAGACGATCGACCTGCGCTTCCCGACGAAGTTGCTCTTGGCCTCACCTACCAACAAATTGATGACTATCTCGAGGGTCGAGATAGTAGCGAGGAAGTTGCCAAGAAAATCGAGGACATGTTCTTTGCGACCCGACATAAGCGGACTGTGCCCACAACTCCATTTGATATCTGGTGGCGCTGACAAAGGGTGTTTCACATAAGCTAGAAAGCTACTCAATCGCAATTAACTAGCTCATCACCTCAGTTAGCTAATAAAATTCCTTTGCTGAAGAATAAAGAATATTTTAATTGACACAAGTTACATATTGCTTAAATATGTCGAAGAAGAATAATTAGCTACTTTTGGACTAATAACTTCTTAATTCTTGCCATACTTTAGATTCTCTGCGATACGATTCGAGCAAAAGAATATTGGTATAGCAAAGTTGATTCCAGCACACTTTGACTAACCCCACTTCGCGACCTCTACCAGGCCTAGAGCAGCGCGGTTGCGGCATTGCTCGAGGTCATCCTGCCTGCAAAAGATATATCAAGATCACTCATTAAAACCCGTCCCAATTGCCGTCAGATCACAACATTTCACACTAGTAGACCTCGTGATATAGCACACAAGTTTTACCAATAACAATAAATTTTCCTAGATAAAAGCGGGTTGTTCAAAAAAATATTTATGTCACGGTGACTAATTTTTTTCTTCCATATTGACCAAAACGACAAATAGGCATAACTTTAAATAGTCGGGTTTTATCCACTAGGTACAGGGCGGTACCCCGTGAACAGTTGTCACCGGCAAATTATTCATACAGACACGACAGCAAAGGGAAAAATG
>JBOFCS010000126.1:0-3923 GCA_051646185.1 Mycobacteriaceae bacterium | reverse complement strand
CGATCTATGAAAGATGCCGCACTGCGAGGATCTGAGGCGGCAACTTACGTAGGCGTTGGGGCAATCTTGGTATGCACGGTTATTGTTGCCGTTCTACTCCCGTGGAAACCACGCGAAGGCGATTCTATGCTTCTCGCCTGGCGTGAGGAACCCGATGCTCCCGAGAAAAACACCGAAGAATTAGTCGACACACATTAAACCCACGAGAAACAGGTGAAGGGGTCGACATCTGAATCAGATGTCGACCCCTTCACCATGCGTGGAAACTATGCCTGAGCATCTTCCTCTAGCAAGTTACGCACCTTGTTGGGATCCACCGGGATGCCCGGTCCAGTGGTGGTGGAGATAGTGATTTTCTTGACATAACGCCCTTTTGCCGACGATGGCTTTGCACGCAATACCTCGTCAAGAGCAGCGCCATAATTTTCTACCAATTTTGCTTCATCAAAAGAAGCCTTACCGATAACTAAGTGCAAGTTAGCCTGCTTGTCAACTCTAAAGTTGATCTTTCCACCCTTAATATCATTAACAGCTTTGGTGATATCAGTGGTGACAGTGCCAGTCTTTGGGTTTGGCATCAAACCACGTGGTCCAAGGACCCGGGCGATACGACCAACTTTGGCCATCTGATCTGGGGTTGCAATCGCAGCATCAAAATCCAAGAAACCACCCTGGACACGCTCAATCAAATCCTCAGCACCAACAACATCGGCGCCAGCAGCTAAAGCCTCGGTTGCCTTTTCACCTGTGGCGAACACAATGACGCGGGCAGTCTTACCAGTGCCATGCGGGAGGTTAACAGTGCCACGGACCATCTGATCTGCTTTGCGCGGGTCCACACCCAAACGCATCGCAACCTCAACAGTTGCATCGTAGGTGGCCGACGAGGTTTCCTTGGCTAGCCGCGCAGCCTGCAGTGGGCTGTATAGCGAATCCTTGTCAACCTTGGCAGCTGCGGCTTTATACGCCTTGCTGTTCTTGCTCATAATTCTGTCCAATCTGTTCTCGGATTATCCGAGGTATGTCTTGTTGGTTGTGGTGTCGGGCCGGAGCTGACCCTCCCACGGATAGCTAAAGAATAACGATGAATAAGCCGATTAGCCTTCGATGGTGATACCCATTGAACGAGCAGTACCAGCAATGATTTTTGCGGCCTGGTCGATATCGTTCGCGTTAAGATCTTCAGCTTTAGTCTTGGCGATTTCCCGAACCTGATCCATAGTTACTTTTGCAACCTTGGTCTTATGGGGCTCGCTTGATCCCTTGGCAACACCAGCGGCTTTCAGTAGAAGCTTCGCAGCAGGTGGGGTCTTCAACTTAAAGTCAAAGGTCCGGTCTTCGTACACGGTGATTTCTACCGGAATCACATTGCCGCGCTGAGACTCAGTCGCTGCATTGTAAGCCTTGCAGAACTCCATGATGTTTACGCCGTGCTGACCAAGCGCAGGTCCAACCGGAGGTGCGGGGTTAGCCGCACCGGCCTGGATCTGAAGCTTGATCAGCCCGGTGATCTTCTTTTTCTTTGGGGGCATCTCATTTTCCTTGGTTGTTGATACTGCAGTTATTCGGTTGGCTTGATTGCTGTACGGCCTTTCGGCTATCTAGCTCAGATCTTGGAGACCTGATTAAAGGACAGTTCGACCGGTGTCTCACGACCAAAGATCGATACCAAGACCTTAAGTTTCTGTTGCTCAGCATTAACCTCGCTGATGCTGGCCGGTAATGTTGCAAACGGGCCGTCCATAACTGTGACGGACTCGCCAACTTCAAAGTCAACCAAGATGCTCGGCAACGTAGCTTTACCATCAGCCGAAGCATCCTCGGAGTCTTTTGCCCCGGTAGTCTTCTTGGCTTCCTGCTGCGGAAGTAGGAATTTCACTACCTCATTGAGACTCAGCGGAGAAGGACGTGAGGTTGCACCAACAAAACCAGTAACGCCAGGAGTATTACGAACGGCGCCCCATGATTCATCGTTCAGTTCCATACGGACCAAAATGTACCCAGGGAGAACCTTACGATTTACCTGCTTACGAACCCCATTTTTAATCTCGGTGACTTCTTCCGTGGGAACTTCAACCTGGAAGATGTAGTCACCAACATCAAGGTTCTGCACACGGGTCTCAAGATTAGCTTTAACCTTGTTCTCATAACCAGCATAAGAGTGGATGACGTACCAGTCACCCGGAGCTCGACGGAGCGCAGCTTTAAGTTCCGCTACCGGATCTGCAGATTCTTCAACCTCAGCCGCAACTGCAGCTGACTCATCCACAGGCAAGACCTCATCGGTTACCTGCTCTTCAGGCAAGCCCTCATCAATAGCGGACTCGTACTCGGAGGTGCTCACTGGGGCACTCGCTTCCTCTCGTCAATCAGTCGACGCTCGCGCCGCGAACGTCGTTCTCTTCTTGCTAACCGAACAGCCAGAGCACGCCTTTAGCGAACCCCGTATCGAGCCCGAAGATCAGCGCCACCATAAACGTGACAAAAACCAGAACTACTGCGGTATATGTAACCATTTGCTTACGATTAGGCCAGATCACCTTACGTAGTTCTGCGACGACCTGACGAAGAAAGGTAATCAAGGCTACAAATGGGTTTCGCCGGTCTTTTTTGATCTTTGCAGACTTTTTAACCGACGGCCTTTTAGCTGTACCCGAAGAACGTGCATCCTTCGTTAAAGATATTCCTGCATTGTCCGATGCCGCATCCATCCGAGAGCGACGAGCGCCCCTCTTACCGGTCGGCCTGGCGGCTACCGTTTCATCGCTATCAGATGACAATGCATCGGTGTCTCCTGTTGAGTCACCGCTGAGCGAGTGCTGCTCGACATCATCGAGTTCACCCTCACGCGTACCGCGCTCGTCGCTCACCGTGTTCCTCTCCGTTGTGACATCCAGGGCAGGGGCGACAGGACTTGAACCTGCAACCTGCGGTTTTGGAGACCGCTGCTCTGCCAGTTGAGCTACGCCCCTTTAGCTGACACTTATTCCTTAACGGTCCAAGTCCCAACACGTTCTGTTGTTACACAGATCGCGCGCTCTCCGTAGCGGTACATATAACACCGCGGGACAGCGCGCAGCCCTGAGGAACCCCAGAAATCTCAGTGTACCCCGCGGCGCGGGCTCAACTCCAATCCCAGCCCAATCTTGGACTCATCAATCACGCAAGCTGCACAGTTGCAGTTGCCCGACCGTAAATTTTCTTACCTTCTGCTTTAGCCACCAGGGCAACAACAGCTGTTCTTGCTTCAGCATCAACTGACTTAACTTTCCCGGTGTACTCCAACTCCGCAGGCTTGTCTACGGGAACATATACCGGGCTGGTGAACCGCACGTAGTACTCAAGAACCGCACCCGGATCATCAATCCAATCGGTAACATAACCGGCCCCCAGTCCCATGGTGAGCATTCCGTGGGCAACAACACCGGGAAGTCCTACAACTTCCACCATATAGTCACTCCAGTGAATGGGGTTTGGGTCCCCAGAGACACCGGCGTAGTTCACTAAATCGCCACGAGTAAGGGTAAAAATTCGGGTAGGCAGCTCTTCGCCGACTACCACTGAATCAAAAGACTTTCGTTGCGGCATGTGCCAACACCCCTTTCATCCGCTCGATTGACTCTTCATCTTTTTGTGCCCCGGAACGGCCAGCCAGAGTAGTCCATGCGGTTACCACAACTTCACCTTCTACCGTGACCAATTCGTTTTTGACTGACAGCATCGATACTCCTGCTGTTTCCCGGAAAGACTCCAAAGTTACATCACACACCAAACGGTCTCCAGCTACCATTGGGCGGTGAAAAACCAGTTTCTGGTCAGTCTGAAGTAGCTGACTCAAATCAATACCAGGTATAACGTCCCTGAACATTTTTTGCTGGGCCAGAATGCCGATGATGGAGATGAAGGTTAATGGGGCAACAAGG
>JBOFCS010000099.1:0-8094 GCA_051646185.1 Mycobacteriaceae bacterium | reverse complement strand
GAAACCGCATTGTCACCTGAAATAACCTTAACCCCAACGCCCTGGGAAGCAAAGTAATCCAAAGTTTCTTGAGCATCCGCACGCACCCGCTGCTCCAGCACCACCAAAGCAACTGGAGTCACGTCAGCAGCAGCATTGTGTTCTTCCACATTGCAATCACTGCTCGCCAGGAGTAACACTCGCAGTCCGTGTGCACCAATTTCCTCCGCAGTTCTGGCATCAGCACTGGCTGAGTCCAACAACACATCTGGAGCACCGATAATCCAATTGCCATTATTTTCGTAAGAAATCCCACTCCACTTTTTTGCTGAAGAAAAGGGGGCAACCCCCGTTTGAGTCCATTCCGGTTTTTTCGGGTAGGCCTCAGCAATAGCTTGAACACTAGCGTTCGGTCGCGGGTCATCAGCTGCAAGTGCGGCCAACACTTGTTCAATTTCCTTATTTGACAACAAATTTTCAGAATCATCCCCAAGAAAACGTAACTCCGAAAGCTTCATCCCGTTCTCAGTGAGGGTGCCTGTCTTATCAGCACATACCACATCTACCCTAGCTAATCCTTCAATTGCCGGTAACTCCTGAACTAGGCACTGGCGCCTTCCCAGCCGGACCACTCCTACCGCAAAAGCGATGGAAGTCATGAGGACTAGCCCTTCAGGAACCATTGGAACTAAAGCGCCAACCATGCCCAGCACCGACTTCTGGAAGCTCTGATGAGTGCTGAACAACTGGGTGTAAATGATAAGCAGCCCAGCTGGAATCAACAGATAAGTAATGAACTTAAGGATTTTGTCAATACCGGTGCGAAGTTCAGAATTAACCAGGGTGAACTTGCTTGCTTCCTCGGCCAGTTGCGCCGCGTAAGCGTCTTTCCCCACTTTCAACGCTCGGTAGGCACCACTTCCTGAAACAACAAAACTACCAGAAAGAACTTGATCTCCAATATTTTTCGGAAGAGCATCAGCCTCACCGGTCAGCAACGACTCATCCACCTCAAGACCGGCAGTTTCAATAATTACACCATCAACAACAATCTGATCGCCTGACCCAAGCTCAATAATATCGTCAAGAACAATGCCGTCAGGGGCTATTGCTGTTGATACACCAGCGCGTCGCACCACCGGCTTGGTCTGCCCCACAATCGCTAACCTATCCAAGGTTCGCTTCGCTCGAAGTTCCTGAATGATGCCAATCCCACTGTTGGCCACAATCAAAAGTCCAAACATGCCGTTAATCAACGAACCAGTGGACAACACAATCAGCAACAGCACGCCCAGAATCGCATTTATTCGGGTAAAAATATTTGCCCGAATAATCTCCTGAACCGAGCGAGCAGCACGGGCAGGCACATCATTTGTTTGTCCTGAGGCAACCCGCTGAGCAACCTCGCTAGCCGTCAAACCAGTCGTTGTTAGCTCATCATCCACACTGGGGCAAGAATCTACTACCATGCCTGTGACCTTATCGGAAACTAAACCCGAAGTGCTTATGAAACGGCTACCCACCACTGGTCTACCACTGGGAGCTGTTGAGCATCAAGACGTTGGCCAGGCTTAGGGACTGACACTTTCACGCCTTTTTCTGCCGCTGCGGCCAGCAATCGAGTAATCGGTTCAGACCAAGGATGAAAAGCAAGATTGAAGGTTGCCCAATGAATGGGGACCAACACCCCGTGATTATCTGCATCGGAACTGTTCAGATCCAGGTGCGACTGTACCGCTTCCTCCGGGTTCATATGAATATCACGCCACTGCTCGTTATAGGCACCCACTGGTAATAACGTCATATCAAATGGCCCATATTTTTCACCAATTTCGGAAAACCTTTGAGTATAACCAGTGTCGCCACCAAAAAATATTCGTCGGGTCGGTCCACTCAATGACCACGATGCCCATTGAGTGGTATTTCGCACTAAGCCCCGCCCCGAAAAATGTCGAGCTTCGGTGCAGGTCAGCGTGAGAACTTTGTCATCACAAGTTACCTGATGACTTTCATTCCAATCCAATTCGATTATACGATCATCGCTAATTCCCCATATTCGCAAATGTGCACCAATTCCTAATGGCACCAAGAAGATTGCCTTACCTAGCGCTGCTAGCTTCTGCACTGTCCGCATATCTAGGTGGTCATAGTGATCATGGGAGATAAGAACTACATCCACTTCAGGAAGTTCAGTTAGCGCAACTGGCACCGGATGTAACCGAGCCGGGCCCACTGCTTCTGAAGGCGAACATCGCTTACCCCAGACCGGGTCGGTCAGCACCCGAAAACCATCTATCTCTACAAGCACACTTGAATGCCCATACCAGGTTGCCGCCAGATCAGCGGCGACCTCTGGTACTTCGGGTACGACCAAAGGAATGGGTTTTGCCGGACGCCCAACACGCGACCTAGTCAATAGAGAATTCAGGATACCGCTTTCATCTGCAGTCGGAGTAAACTGCTGGCTTGGTTCACTATTATGGAAAGCACCATCAGCATAGTGAGTCGAGGAGGCTGCCGACTTAGCAATAAGTGCACGTGAAGCTCCCATTGCTCTCGGAAGCCCCTTGAGTTCCCGAGCAAACCATAACGACGTTAGCGTTCCACCGGTGGCACCAATAATTTTGGTGAGAGTTTTAGTCACTAGTTAACTCTACTGACAAATTGGCTTACTGCCCACTAACGCGCTATCAGTTTGGCGGAAGAACATGTTCACCAGTCTTGTCAGTGCTCAGTGCAAGTGAACTAATATACTGAACTTCACCATTAGGACCAGCAATAGCTGAGGCAATCATGTCTGGTCGCTCAAAATCCATACCGGAAACTACACAGGTTAATAACACTCCCGAGGGGTTCCCATGCTCGTCATACATTGGGGCATCGATACCATCGTCGGTGCGGCGTAAGTAATATTTGCCTTTTGTTGCAATGGCAAGAATGGGTGGGGCGATAAGCGCAATAAGTACCGCAATAACCGGTGAGAATGGCTTAATGGTTTCCCCAAAGGCGCCAAAAAACACCAGAATTGAAATACTAGCTGACAACGCCATGGAGACGAATCCGACCGGGTTAATTGCGTACAACATACCGCGACGAAACTCTGGAGCTTTAGGTGAAAGCTTCAATAAATACTTATTAACCGCAATATCAGTAGCAACAGTGACCACCCAGGCGATGCCACAGTTTGCATAAAACCCAAGAATCGTACTGAGAAAGTCAAACATATTGGCTTCCATAAGAATTAATGCGATTGCTAGGTTAAAGATAACAAAAACCAGACGACCCGGGTATGTTTTTGTCACTCGAGTAAAGGAATTTGTCCACGCCAAAGAGCCAGAATAAGCATTGGTGACATTGATCTTAATCTGACTGATCACCACTAAAATTACCGCTAATGTCATTGCCAACCAGTGTGGCATCATGTCTTGGTAGATCTCCAAAAACTGGTGGACGGGCTGATTCGCAATAGCTGCACCATCGGCAACATTCGCAATGAGATATACGGCAAGGAAAAGACCAACAATTTGTTTAATAGCGCCAAAGATAACCCAACCAGGCCCAGCCAGTACCACTGCAGCCCACCAGCGGCGACTGTTTTCTGGTGTTTTAGGCGGCATAAAACGTAAGTAGTCAATCTGTTCGGCAATCTGCGCAATCAACGATAGGCATACCCCAGCAGCAAGCATGATTGAACCGAAATTCACGCCTTTGCCCTTTACCCCATCTTCACCACCAAAAGCAAAGAATTCAGCCACTGAGTCAGGATGTTTAAAAAGCAAGTATAAGAAGGGCAAAACCATCATTACCAGCCACAACGGGGTGGTCCACACCTGAAGCTTAGATAATGCTTTCATCCCATAGATCACCAGAGGGATAACCATAATCGTTGAGATGGCGTACCCAATGGGAAGTGGAATTTGCAGACCAAGTTCTAGTCCCTGAGCCATAATTGAGCCTTCAAGAGCGAAGAAAATAAAGGTAAAAGTAGCAAAAATAACATTAGTGACCACTGAACCGTAGTAGCCGAATCCACTTCCACGAGTTATCAAATCAAGATCAATATTGTATCGAGCAGCATAGTAAGCAAGCGGAAAGCCAGTCAGTATTACCACAATTGAAAATATAAGAATGCCCCACAAGGCATTACCCGTTCCATAAGACAAACCAATATTTGCGCCAATGGAAAAATCAGCCAGATAAGCAATCCCCCCCAGAGCGGAGGTGGCAACAACACCACTACCCCATTTTCGGTAACTACGAGGTGCAAAGCGAAGAGTGTAATCTTCCAGCGTTTCCCTAAGCGCAATATCCCCAGTGCTCGGCTTTGCGCCATCTGGAAGATTAACTGGGCGATCACATACCTGCTCAGACATTTACGCTCCTTGCTTTATCCAGCTCACGTCAGGGGATTAGCAAGAAAGTACGGGCAGTTTGTGTCACGGGGAGTTCAGTTATGTAACCACAACGTAAAACCAGCTAGCTTCATCCCGGCCAGTTACGCCTCAGTTGCCCGTGAACTGTGGTGGACGCTTCTCTTTCCGAGCTAAGGCGGCCTCAACGATATCGGCGCTCGACCATGCAGCTTTTTGTGCTGCAAGATGTTCTACGGTTGGTTCATCATGAGCATGGTCGTCGTTAAGCACGATTTTAGAATGCCGCAGTGCTAAAGGCGCCAGCATAGAGATTTTCTGAGCCCATTGTTGAGCCAACTCCAGATCACCAATTTTATTGGCGAAACCAGCAGTAAGCGCTTCCGCCGCGGAAATCGGCTCCGCTGATAGCATCATCGCCCTAGCCCGTCCGCCACCAACCAACGTCACTAACCGCTTAATCGTCCAGTTGTCGACAGCAATACCTAAAGCAGCAGCAGGGATAGCAAATTTTGCTTCGGCTGCCACCACGCGAAGATCGCTTGCTAAACAGACCTGAACTCCAGCTCCCATCGCCGGACCATTAACGGCAGCAATGATCGGAACCGGTGCATATTCAATGGCTTGCAGCATCTCTTTTAAAGCTTCATGAAAATGTGCTGCATGTGCTTCACCACCTAAATCTGCTCCAGCACAGAAACTGCTGCCCTGACCAGTAAGCACAATAACCCGTGTATCGGTAGCTATCGCATCAGCAATACCGGCCGTAACAGCCTGGCAGAGCTCGGTATTTAGCGCGTTGCGGCGCTCCTCGCGTTGGAACGTAATCGTCACAACCTGTTCATTACGGGCTACCTTAATCACTGCTCTACCCTTCGCTATCTCCACAGTATGTATAAACACTCATGGCTTTACAAAACTCATACAACATGAGTGTGCGGTCACCTTGGGAAGACTAGCGGAACAATTGATAACGATTAAAACGTTCTTAGAAAAGTCATGGAAACTACCCAATTTTTGTTGCATAAGATGCATATTGTTGTGATCGGAGCAGGTCAAGCTGGACTCTCCGCTGGCTATTTTTTGCACAAACAAGGACTCAAGGCCAACGATGACTTCGTCATCCTCGATGATGCTCCAGGCCCGGGCGGAGCCTGGCAGTTTCGCTGGCCGAGTTTGACATTAAAAGCCGCCAACCATATTCATGATCTGCCAGGAATGGCATTTCCCTTTAATAATCTTGATGCACACCAGCCTGAGGTACTTGCAGCAGAAGCAGTACCCCGGTACTTCGGTGAATACGAAAAGAAATTTCAACTTAATGTTCGCCGCAAGATTCAGGTATCAGCTGTGCATACCCAGAAAACCGATTCACGCCTACTGGTAGAAACCAATACTGGAAAATATCTCACCCATGGCATCATCAATGCCACAGGAACGTGGGAAAAACCTTTCTGGCCAAGCTATCCCGGTGCTCAATCATTTTTGGGACAGCAACTTCATACTAAGTACTATCGCCGAGCAACAGATTTTCTCGGCAAACATGTACTAGTTGTTGGTGGTGGAGTTTCTGCTGTACAACTACTCTCCGAAATTTCTGAGCACACCCGTACTTCCTGGGTTACCCGACGTCCGCCCAGGTTTAGAACTGGGGAATTTAGTCCAGAGATTGGGCGCGCAGCTGTAGCGCGCGTTGAGGAACGGGTGCGCCGAGGCTTACCGCCTGAATCTGTTGTTTCGGTGACTGGGCTTTCCTGGACTCCACAACTAGTAGCAGCCAAGAAACGTGGTGCCCTCAACCCGCTACCGATGTTTACTAGAATCACCGCCCAAGGAGTCTCATGGGATTCATCGGAATATGACGATCTTGCTGTTGATGTCATACTCTGGTGCACCGGATTTCGCAGTGCACTAGACCATCTTAAGCCGCTACACTTACGAAGCCCCGGGGGCGGAATCACCATGACAGGGCGCTTAGCTACTCAAGTCGCCGATCTACCACAGCTGCATCTATTAGGTTACGGTCCCTCTGCAAGCACTATTGGCGCTAACCGAGCTGGACGTGCCGCAGTGGCTGAACTACTTCAGACAATTGGGCAGTGAGGCATACCGTATTGCGCACTGACCACTACCGGCGCTGTTGACTATCCAAATATTTCGGGGTCTGGTCCTATTCTTCCGGAACCGGTAACTGAGCCTATGCTGCTGAGTTCTTCGGGGCTTAACACAAAATCGTGTACTGCAAAATTTTCGGTAATTCTACTAGGCGTAGCAGATTTGGGAATAACAATATTTCCTAGTTGCAGATGCCACCGAATAATGACTTGAGCCGCCGTCTTGCTATGGGCCGAGGCAATCTGCACGATCACCGGATTGTCTAATAGTGTCCCCTGCCCTAAGGGGCTCCATGCTTCGGTAGCAATACCCAACTTACGATGCGCAGAACGTAACGCCGGCTGAGGGAAAGCCGGATGTAGCTCAACCTGATTCACCGCTGGCACTTCACCGGTCGCGGCAATAAGTTCGTCAAGATGTTTCTCTGTAAAGTTAGACACCCCCAGAGAACGAATGAGTCCATCAGCTTTTAACTGCTGAAATGCTCTAAACGTCTCAATAAAAGCACCCTTAGCCGGAACCGGCCAATGAATGAGATACAGGTCTAGATACTCCAGCCCGAGCCGATCCAAACTTTCCTGGCAAGCAGCAATCGTGGTGTCATAACCTTGGTCACTGTTCCACAGTTTGGTGGTAATAAAAAGCTCTTCACGCGCAATGGCTGATTCGGCGATGGCCCTACCTACCCCAGTCTCGTTGCCATAAATCATTGCGGTATCAATACTTCGGTACCCCACCTCAAGGGCAGTTGCTACCGACGCATGCGCTTGTTCATCAGGGATTTGCCATACCCCAAAGCCAAGCGCCGGGATGGTGTTGCCATCGTTAAGCTCAAGACGAGGAACCTGCTGCACAATATCCATAACCTTACCAACTTCCGATCCCAGCAAAAAGTTCCCTGCCAAGTAAATACCACCTATTGAGGAGAGCACCATCAGCGCCACCTTGCACGTAGCAAATCTTGCAGCCGGTTACGGGCAGCGCACTTTATTTAGCGAAGTGGATTTAACTGTCGGAACTGGTGAGGCTATCGGCCTTGTTGGTGCTAATGGCGCTGGGAAATCTACCTTATTGACACTCCTCGCCGGGCAAAGCTCTGTTGACTATGAGGGAACCATCACTCTTAATCCTCCCGATGCACTTGTTGGTTATCTGGCGCAGGAACCTGAGCGGATCACCGAAGAAACCGTGTACGGTTTCCTTTTCCGCAGGACCGGGGTGCTTGCTGCCCAGCAGGAAATGGATGACGCTGCGCATTCCTTGACCGAAACCACAGAAGATCGGTACTCACCTGCCTTAGAGCGGTGGTTACACCTTGGCGGCGCGGATTTTGATGAACGTATCGGACAAGTTTTTACCGATATTGGTCTGACTGTTGAACTATCTGCACCCATGGTTTCCCTCTCCGGCGGACAGGCAGCACGAGTGGGACTTGCAGCGCTTCTGCTGTGCCGCTTTGACATTCTACTACTCGATGAGCCCACTAATGACTTGGATTTGGCCGGGCTCGAACGCCTAGAACAATTTGTCTCCAGCGCACAGACCCCATTAATCATTATTAGTCACGATCGTGAATTTTTAGCCAGGACCGTCACCGGAATTATCGAGCTAGACCTAGCCCAACAGCAAG
>JBOFCS010000096.1:0-5141 GCA_051646185.1 Mycobacteriaceae bacterium | reverse complement strand
CTGCGCAGAACCCTCTTTATTATGCGACTTTGCTACAAAAACAAGCCGTCCTCCCCCAGATTCACCTGCCGGAACCCCGGCAACTCCTCCCAGGGTTAAGGCAACCTGATAGGTAGCCAGTTGTGCATGGTTCTCAGCTGCTTCTTTACTTACTGGTGTCCGTGCTGTTTTTATATCGACAACAACTGGACGACCTTGTATATCTTTTTCTAGTCGGTCTATTCGTCCTCTAATACGCACCTGGGGCATGCTCTCATGTTCGCTGGTAAGAACGATATCAATGGGAACCTCAACACCAATCTCAGTAAGCTCATTACGAGAATTGGCTAGCCATTGAGTGAAGTTTACAAGCATAGTCTCAGCTCGAACTAACTCTTTTATTGCAAACCATCGGGCACCAAAATCAAGAGCTGGCCAAATCTGCTCAAGAGCTGTTTGCGCTTGAGCCTCGGTGATGTTCCCAGCTGCTGCTTGTACAAGTGTGTGAATAACTGTTCCCGTCAAAGCATGTGTGCTATCAGAATTTTTCCCACCATGACGCTCAAGAAACCAACGTAACGCGCACTGATGCAATTGATCTACTGTCGAGGGAGAAACTACTACTGCACCATCCTGAGGTTGCCACAGCGATTTTGTTGTGCTCACTTCTGCAACACCATACCAAGAATCTGGATGAGCTCCGGGAACACCAGCATGCGCTAGGCGAGCTAATTGGTAAGTAGCCCTTAACTTTTTGTCTTCGTCTTCCTGATCTGAGCACACAACGGACCGTAACTCGGCGACTAGCGCCGGAAGCGCAAGTACCCTCGTTGTGACACGTTCAGCTTGCAACGGTTCATGTCCTACTTCTAACTGCACCTCACCAACTAACTCCTCTAAAAAACGTGAAGGCACCTGCTCGTTATCGCTCACAAGGGAACTAACCGCCGTGACCAATAGCCTTGTTTTCGCTCTAGTACAAGCAACTAAAAACAGGCTCCGCTCCTGAGCTAACAGTGGCGCTGTCCGGGAAAGCTGTAATGTTTCATTTCCTGAAGAAACTGCTGTTCCATCAATAATATCGACCAAATCTTCAGTACCCAATAGTGATCCACGGGAACGCAGGCCTGGCCATAGCCCTTCTTGCACACCACAGACTGCAACTACTTCCCACTCACGTCCCACAGCAGAGTGGGCACTCAAAACTGTGACTGCGTCCACACTAATCTGATTTTTCAGTCGAGATTCAGCAGGAATTTCTTGTTCTTCAACATACTCAACAAAACCTGACAAGGGGGCGGCGGGCAAGCGATCCACATAATTAGCAGCTGCATCAAAAAGAGCAATCACCGCATCCAGATCCCGATCCGCCTGAGCCCCTATCGAACCGCCGCGAGCTGAAGCGGCCATCAACCGCCGCTGCAGACCAGTAGTCTGCCATGCCGCCCAAAGCACTTCCTCGATACCTCTGCCGCCGTTCACAGGTGTGCGAACCTTATCCATAACATTCAACACCCGCTGCAAAGGCTCTGCTTCCACCTCGGTAAGCCCGCCAAGGACCCTGTGTGCCTCATCCTCCAGGTCAGAGGTAAGCAACAACCGTAATATCAGGGCTGAATCCCGATCACCTCCCGATGTCCGTTCTACCCTACGGATGCCTCTACGCAAACGGCGAAGTTTTGCAGGATCAGCACCTCCAATTGGACTGCATATCAAAGCAATAGCATCCTCATTACTAAACTCTGCACTAAGCGCTCGCAACACTAGCAACAGTCCAGAAACTACCTGCTGACGGGCTAGCGGCAATTCGGTTGCCACCGTTAACAATGGCACCCCGGCAGCATGAAAAGCTCTTCGTAAAGCGATAATCATATGTGGCACTGAGCGGGCGATGACCGCCATCTGTGACCATGGCACACCTTCTGCAAGATGGGACCGCCGAAAAACATCGGCAATGACCGCCGCTTCTTTTGAAGCACTCGATAGAATGCGTACCTCAGCCAGCCCATCACCTGCTTTTTCACTAGCTCGGGGGCCCCGCCCCGGAGCACTGCCCGGTATTCGCGCTGATATTCGCGCAGCAAGATCAGTGATCTGCTGCGCGTTGCGTTGGGTTACGTCAAGAACAATGCGTTGGGGTGACTCAACATCGGCTAAGTCTAATAAAAAACTCGAATCTGCGCCCCGGAAGCCGAAGACTGCTTGATCTGGATCTCCAGCAATCACCGTCAGTTCTGCGCCAGTGCCGAGTAGCCTAATAAGTTGCGCTGCTTGGGGATCTAAATGTTGCGCATCGTCTACAAGCAGGTAACGTACCCTGCTACGCTGCGCCTGCAACACTTCAGGATCACCCATAAAAGCGGTGACTGCCGCACTCACCAATTCAGCTGCATTTAACGCTGGGGCCGTAGCTTGAGGGGCCTCCATCCCCACCGCCCCACGCAGCAGCATAACTTGCTCATACTGCACCGCCACTTTTCCAGCAGCAACCCACTCTGGACGAGAATATTTGCGGCCCAAAGAAATAATATCCTCAGGACCTAACCCTCTTTCAGCGCAACGTAATATCAAATCTCTAAGTGCACTAGCAAAACCAGCCATGGGCAATGCAGATTGCAAATGTTTAGGCCATATAGACCTACCACCAATAGCATCTTCAATATTGCCACGTAGTAATTCACGTAACACCGCATCTTGCTCAGAGCTAGTCATCAACCTCGGTGGCGGATTACCACTTTGCGCAGCCTGCAACCGAAGCACTGCAAAAGCATAGGAATGCAGAGTCCGCACTAAGGGCTCACGAGTGGCCCTTGTCCGAGTCCCAAGAAGACGCGAAGTAATCTCTGTACGGATATCACTGGCGGCTCGCTTTGATGGGGTCAGAACCAAAACCGATTCTGGATCGACCCCAGAGGTGATATGTGAAACCACCGTATCAATCAGTAATGAAGTTTTACCAGTGCCAGGCCCGCCTAATACTTGAATCGGCTCCCAGCCCACCGGCACCCGCTTCCGATTGAGCACCTCACTGACCGACTGTGGCCACGAACGTTCTGCAAGCGGCTCAGGCTCCCGATAAACCAACCTGGCCTGTGCCCCTGCACCCACCCCTGGTAACGGTCCTGGTTGCTCACCCTCAACCGCGCTCTGCTCACCATGCAACCGATCTGTCACCACACCATCAGATCATGAACCACCGACAGCACATATTACCAGTAAGCAGCTCAGCTCCCTACCAATGGAAGAATCATGCTATGCCTGCCATCCCAACCCCGCTCTATGTTCACCGTTTCGGCCCACCTCCGCCACTAACAAGACACCCCACGATTTTGGCTTTACACGGCATCACAGGTCATGGTGCTCGATGGGAAGACTGGGCCACTACTGAAGTTCCTGATATGACCGTTTTAGCCCCAGATCTACTCGGACACGGACAATCGCCGTGGACTCCACCGTGGAGCATTGAAGCGCAAGTAAATGCCCTTATCGATGTCATCACAAGCAGCGCCAACAATGTCAGCACCGCTGAACCTGTGATAGTTGTGGCACATTCCTATGGCTGCACCCTAGCCATCCACCTTTCACGCACCAGGCCAGACCTTGTGAAAGCACTCGTGCTCTTAGACCCAGCCATCGCTTTAGACCCAAACATGCTGTTAACTTTGGCCGAACAAACTATCGCTTACCCTGACTACACGTCCCCAGAGCAAGCTCGCGAAGACAAACGTAGCGGTGCCTGGGGAGAAGTTCCTTCAGCACTACTGGATAAAGAAATCAAAGAACACCTCATCACGTTAAATAATGGGCGCTACGGCTGGCGGGTAAGTATACCGGCAATCGTGGCAACCTGGAGTGAACTCGCCCGCGAGCTCGTACTACCTGCAGCAGATACCCCAACAACTATCGTTCGAGCGCTCAAACCCCAACCCCCGTACCTCAGCAGCGTCGCTGAAGAAGCACTCCGCAAACAACTAGGTGACTTTCTGACCGTGATCGAGGTGGACAATGACCACATGATCCCGCAAGCCTGCCCACAATTAGTAGGGTCGATCGTGCGCAATTACCTTGATCACGCTGACTACATTTAAAGATAATTTGTGAGTAATCATGCCCAAAGTTTCTGATCAGCAGGTTGAACTAGTTCGTGAACTCATTGCTGCCATTCCCCCCGGAAAAGTAAGTACCTATGGCGATATCGCTGCCGCTGCTGGGCTAAAAAGTGCTCGTACAGTTGGTTGGATACTACGCATCGACTCTCTAGATTTACCCTGGCATCGAGTGCTTCCATCATCCGGAAAACCTGCCACGCATATTGCCACTAAACAGTTAGATCTACTTGCCCAAGAAGGTATTAGCCTGAACCAGGGCCGAGTTCGCATAGACAGTATTCGGCATCACTTTTAGGAGTTTTACACACCTACATTACCCGGCTAGCAGCAAACCTATCCACCACTAGCTGCACCACCAACTGATGCACCCCCAGCGGCTCCGCCACCCCATCTGCCGGTAGCAGTAACAATTTCTTATGAAAAAGACCATGCACCAACAAATATGAGGCAATAAAAATTCGTTTGCCCTTAACGCGAAGACCCTCGACAACTGCCTCAACAGTAGGAGAAGCCGTAGCCAGATAACCAACATAAACCTGTTGCTCAATGAGTGTTTCTAACATCCCCGCCGATTGTTGAACATCTTTAAGCGCCTGCATATCTGAGGAACCAGCAGCAGCCATGATCACGGTATCCCCCGGCACCCATCCAGCTTCAATCAATCGGACAAGCATCACCTCAGCCAAAACGGGATCAGGCCCAAGGGCGGACGAAACCCGTACTTCCACATGACCACTCACAGAAATTTCATGGGGAATATCTACCTGCACATGATACCCAGAAGCCAAAAAAGCAGGAACAACAATTGCTGGCCTAGTTCTATCCAACACCTCGCAAACCCCCGGAGTGAGGACATCAACAAATGCCGTCTGTACCGGACCAATAACACCACTTACTCGCTCAGTAAGTTCACTGAGCATCGTTACCCCCTGGGGTGACCTTGTGCCATGGGCAACAAGAATCAATTGTGGACCATCTTGGTTCTCCACTCAGCGCTCCCACGTCATTATTCTGAACGGAACTCTACCGGGTCTATTGCAAGCCGGTATCCAC
>JBOFCS010000090.1:0-9742 GCA_051646185.1 Mycobacteriaceae bacterium | reverse complement strand
CAGGTGATGTTATGCCAACAAATACGACGGTGGCAGTCAGGATTGCTAACCTAATCTTGATGAGCGGAAAGGAGATGGCAGTCAACGGTCCCTCGTCGTATTGTGTGTTAACTGCAGATGCAGTTCCGGCTGAATTTATAGCTCGCATCAAGCTAAATGAGCCAATGAACGTTTGTCCAACTGAAGCGGCCTAATTCATGATTTGTTCACTTTCCGGTATCGGAAAATATGTTAAAAATTTCCCCTGAGGCATGGCTTGTTTCCCGTTAGTCATGTAAAGACTGCGCCTAGTGCATCCCACATTGAGATACCGAACGATATCAATTGGCGCACTGAAGGATTCAGTCTTTAATAAAATTACCTTCGAATACTATTTTCATAAAACTAGTATTTGCCGTAATGGACTATTGCGGTTACGGTTAGCAGCTGTGACCTCATCAATGGATTATTCACGTCGTCAATTTCTGCGCACGTCATCGTTAGCAGCCGCTGGGGCGGGGACGTTGGCAGTGCTGCCATCGCTAGCTGCCGCGGACTCAAGCGTGCAGGCATTCCAGCATGGGGTCGCTTCCGGTGACCCTACTGATAGTGCTGTCATTATTTGGACCAGAGTGACTCCGTCGCTGGAAGCTGTTCCAGGTTCTGGTTTTGGGGCTGGTGTTCAGGTTTCCTGGACAGTGGCCACTGACCCAGACATGGCCCGGGTGATTTCGCGTGGCATGGTAACAACATCAGCTGATTCCGATCACACCGTCAAGATTGACGTACAGGGTCTAGCTTCTTCTACGCTATATTTTTATCAGTTTTTAGTGCTTGATGGTGAGGTTGCCGGTCAGAGGTCAGCTGTTGGGAAAACGCGTACCGCACCGGCCAATGATGCTGATATTGACCAACTTCGGTTTGGGGTGGTCTCTTGCTCAAATTGGGAAGCCGGATTTTTTGGGGCGTACCGCCATTTGTCTTACCGTGATGATCTGGATGCGATTATCCATCTTGGCGACTATATCTATGAGTATGGGACGGGTGGGTATCCCGGAAAGTTTGGGGTTGTTCGTCCGGTTGAACCAAGCCATGAGATTGTTTCGTTGCAGGACTATCGAATACGTCACGGGCTATACAAAACAGACCCTGATTTGCAGGCAGCGCATCGTGCTGTGCCCTGGATCTGCACCTGGGACGACCACGAGTCAACTAATGATGCTTATGATTCTGGAGCTCAAAATCACCAGCCAAATACTGAAGGGGACTGGAATACTCGGAAAAAATCTTCAGAGCAGGCTTATTACGAGTGGATACCGGTGCGCGTTGCCGGTTCAGATAATAATCGACATCTCTACCGGCGGTTGCGGTTTGGCACATTGATGGAGTTGTCGATGTTGGATTTGCGAACCTACCGTTCGAAGCAAGCACCACTACTGTCTGCTCAGGTGGATACGGTGGATCGGACCATCACCGGTGCTGAGCAGATGCAGTGGTTAACCAATGGGGTAGTGACTTCTGCGGTGCAGTGGAAGATCATTGGCAACCCGGTGATGATATCCCCACTGCTCATTCCGCCATTGGAGGTGGAAACGACGAGGGCGTTAACGTCATTATTAGGGCTTCCGGCAGGAGGGGTACCACCTAATACTGATGCCTGGGATGGTTATACTGCTGATCGTCAGCGACTGTTAACTGCTCTTGTTGATAACGGGGTGCAGGATACGGTGTTTATTACCGGGGATATTCACACTTCTTGGGCCTGTGATATTCCCGTAGATCCGGCTAATTATCCTGGAGCCGGAACTATTGCCACGGAACTGGTTGTCACCTCGGTGACCTCAGTTAATTTTGATGATTTTATTAAAATTCCGGAGCACACTGCTGGCCGGGCTGCTGAGCAAGCTATTAAAGCCGCCAATCACCATGTTCAGTTTTTGGACGTGGATGCTCATGGTTTTGGGGTATTCACAGTGACTAAGCAGGCCGCACAAATGGACTACTGGTTCCTGGCAGCAAAAGAAGATCCAAATAGCGAAATCTATTGCGGTGCAAGCTACGAAGTGGTTTCTGGAGCGCAGCGAACTAGTCCTGCAGTTGGCCCGCAATAAAAGCTGGAGTCGAGATGGGTGAGAAAACTTACGTTTACACACCCATCTCGCTAAACAACTTTATGGCCAGTGAATCTGACCGTTTTTGAAGTTTTGAGCAAAAACGCCAGGGGCCACTTCCACCTCATCGGCTATCGGAAGTCCAAACCTACCGCCGGCACCGCCTTCGGCGAGATACTTGCGTTGGATTTCACCCCATACTTGGTGAGCGCCGGTGCTGGCTGACCAATAGATTTGGCCACCTTCAAAGGTGCTGGATACCCAGGAGGAACCAAACCATCCAGCGGTGGTGGTTTTCTCGTCGCTGGTCGGGTAACGAAGCGCTCCGTACTCCCAACCCAGCTCTGCCCATTTTGCGCGAATTGCTCCACCAACTTGATGGGCAGTCCCCCTATCGACAAGTGGGTGCCAGTAGAAGGAGGTATCTTTTGCGAAGGTTTGAAAGCGTCCACCGCGTGCTGAAGGCGATTCGGGGATTGTGGGATTTCCCCACTTGGCTGAACCGCCGCTTTGTGTGTAGGCGGATTCGATGCGGCCTTGCACAAGAAATGGACCATACATTTGGTCTGCGTTGGCTGGAGCTACGCTGAGGCCAACGCCAAGGGCTAATGACATGACAATGATTCGTCCGAAGAGTTTCACCGCAAGATTATCGCTTATTTATGGCCCACTTACCAGCCCGCCAGTAACCTTTGCGGTATGAAAATTCTCGGTTTTTTAGTTAAAAACCACTGTTTTACCTGCATGTACTAGTACTCGGTCTTCGAGGTGCCACCGTAATCCTCTTGCTAAAACCAATTTTTCAATATCTCGTCCTTGCCGAACCATGTCGGCTGGAGTGTCGGCGTGGTCAATCCGGACCACATCTTGTTCAATGATCGGCCCAGCATCAAGTTCTGGGGTTGCATAGTGACAGGTAGCCCCAATGAGTTTGACCCCTCGGGAGAAGGCCTGGTGATAGGGTTTGGCTCCGACGAATGAGGGTAGAAAGCTGTGGTGAATATTAATGGCTTTTCCCTCCCAGTGCTGGCATAACTCCTTGGGAAGAATTTGCATAAATCTGGCTAATACCACGGCATCAGGTTGGTGAGCATCGGTCAGTTCACGCACCATATTGAAGCTATGCTGCCGATCGTTTTTGTTGGTAAAAGGTACGTAATGGAAGTCCACCCCATGTGCCTGTGCCACCGCACCAAGTTCGGGGTGGTTGCCAATGACCGCTGCAATATTCGCTGGCAATTCATGATCGGCTGCTCTGCCGAGTAGATCATGAAGGCAGTGCGCTTCCTTGCTGACTAGTACGACAATCTGCTTTTTTTGATGCGAATCATGCAGTCTCCATTCAGTTTCTGGTCCAAGTGCAGTAGCAACCTGAGTGAATTTTCTCTGTAGCTGCTCTGCGGTGAAGTTCACTGAAGAAGCTTTGATGGCCTGGCGAGTAAAGAACCAGCCTGTTTCGGCATCGGCGTGATAAGCTGCTTCAACAATCCAGCCACCTATCTCGGCTAAAAATGAAGAAATCTGAGCGACGATACCGGTTCGGTCGGGGCAGCCAAGGGTAAGGACGTACCTTCGGTCGTCAGCAGATTCTGTAGCCATGCCCACTAGTGTGTCATTTGCAGGAAAGACGTGCTGAGCGGGCAGCCGGGTGTTTGTTGCTGAGAGGCTATGGAAAGCTCATGGCCTATGAAGGCACCGCTAAAACGTTCCCAGGTTGCGGCACTGGTTGATCACACACTCCTTCGCCCTGAAGCGACTAGGGCTGATGTTGCCGAGGCCATCGCGGAAGCTCAGCGGCTGGGGGTGCTGGCAGTTTGTTTTTCACCGTCGATGTTACCGATGGCAACTGAAGGGCTTATTCCAGCGGTTGTGGTGGGTTTTCCTTCTGGTAAGCATCATTCGCTGATAAAAGGTGCGGAAGCACGTTTTGCGGTAGAAAATGGGGCTAGGGAAATTGATATGGTGATTGATATTGGTGCGGCAATTTCTGGTGATTACGATGCTGTTGCTTCAGATATTATTACTGTGCGTGAGGCGGTTGGCGAGAGTCCTGTGCTGAAGGTCATTATTGAGTCGGCAGCACTTGCTGAATATGCTGTTGATGGTGATGAAGCCATCATCCGGGCGTGCCTGGCGGCCCAGGACGCAGGAGCGGATTTTGTTAAGACTTCCACTGGGTTTCATCCAGCTGGCGGTGCGACGGTTCATGCTGTTGAGCTGATGGCTCAGACTGTTGGTTCGCAGTTGGGAATTAAAGCCAGTGGCGGAATCCGAACGGCAGAAACTGCACTATCGATGATGAGGGCAGGGGCAACTAGGTTGGGTTTGAGTAATTCCCGGGCAGTACTACAAGGTTTTCCCGAGTAGCTAGTGGGTTATTGCGCAGGATTGTTTTTTCCCGTCAGTGGGTTTAGTGATATCAGCATTGGTTGAGCTTAGCGATACAGCAATTCCGTTATCGGTAATTGAGACTGAATGAGGAACTAGCCCAAGGGGATAGGTTTGCAAGTTAGTGGTTAATAGATCAATCAGATCCTGCACCAATGAAGTAGGTAGCCCAAAGCCAAGTAATTCTGCATTGCTTGCTTCCATGCTTATCACGTTTCCGGTGATCTTTGGCTGCATGGTAATTGAGGCAATTCCGCCGATCACTTGAACAACAATCTGCTGGGAGCGTTCGTTGAGGGCTACCGAAGTAACAAGTGAGCCCAACGCTGATTGCTGAAGTGTTTGAGTGATGCCTTCGGTAGTCCAGTTAACCTCTGCGTCCATCTGTCCGATCGTGCCCACGCTAGTTGCGGTGTCGTTAAGGACGATATTGGTGAGGGTGGCATCAACCTGCATGCCCATGGCATCGCCTAACCTGTCACCGTTGGTGTGGATAGACAAAGAAGGCACCTTACCGTCTATCCACTGTAATAAGGCTGGTTTTGCGCTTAAGCTAATGTCAGCATCGGTTTTCAGGTCGCATTGCAAACTGGCTTGAAGCTCTGAAGCAAACTTATTACGAGCGTATAGTTCGCCGCCAATGACTGCCGCTACCAGCACTGCACTAGCAATGATGGCACTTAAAACGATGGTGCGTTTCCGGCTGTTCTGAAGGGTAGGTGCAGGTTCAAAGTGCAAGGTCTCTGTGGGTGGTTGCATAGAGTACGCCTGAGCTGGTTCGCTACCAATTTTATTGGTGGCAGCATTGCTATCGGCAGGAAGTGGTGTGGTGGGGTGTTCGCTCACATCTGTAAGTGTGCAGTACAAATCTAAAATCGTTCTGAGTGGTTCCTAAGATTATTGTGCAGATGTGTCAGTACTGGGATATTTTTGCGTACCGGTGGCACGGTTGAAAGGTCAATATCAACAATAAGTAATGCTGGATTTTCATCAGCTTGGGCCAGGATATCCCCAGTTGGAGCTACTACCAGACTATGACCAATCCCGGTGGGTGCAGTGCCGGTCATGGTGGTTGGCTTGGACTGTCCGCAGGCGGCAATAAAGCTGGTGCTGTCCAGAGCTCTGGCTCGGGCGAGGAGTTCCCATTGTTCTCGTTTCCCCGGACCATCTCCCCAGGATGCGGCAACAACAATCAATGCTGCCCCGGCAGTTGCTAGTTGCGTGTACAGGGCGGGGAAGCGAATATCATAGCAGGTTGTCAAGCCAATGATGATATTGTTTTGAGTAATGGTGACAGCTTCGTGGCCTGGGTCAACGGTGTCTGATTCCTGAAAATTAAAGGCATCGAATAAGTGAATCTTGTTGTACTTGGCGCTAGTAACTCCGTTGGTGGCAAAAAGAGTGTTAAATACTTTTTTGTTGATCGAAGGGGTGAACATTCCGGTGATGATGGTTATCCCGGACTGCTGGGCGATGCTGCGGACTCCCTGAGCCCAAGGTCCGTGGAGATTCTGGGCAATGGGGTGAAGGGGCACTCCGAAGCGACACATGCTCGCTTCAGGGAAGATGATCAGTTCAGCGCCCTGTCGCGCGGCATCAGTGGCATAGCGATCAATGGTCGCGAGATTGGTAGCAGGGTCGATGCTGCTTTCTATCTGGGCCAGGGCGATGCGCATAGCTCCACCGTATAGCGCCTATCGCCGACCGACCACCCTGCCATCACTATATACCCCCAGGGGTATATAGTGATGGCAGCTCTATCCGCCTAGTGGAGGTTGATCGTGTCCGATACTTCTCAAGCCAGACTCACCGGACTTGCTGCACTGGGAGCCTTAATGGCAACCCGGGTGAAAATAGTGGCAGGTACATGGGTAATAGCTCTTATTGTGCTGGGGATTTTTGCGCCCTCAGTGTTTGGTTCATTAGCAGGAGCTGGTTGGCAAGCAAACGGATCAGAGTCGGTTAGGGTTCGCGAACTTGCCCAGGAACATTTTGGCGGGAATGCTTCTTCAGCGCTACAGGTGGTCGTTCATTCGGAGAATAAGCGCATTGATAGTCCTGAAGTTCAGGATATCTTCAGAAAAATTACACAGGAGCTTGGCTCTGATCCTCGTGTGGCAGATATCATTTTGCCGACACCAGGAGTGTCGGTCAGTCAAGATGGGCATACAGCAATCTTGGTCGCAGGCGCTGGGGCAAATCCTGATGAGATGGTGCGAGTTGTTGATGAGCATAAAGAGGCTCTAGGTTCCCTCTCGGGCAGTGGTATTGAAGTGTATCCAACCGGAGCTTCAGCACTTTGGAGCGACTTTAATGCAGCAAATCACGATGCCATGATAAAAGCTGAAATGTTTTCTTGGCCTGTTACTTTAGCCATCATGGTACTGGCTTTTGGGTCATTGGTTGCTGCTGGTTTACCGTTACTGCTTACCATGTCCGGCCTAATAGCTTCTGCAGGCGCTCTTGTTCTCCTTAATGAAATAACGTCAATTTCAGTCTGGGCAATGAACTTTGCCATGATGTTTGCCCTCGCTTTAGGGATTGACTACGCGCTCTTTTTGATAGTTCGGTTTCGTGACGCCTTAGCGCAATATGGATCAATGGAGCCAACGCGGCATCAGCGAATTTTAGCAGTGGCCCAAACGATGAATACTGCGGGGAAAGCCGTATTACTCTCGGGATTAACGGTATTAGTTAGTTTATCGGCAGTGTTACTCGTCCCCGCCCCAGCAGTGCGGACCATGGCGGTGGGTATCATGCTTGCGGTAATATTTGTTCTTGCGGCAACCTTAACTCTACTACCTGCACTGCTTGGCGCATTGGGGCTGCGAATCAACGCAGCTTCATTGCCTTTTGCGCGTAGGCAGACTCATCGGTCCCCGCTTTTTGCGCGCTGGGGTGCGATAGTGCATGACCATCGATGGCCACTAGCTGTCGGTGCCGTTATTGTCTTAGCTGGTCTTGCTGTTCCAGTTGTGGGTCTCAAAGTTGCTATGCCATCGATTAGTGTTGTTCCACAAGATTCTTCGGTGCGTCAAGGATACGAACTGGTACAAGCAGCGATGGGTCAGGGTGCGCCAGGAATGTTACAGATTGTGACACCTACTGGGCAGGCTGGCGCGGCGGAACACATAGCTGCCAACACCGACGGTATTGTGATGGTTACTGCCGGTCAGCGAGCAACCGATGGTAGTGATTTAGTGATGATGCAGGCAGTACCTAAGATTGATCCTTCTTCCCCGGAATTGGGTGCACTACTAGAGCGGCTGCGTGCTGACTTACCGTCAGGTGTACTAGTTGGCGGTGCTCCTGCGGAAAACTTGGATTTGCAAACAACTTTGAATGATTACCTACCGGTGGTCATTGGCGTTATTTTAATTCTTGGTTTTGTTTTACTTCTCATTGCGCTACAGGCACCTCTGATTGCCTTCTTGGGAACCGTGGTTAGCCTGCTATCAACTAGTGCAGCATTTGGTGTGGCAAAACTTATTTTCCAAGATGGACATCTTTCCTGGGTGTTGGGTTTCAAGCCCCAAGGTTTCCTTGACGGGTGGGGGCCGGTGTTCTTTTTTGCAATGATCTTTGCTATTGCCATGGACTACACGGTGTTTTTGCTGGCCTCAGTAAAAGAGCATTATGAGAACTCTGATGACCCGTATACAGCGCAAAGCGATGGTATGGCCCATTCTGGTCGAATTATTTTTGCCGCAGCAGCAGTGATGGTGGGGGTATTCTTTAGTTTTGCCTTAGCACAGCCGCTTCCTCCTAAGGAAATGGGAATCATTCTGGGGGTGGCAGTGCTTGTAGATGCTGTGCTGATTAGGCTTATTTTGCTCCCAGCATTATTGCGAATTACAGGCCATACTGCTTGGTGGTCGCCACGCTGGCTAAAAAAAGTGCTACCGTCAATCTCATTTGGCCATAACTAGTTTAGGAGAGCTGTGATGTCCATCGCATTAAGTACCAGCGTTCGGTGTACCTTTGACCAAGCAGTAGAAGCGACCCGAGAAGCCTTAAAAAGGCAAGGTTTTGGGGTTCTGACAGAGATTAATGTGCAACGAACCTTGCAGGAGAAAATTGGTGCTGAGATGGAGGGGTATCTGATCTTAGGTGCCTGCAACCCAGCTTTGGCGCATCGGGCTTTGGGAGTGAACCGGCAAATCGGACTACTGCTGCCGTGCAATGTGGTCGTTCGTTCTGATGTGGTTAATCCAGGGGTGATTCTTATTGAAGCTATGAACCCTGATTTGATGGTTCAGGTGACAGATGAGCCTACTTTAGCTGTTGTCGCTCAGGAAGCTAGCGCATTATTGGGAGCTGCTATCAAGGAGCTTTCCGAACTATAGGTAGCAGCCTTGGCCTAAGCCAAGGCCAGAAATAACTTTTCCAGCTCTGCTTCAGTCAACGGTGAGGCGGAGCCTTCTCCGCTGAGGCATTGCCGCATTCCTGTTGCCACTACTTTAAAGCCAGCACGGTCTAATGCTTTTGATACGGCAGCTAGCTGGGTGACAACATCTTTGCAGTCGCGGCCGGCTTCAATCATGGCAATGACACCGGCGAGTTGACCTTGAGCGCGGCGAAGCCTGTTGAGTACCAGTGCCATGCTGTCGTCATCGGAAGCCATGAACGTACCTTTCGTAGAAATGACCTATACCAATAGTACTCCTAGGGAAGACGCTTAGTGACGTGTGCAGTGCAGCTTGTCTAAGTTGCTGAGGGAGTATTGCCTTTTTTGGTTGCTAACTGAACTCTAAATAGTTTATAGCCCAATATTTGTTGAAAATAGTGCAAGTTTGGGGCCAAAGGAAGAGCGTTGCCCCCGATGAAGAGATACTGTTTCTTATGGGCGATGAGATATTCAACTATGTGGCTATGAAGTTGGTAGCGCGCATCTTTAGTTTCAAGTCCGTTATGTGCAGTGATGAGAGTAACTAAACCTACCCAGTCTTTGTCGAGGATAATTTCAGCAATGGCAAGGGTTTTGCCGGTGTTATCTTGTGCAACAAAAAATGTTCGGTTAATGTGACTTGATTCTGCTCGATCAAGAAGTTCGGAAGGATCTTCCTTACGCTGGGCCATGATATCCTGCACAATTTTTGTGCGGAGTTCGTGGTTGGTAATGATGGAACAGACAGTTCCACGGGCAAGGGATCGCCTAAGATTTGTTCGAACTGCTCGTCTACTGCGCCCCCGTAAGTACTGTGCATAAGTGGTGGGGAGTGGGAGAATAGATATAGCAAATTGATTGAGCAGCGGGCGGTGAT
>JBOFCS010000066.1:0-18532 GCA_051646185.1 Mycobacteriaceae bacterium | reverse complement strand
AGAGGAAACACTCTCGAATCGGATTGCTCTGGTATTACACGATTGAAGTTAGTACCCTACTCGTATTTCACCGGGGTTCCATATTCCTGTATGGGTTTCAACACCTAGTTCAAGTTTGGCAGGCACAGTTTCCTCTAGTGGTACGAATTTCTGTAAGCTACCCCAGTCTCTACCCCAATCATTATCCAAATATGTTGGCAGCGTGATTGTTCCAAGTAGGGTATCAGTTATCCCCAGTAGTCCACCGTTCTTGCCGTCTTGCCAGGTATTTGTATTTTGCAGTGTTCCCTTACGATCCGGGGTTATCCGGTACATTGGCACTTCGGTGACACCTGCGTAATGACCCATCGGACGTTGGCAAGGAAATGCTAGCCCTACGGCCCAGTCGAGAAGTACTGGGTCAGATTTACCAACAACGTCCTCAAGTGTGCGAAGTGTGGGTACTCGAGGAGTGGTGAAGGCCAGCCAATCATCAGCATTAAGTCCGGTATCTTCGGCAATAATTCGAATAACATTGGAATTACGGGGAATTTCACTAAGCGGGAAGCGGAGATTCCGCCAAGATGGGCTCGGTCCAATATCGTAAGGTTGAAGTGTACCAAGAGTGTGAATTGCATCGGTATCTCCAGCGTAACCGTATTCGAGGACTAATTTTTGTCCGCCGGTGAAATTTTCATTTGCATCTAAGGCGTTAATTTGTCCAGCAGCAGTCACGATGATCAGTGGGCTGTGTGTGTCGTCCGTGGGAAGTTGATACCAATCTGAAGTAAGCTTGCCAGTATTGGGGCTAGTAGGGTTGAAACTACCTATAATAGGAGTAGTCTCAGGATCTAGCCCAAAGGGAAGATCAATTCCAGCGCTTGTTTTAGCGAAAACAGGGTTGGCATTCATTTCATCGTCAGGGATATCGTTAGGCACGCCGTTGGGTATAAATCCAGGGGAATCGATGCCACCGAGTACCTCTAGGGCCTCCGCTTCGGCAGAAGCAGTTCTAGGCTCTAATTTTCCTTGGTTTACTTCTGTCTCGACCAGAACTTTATCGGCAAGTGCACATGGTTTACCAGTAGTACTTTGCCAGTTTGATTCGGCTAGTGAATAACTACCGGATTGGGAAAACCCAGCTTTGATAAACGATGCAACTTCAATGAATACAATGAAAAAAGAGATACATAAAACAGGAGCAAAAGTGAGTCGGTTGATAGCTTTTCTGATGTAACCAATTTTTTGATCGACAGCTGCATCAGTGAAGTGCAGCCAAATACCCAAGATTGCTGTACTTAGGGAAAGAAGTAAAACGATAAAGCTCAGAGGTATCCCGGCAATAGCGGGTTGCTTATTCCAAAAGGGTATCCCATAACTAGAGACGTACCACCAGCCATTTGTTCCGGACATTGTCAAAGCTAGAACAAGTAGGGCTGCTGAGCTGAAAAATACTCTATTACGTTGTGACCGTAAGACTTGGGCCGATACGCACACTGCAGCTAACGCGGCGATAGGAGCCGCAATACCGGCGTAGGTACCAAAGTGATGGGTCCATTTAGTCGGAGTGAAAGCAAGGAAGAAGATAGTGCCGAACATCACACCAACTAGGCGCCAGGCTGGACCACGCGCCGCGTTACGTATTTGCTTGCGCCGCAATAGTACCGAAACCACTGTAATCAGGCTCAGGAAGGTGATAAGGACACCAAAACGACGGGAAAGCGAGCCATCAACGCTGGGTAGGAGGAGGTAGTAGTATCGAATAACCTCTTCGTACCAAGCAAGATTGGGCCCGATAATTGAACGAACTCGGGTAGCTTCAAGTACTCCAGATAAGGTTTGGTCATAGAACATGACAACAAGAATCAGAACTCCAGAAGCAAGGATGGGCAGTAGTAAAGCTAAAATCCCTGATTGTTGCCGTCGTCGTACAAGTATTCGCAGTATAGGTCGAGCGCCAGCCAATAAGGCTGCGACTGCCATCAGCCCAGTAGGCCCGGCAGCAAGTGAGAAAGCTGCGATAATCACAGCAACGGCAGCTGGGAGTAGACGCCCAGTAGCTATAGCTCGTTCGATAGAACACCACGTTAGTAGGGCACCAAGGGCAATGATGGGTTCGGGTCTGAGTCCGTTGTTAAACGGTAACCAGAAGGCGAGGAAGACCGAGGCTGCGGTCCATACCGCAATATTGTTACGGCGTACTGCTGCACCAAGGCGGGGGATAACTTCACGACTGACCACCAACCAGCAGACCACTCCAGCAATGAGCGCTGGAGTGCGCATCCACAGGCTAGCTGTCCCTAAGTGAGACATGGTGGTGAACACTTCGTAGAACCAGCCAAAAGGAGCTTCCGGTACGCCAAGCCACCGGTAGTAGTTGGCCATATACCCAGCACCATCAGCGGTTCTAGCCATGGTGAGTATGTAACCGTCATCTGAGGTGTTTGCTCCAATAAAATGCCATAGCAGAAGCATTGTCCCAACCACACCGTCAACTATGGTGAACCTGCGCCAGTGCGCAGGTAAAAATCTGCGGTGCTTACGGCCATCGGTTCCATCGAGGCGGGCAAGCGCAATGAGGGCAAGTAAAGTGCTTAATAAAGCCACTCCCATGGCTAAAAGCTTTATTGCTGTCGGTTTGGAGGTAAACCGAGTATCAATGGTAGAACTGAAAGAAAGTCCTTCTGGTACTTCACCTTTAAGGTCGGTAAACACACCAACAATTTGTGGTCTTAGATTGGGATCCTCAAAAGAATTTTGCAGAGCCTGACCTTCGGTGCTGAGACCTTCGAATTGTGTTCTCGTTCCTGATTCGTCGGAACGGATGATGATATTGGAGCAAGCTGCAGATTGGACATCCGAGCGGTTGGCAGATCCAATGACAACATTTCGGTCAGTGATATCTACTCGAGAGCTGTTTACTCGGACGAATAAGGCATTGAGAGTTGCATCAACTCCATCTGCTGGCGCTGTTGAGAGTAGTATTCCACCGTCTTCAGGTAATTGGGAAACTGCCGAGCAAGGTATGTTGATTGAAAGATCTTGAGCAACAAAAGAAATAAGTGGAGAGGTAACGCTATTAAGCTTCCCATCCTGTGGCCAGTTGAGGGTCGCTGTCGTCTGTTGTACCGGCATTAGCGGAGTCAGGCAGCAGAGAATGAAGCCTAGAAATCCACTGACTACTGCTATCAATCGCGCTGTTTTAAATTGTAGAGGCAATGATGTGCTTTCTGCTGATACACGGAAAATTCTATTCAATATTTTGCTACTTTTTCTGGTGCTCATGGCAACGCCCGTATGGGTCCGGGACGCCACCAGCCAGAGCGAGTTGCTTCATCGATAGCTAACTCTGCTGCCGGAGCAGCTAGGAGCGGATTGAGTTTCTCGACTGATCCCCAGTCACGGTACCAATCGTCTTGTAAGTAACTAGGTAATGTTGTTGCAGAAGTTAGTGATTCGGTGATAAGAAATGGGCCGCCGCTTGCCGCTGCTTGCCAGGTTTTTGATGTTGCACTGGCATTTTTACGGTCAGGAAGTATTCGATAGTCTGGAACTTCACTCACTCCGTTATTGCTTACCGCCGGTCTTTGGCATGGGAATTGTTGTCCTACTGCAAGATCTAGTAAAACCGGCTTTTCGCTGCCAATAATATTTTGCAGAGTAGTTAGTTCCGGCACTCTAGGTGGGGTGAAGGCAACCCACTGGTCTTCACTAAGATTGGGATCTAGCGCCACGATTCTTACTACATTTGCTGTTAACGGCAGATCCTGGCGAGGTATTCTAAGGTTTCGCCATGAAGGGCTAGGCCCAATATCTATAGGTAAGTAGTTTCCTAACACTTCAACATTTCCATCAGAGGTGGTCTTACCGTATTCAAGTCGAATTGACTGACCATAGGTGAAACCACCTTCCTGATTCTCGGACCAGATAGCACCAGCGGCAGTTATAACGATAAGAGGGTTTGCTTCAGTGTGGTTAGGTAGCACGTACCACTGTGAAATAAGTGATGCTGGTTCAGAATCTGAGCCGTAACTTCCCATAATAGGAGTTCTCTGCCGATCAAGCCCAAAGGGTAGTAAGGCAGTTGATCCATTAATTCCCTTAGCGCCCTGCCCGCCGCCGGTACCAGAATTTTCGCCGGTGATGATGACCGGGGCATCCCAGGCGCCGTCGGTGTTTATTGCTGGAACCTTGAGTAAATCAGGATCAGCGGCTAGATCTTTAGCTACTCCATTAGGATTAAACCCAATGGGATCTACTCCGCCCAAAGGGTTTTCGGTTTTTGAAAGTGGTTGTAATGAACCTAAATTAGAATCATTTTCTACAAGAACAACATCAGCCATGGCGCATAGGTTAGAGCGCAGGGCATTAATATTTGAACTAGCCTCAGTGTAGGCAGGATAGCGAGACACCGCCCCTTTGGCAAAGGACAGAACTTCTAGTAACACCATGGCAGCCGCGACGGTCATCAAGGGTGTTGATGCGAGTATACGATTACGAGTATTGTTTTTAACCTCAGTATGACCGGCATAGTCCAGTCTGAAATGCTGCCAAGCCCCCAGTAATGCAGCAAGTACCGCCAAAGCTAAAAATGCTGTAGTAACCGGTTTTCCAGCTAAGACTGGTTGGCGATCAAACCAAGGGATACCAAAATTATAGGTATAGAAGTAACCGTTAATTCCAGAGGTAGAAAAGGCCAGTACAAAGAGTAATGCTGAAACAAACAACGAAAGATTTCGGCGTGAGTGCAGGCCTACGGTAATAACAGTGACTGCTACCAAACCCCCTAGAGCTCCTGCAAATCCGGCAAAAATACCAAACTGCACTGTCCATTTAGTAGGGGTGAATCCTAATAGCAGGAGTCCGATAAGTACTGAGCCGATGAGTCGCCACGCAGGAGCGGTATTAACTCCAGGGATGCTTCCACGTCGAAGTAAAACAAAAAGGGCACCTAATAGACATAAAATTAAGGTAAGAACGGCAAAGCGTCTTGTTAAAGATCCATCAACGGTTTCCACAGATAAAAAGTAATACCGTAGAAACTCTTGATACCAGGAAACAGTTGGTCCCACTTGGTAACGAATACGGATGGATTCGGCGATACTAGCCAAGCTCTGATCCCGAAATACAATAACGAGGACTACTGCCGCAGACGTAAGTAACGGAGTCAGGAGTGCCAATCGCCCAGGCCAGGTTTTTTCCTGGCTGCTAATTATCTGGGCGATAGGACGTGCTCCTGCCAGCAGGACGGCAAGGGTGATGACTCCGTGTGGGGCAGTTGCCAGAGTCAGGCCCGATATGACAATGGCAAGAGCTGAGGGAAGCAATCGTTGTGTTGATATCGAACGTTCGATAAGAACCCAGGTAAGCACTGCTCCAGTGGCTATTATTGGTTCAGCGCGTAGTCCATTATTAAAGGGAAGCCAAAATGCAAGGAACACCAGTCCCGCAGTCCATAGGACAGGTTTACTGGGTCGCAGTAGGGCACCAAGTCGGGGCAACACCGCCCTACTAACTACTAGCCAACAAATAATTCCAGCGCAGAGTGCTGGAATACGCATCCAGAAACTTACCGTGCTGATTGTGGACCAAGCTGACAGTAGGCTGGGGTACCAATCGAAGGGAGCTTCGGTGGCCCCAAAAAATCTGAAATAGTTTGGTATATAGTCTGAGTGGTTGGCGGCTCGTGCCATGGTGAAAATGTAGCCATCGCTGGAAGTTCCGGCGCCAATAAAGGCCCATAGGATTAGAGTGCCAATTACCCCAATATCAGCGATGAGATTACCGGTAGTGGTGGGCAACCAGTGATGTATCTTCTTTAATGTAAATCGGTTTCGAGAATTTTCTAAGAGCGCTAAGCATGACAGTGATCCCAGTAGTGCAAGTGCACCCAGGATCATGCTGGCAGTTTTTATTAAGGTTGGTCTGCTAGAAAATCGGGTATCGATGGTTGCGGTTAGTTGCAGATCGGCGGCAGTAGCAGAGGTGAAATCCGTGAATACTCCGGACAGTTGCGGGCGAAATTCAGTGGGCAATGTTCCAGAGGCGGTCGGATTGGTAAGACCATTGAAGGTTGCCCCAACAGTGTCTGTGTTTGCCCAAACAGTCAGCGTAGAACAGTTCGGGGATTGAAAATCGGCGCGAGATACGCTTGCAGCCAAATTATTGCGGAAGGTTACTTCAACCCTATCTGCGGTTGCCGTAATAAACAGTCCATGGTTTAGGGCGTCTTTGCCTGCAGTTGGAATGGTAGAAAGAATAAGCCCACCGTTAACCGGTAGTTGTTTGTTGATAGCGCAGGAAATGGTGATGTTAAGGTCAGTCGGTGCTGCTGAGGTTAACGGCACCACTACATTGTTGACAGATCCGTTTTGCGGCCAGTTCAGGGTTGCTGTGCTCTGAGTTATCGGCAGAAGTGGGGTTACGGCACATAAAATCAAGCCAGCAAACCCGAGGATCGCCGCTAGCGCCCGGCTTCTCGGTGATCCACTGGTACCTGCGGGTACCGAGCTGACAAGGGAATCACTGAGCTCTAGTTGTGATTCGGTGTGTGGTGAAGCAGGGTTCCTGGGAGCAACGGGCACGGTCTCCGATGGTATTCGACTCAGCTAGTGCCGTAGTGGTGCGGGACTCCATAACCCTGGGCGCGTCGCAGTTCCCAGGGTAAGTTCGGCAGGCTTGGCATAGGGATCTAGCGGCTTCAATATCTGAAGGTTGCCCCAATCCTGGTACCAATCGCTCTTAAGATAAGTCGGAACGGTCTGACTTTCCAGCAAAAGTTCGGTATACCCAAGTGGTCCTCCGCCAAGGTAATCCATGACCGGAGTATTTCCTAGGGCGGATTCGTGTGCAGGCAGTATTCGCCATTTGGGGACTTCAGCAACTCCGTTGAGGTGGTCGAATGGTCGTTGGCACGGAAAAGCGAGCGGTGCGATCCAGTCAAGAAAAACAGGATCAGTAGAACCAACAAGTTTTTGTAGGGTGACAAGTTGGGGTACCCGCGGAGCAGTGACGGCGATCCAATGTTTTGGTGCGAGGTCGTCATCGTGGACAGCTAAGCGAACGCGAGTGGCATCAGTGGGTAGGTCGGCAAGGGGAACCCGCAAATTTCTCCAGGACGGGGTTGGGCCAAGGTCGATGAGTAAGACGTGCCCAAGGACAACACCATCATTTCTGGAATATTCCACCTGAATTTCATTTTGATCAAAGCGACCTGCTGCGGTTACCACCAGCAAGGGAGAATGAGCGCGGTTCGTGGGTAGGGTGTACCAATCGGAGATTAGTGTGGCCGATGTTTGAGCATTCGGTTGGTAGCTTCCCAGTATTTCGGTGGTAGTCGGATCTAGTCCATAAGGAAGTCGAACGGTGCTGCCATTAATCCCTGGAGGTACTTTAACAAAGGGGCGGTTGGAAGAGTTTTGGAGATCTGCTGATTGTGCCGATAGTGAGTCGCCTAGGTTCTCGGCTTTAATATCCTCAGGTACCCCGTTCGGATTAAAACCGGTGTGCTGGCTGAATCCAAGTGCAGAACCAGCTGGGCTAGATAGCGAAACAAGTTGCCCAGAGTTTGAATTATCCTCAGCAAGTACATCATTGGATAGTCCACAACTGTCTCCTCCTAAAGCTTTAAAATTTGACAGTCCAACTGAGTAGGCTGGATATTGGTTAATAGTTGCGAAGGTCAGCGAAAATACTTCTAAGGCAACAACAGCCCAGACGATGAAAGTCAGCGGAGCAGCCATGAAGATGGATAGTCTGCCTTTGTTAACTAAGGTCTGAATTAATGAATTATTTTGCTGGGGAGGGTGGAGTGTTTCCCGAAGATGTTGCCATCCGGCGAAAATTATCATCAAGAGGGCTAGCCCAAGCAAAATTGTAGCCAAACCTAGTCCTGCATGCGGTACTACGGTTCCCCAAGGTACCCCATAATTGGAGACATACCACCAGGAGTTAAAGCTGGCAAAAGAAAGTGCAGAAAGAAACAGGGCGCTGGCCAGAAAAAGAGATCGATTGCGGGTTGAGGTCATAACTTTTGCGCTAACCACTATGGCAACCAATGCTGCTAGTGCCCCGGCGATTCCGGCAAAAACCCCAAAATGATGAGTCCATTTTGTCGGGGTAAGCAGTAGTGCAAAAAATGACATAAATGTTATACCGAGTATTCTGCGGGTCGGCCCTGAAGCAGTTCCAGGTATTGAACCTTTTCTTAGTAGCATGGCGAAAGAAACCAAAAGTATCAGAATGAGAATAAGAACTGCGAAACGTCGTGCCACTGATCCGTCTGCACTGGTTGTAAAAAGCCTTTCATAGCGGACATGTTCGTCAAACCAGTTCAGATTGGGTCCAACTGCAGATTTAAGTTGGGTAGCATCAAGTACTCCCATAAAAGTTTGGTCTCGGAAAACAAGAAGTGTTGTGAGTAGTCCAGCGGCAAGGATCGGTGCCAATAGCGCGAGGTATCCGTGTGTTTTTGCTCTTAGCAAGATGATTCGGAGTAGTGGTCGTGCACCTGCTAGTAGCGCTGCAGCAGCCATGAGTCCACTTGGGCCGGAAAATAAAGTAAGTGCGGCTACGATACTGCCAATTGCTAAGGGGAGTAGTCGAGCAGTAGCTATTGCACGTTCAATGGAGCACCAGGTAAGTAGTACCCCTACTGCAATAATGGGTTCGGGTCGAAGACCATTATTAAATGGCAGCCAAAAGGCAAGAAATACCGCAGCTGCAGTCCAGGGGACCGCCGGATTAGTGATAGCTGCTCGACCTAGTCGAGGGATTACTTCACGGCTGATGAGCATCCAACACAATATGGCAAGCAGCAGGCTGGGCAGACGCATCCAGATACTTGCCGTACTAATCTGGGAAAGAAGATTCAGCAGGTCATAGTACCAGCCAAAAGGAGCTTCGGGGGTTCCGTACCAGCGGTAATAGTTGGCAAGGTAACCAGATTTCTCAGAAACCCGCGCCATCGCCAAGATATAGCCATCGTCAGAAGTGTTTGCTCCAACAAAGTGCCACCACAATAAGATAGTTCCTACTACTGCATCTCTTCGAGTAAATTTCCACCAGTGCGAAGGGAGGAAACGTCGATGCTTTCGACCGTCGGCACTATCGAGGATATGTAATGAGAACAGAGCCAGTACAGTACTAAGAATCCCAAGAACTATGGCCAGTGCTTTTATTACTGTTGGCGAATGTGAGTATCGGGTATCGAGTGTTGCACTGAATGAAAGTTCTTGTGATGCAAAAGTTCCTAACTCTGCATCATCAAGATCGGTAAAGACTCCTACGATTTGCGGACGGTAATCAAAACCACTTCGTTCACTGTATAATGCTGCTCCCGGTGTTGCACTTTCCGAGCCGAAGCTTAGCCCGATAAATTCCGCAAATACTTTTTCTGAAGTGGCGCTAAAGACAAGGTTTTGGCAACGAGGAGAAAGGACCTGGTCCAAGGGTGCTGTCACTACCGGGGTGTTACGGACAACAACTTCTAAGGTTTCTCCAGATTTTTGGATGAGTAGTCCACGATCGAGTGCATCGGGAGCGTACTTGGGGACAGTAGCGAGCAGTACTGTCTTCTCTTCGGTTAATCCGGCGGCTGCTGCGCAAGGAATGCTGAGCGTTAAGTCTATGGCTTGATAAGCCACCAATGGTGCATTGACGCTATTAAATGATCCATTCTGCGGCCAGTTCAACTGTGCGGTGGTTTGTGTCACCGGCAGTAGTGGAGTGAGGATGGCAAAGAAGGCTCCGAGCAGCCCAAAAAAAATTGCCACTTTTCGTGCTGTGCGTAATGGTGAATCAAACTTGGCAACCAAGTCATCATCTGGAGTGTGAGTTTTAGCGGCAGTATCGGACACAAGAGTTGAGCTTAGTCGGTGAGTTTCTAGGAGTCCTAGAATGTTGGCAGTAATGGGATGCTAGTAAAGGGAGATGACTAGGCAGTGCGTATTACAACAACAAATGGTCCAATTTCCTGAATGGAAAAACGAGGGTCATTGAATAAGGTTTTAGGGAAACTTACTGTGTAGCGCTTTACGTTTGGTTGATTGGGGTAAACATCTTCAGCCAGTCGCAGAGTGTAATTATCTAAACTCTGTCGGAACAGAAAAACGGTAGGATCCGGCCAAAGGCACTGGTCAAGTGCGGTAATGAACTCTTCGGGGCTGTCAAGTTCGGCCCAAGCGGCAATGACTTTTGCTCGCTGATCAAATTGGGCAAGCGGGTTTGCATAATGCGAGGTGAGGCCTTGGAACCCCAGGTAAGGGTAGTAACTCAGGAAGCTGAAATCTGCAGTGAGGACGACGGTTTTATTGCGGGGGCTGGTGATTGTCGAGCGTATTGCGGTATCAACTTCTGCGTAGTGGCTTTCGGCACCGGCTGGGCGTAGATCGGCACGGTTGCCATTCCCATCGGTATCAGAGTAAGCGATAGCAATATCACCTTCTAGGATCTTTGGAATGCTCTGGCTAAAAGATATTGCAGTGCAAAGACTTAAGGCGATAATTACTAACTGAGACCGTCGTTGGTTTTTGCTACGAGTGATCAGCCAACTAGCAGTATCCCAGAAACCACATATTCCTGCTACACCTAAAAGTCCGAGCAGTAATGGTTCTAAGCGGAAGGACAGAAGTGTGGTGCCAGCTAAGGTTGTGAGCATTGACAGCAGCGACCACAAATATATAGTCAGCACACTAATTCCGAGTGCCTGGGCAGTCTGGGAAGTATAGGAACGAACAAGTATCCAGATAGTACCGGCCATACAGAGCATTCCCACTAAGGTGAAATGCAGCATCGGAAACGGCAACAGTGAGCCGGATTCAGGAAGGTAGTGTAGTGCGGTTCCGGAGCTTGCCGGAGTGCGACGGAGAGCGGCAAGAAGATATGGACCCCATACGCTCAAGGCAAGAACTGAAGACAGCGCTGCGATCAGGATGAGGCGTAAGAGCGGTTCTTTGACAGCACCCCAGCCATGCCTGCGTCTCCTGGCCGTGATTGTTAGCAAAGTCATTATCACTAAAGTGAACGCGGCAAATCCGGTGTACAGGGTGTAAAAGGTTGCTGAAAAACCAAGATAAAGACCGACTCCCAGTAATGCCACCCAGCCGTTAGTGCCGTGTGAAGTCAGCCCGCGCCAACCGAAGATCAGTACTGGCGGCAATGTTGCAGCAAGAATTGCGCCATACGGCTCTGCTGAGCCATATGCAAGAACCAAAGCCCCGGTGCCTAGGGCCAACAGTATGGCTCTATCGGTGCGAACGAGCTTTGACCACAATATTAGAGAAGCCGTGATAGCTATAGCTATGGAAGTAATGGCGTAGGGCTTAAATATTTCCCATCCAGCAGTAGAAGTAATCGCTGCAATTCGCCCGCCAATCCAAAACCAGCCTGCCGGATAGTAAGGAGGCAAATCTGCATAGGTCATATCGCGCAGAGCAGGGCTATCAGTCAGGCGGGTGAGATATTCGGTACGAAACTGTTGATCGACTGATACCCCAAAGAGATACAGCTTGGTAGCACCCAAAGGCATAGCGAGAGTGAGAACTGAAAAGGCGGACAAGCTCATCCAGGAAAGTAGTTTAGCTAGCCGAGGCCACTTAGCTGTTCGGATAAGAAATACTGAAAAACTAAGCGCAGCAACAGCAAAGCACTGCCCAACTGTGGTGAGGGCTTGAAGCTGATGTGAGGAGGTAAACGCTGGCCACTGGACCTTGGCAATAGCAAAAAGCAACACTATTGCCACAGCGGTAGTAACTAGTGCAGACAGGAACAGTTCAGCAAGCGTGTCCAGTAACCTGCGAGCTGGCCTAAGGGTTACTGACTCTGCCATAGCCATTATGAATTACACCGGAAGTTTGCGGAATATAGGCTTTGGTACATGACGCAAAGCGGACATGACCAGTCGGAACTGCCCTGGTGCCCACACTAGCTTGCGGCCCTTTCGGCAAGCTGCAACAGCGATCGCGGCTACCTGCTCGGCTGACTGAGTTAACGGCGCCTCATCCAGTCCTTCGGTCATCTTCGTCCGGACCTGTCCCGGCCGCACCACAGTAACCGTGACGCCAAACTCTTGTAGCGCTTCGCCTAGGCCTAGATAAAAACCATCAAATCCGGCTTTGGTGGACCCGTAGACAAAGTTGGATCTACGTACCAACTCCCCTGCCACCGAAGATAATGCGATGATTCGCCCGTGCCCCTGGTCTTTCATTTTTTCGCCGAGTAGTACACCAACTGAAACCGCCGCAGTGTAGTTGACGGTAGCAATCTCCACTGCTTTAGCCTGGTCTTGCCACAGTTCTTCGGCCACACCTAAAAGACCAAAGGCAACCACAGCAATATCAACATCGCCAGTGGCAAAAGCCTCATTGATAGTAGCCGGATGAGTGGCAGAGAGCTCGGCATCAAAATCTATTAAAACTAGAGTAGCCCCAGCTTTTTCGAGTCTCTTTGCCGCTGCATCTCGACGCTCCGATGGTCGCGCGGCGAGGATAACTTTCAGTGGAGAGCTAATAAGATATTTTTCTGCAATCGCTAATGCAATATCAGAAGTGCCACCGAGTAGTAGTAAAGATTTTGGATTACCAACTGCATCAATCATTTAGGAAAGCTCCAACCTTCTGGACATATCGGAGGCAAAAACGCCTGTGGGGTCTACTGATCTACGAACCCTGATCCATTCCTCAATGCGTGGGTACATTGCATGGAAGGTTTCGGCGGTAGTCCGTGAATCTTTGGCGGTGTAGAGCCGACCACCAAATTCCAGGACACGTCGATCAAGTTCTGAAACAAATTCGTGTAGTCCAGCTTTGATAGGAAAGTCTACACACACATTCCATCCGGGAATGGGGAAGCTAAGCGGTGCTTTATTACCTTCGCCAAAGAGCTTGAATACATTGAGGAATGAGTGATGTCCAGACTTTTGGATATCCCGAATAATTGCTTTGAATTCATCAACAGCATTGGTGGGTACCACAAACTGATATTGCAAGAAGCCATTGGAACCATATCCACGATTCCACTCACCAAACATATCTAGGGGGTGGTAGAACTGGGTGAGGTTCTGCACCTTTCCTCGGTAGGTACCAGATTTGCGGTACCACAGCTCACCAATAGGTCCGAAGGTGTACTTATTGGCTAAGCCGTTCGGGAAAATATCGGGGAAGGTGAGTAACTGTGGTGCATCAAACTTTAAAGGGTTCTTCTGCAGCTTTTTAGGTAGTTGATCCACCGTGGCTAAGGAGCCTCGGGAGATAGCGGCCCGCCCGAGTTTAGGGGCTCCGGAGATGGCATCGAACCAGGCGCTGGAGTAGGTGTAGTTGTCCTCAGTGCCATCGCTGTGGAACGCGATAGTGTCATCCAGGCTGGGGGTTACGTCCCCGTCTGCGATGAAATACGCAGTCTCGGTGGGTGTCATGGCAATAGTTACCAAAACAATGATCCCAGTGAGCCCGTTGCCGCCAACGGTGGCCCAAAACAGGCTCCCGTCAGGGTCATCGGGACTACCTTCGGGTCTGAGGGTTTTAACTTCTCCGCTTGCCGTCAACACGTTCATGGACCGTACGTGATTACCAAAACTTCCAGCACTGTGATGGTTTTTGCCGTGAATATCGCAGGCAATAGCACCACCGAGGGTGACTTGGCGGGTGCCGGGAAGAACCGGTACCCACAAACCAAAGGGAAGTGCAGCTTTCATCAGTTGATCGAGATTTACCCCTGCATCGGCTACAACAAGGTGGTTTTCTCGGTCAATGGAATGGATTTTGTTGAAAGCATCCATATCAATGACGAGGCCGCCGGAGTTCTGGGCGTTATCGCCGTAGGACCGACCGAGCCCACGGGCAACTACGCCGCGTCGAAGGTGGGACGGCTTACTGTCGTTGCGTTCGGCAACTTCTGCGACGGCATGAGCAATAAGCTCCAGGTCAGGGGTGGACAACACCTGCGCGGTTGACGGCGCGGTACGACCCCAACCAGTCAGGGTTTTGCGCTCAACCGGGAGGGCGGTCGCTGTTGAGGATAAATCGGTGGTGGACATCCCCATTAGATTACCGCCATTGGCCAAAGAACAGACAAACTCCGGGTCTCCTACACTGCCAGATGTGACCCAGGCCCCTGTGACTGAAACTGTTGCTAGTAGCACGCTAAGGTCCGACCGGTCTTGGAGTTACGACCAGAACTGGTTGCTGTTAACGGTTGTCGCTTTGGCATCTTCAGGGATGTTTATGCTGTTCAAGCAGCATTTAATTGACGATACCTATATTACTCTCAGCTATGCCTACAACCTTGCTGAGTATCACCAGTGGGCTTTGGTACAGGGTATGGAAGCCAACAGTGCTACTTCTCCGTTTAACGTGCTTGCGCTGAGCGTGTTAACCGTGTTGCTACGGGACCCTGTTGTTGCTTGCGGGGCGGTGTACGTCTTGTCTATGGTTCTTTTTGCTTATGCCGTGCGGCATATTGGCTTGCAGTTAAGCCTGCCGAACTGGGCCGCTCCGGCCATGGTGGTGTTGATTGCGGTGAACCCGCTGATGATTTCTTCCATTGGTCTTGAAGCAATGTTGGGTTCAGCGGCTTTAGCTTGGCTGGTGGTTGCTATGCAGTGGTCAATTAACCGGTTGCAGGCTGGTAGTTCCAGTCGATTATGGGTTGCCGGTGCAGTGTTGGGTTTATGTATTCTTATTCGCCTTGACCTGGTGATTATCGCTTTATCGATTATTTTTGTTATTGGTTTTCGCGCAAAGACGAGTTGCACCCAGGTTATTGCAGCGGCGGCTGCGGTGGCGCTGCCGTGGTTTTTGTGGAGTTGGTGGAACTTAGGTTCGGCGCTGCCAGACACGTTGTTATTAAAATCCGATGAGCATTCCTGGGATCGCTGGAATTTTGCTAATGGTCTTGGGTTTTATCTGGCGCATGCTACCGCTCAGACCTTGGCTTCTTGTTTGCTTCCGGCCTTGGCCTTAGGTGTAGGCGGTATTTTTTTAGTAAAACGCCAGTATGCGGTCCCAGAGTTATCAGCTTGGATGTTTGGCGCAGTCCTGCATTTTGTGGCGTACTGTGCTTTGGGGGTGCCTCCATATCACTGGTATTACGCACCCATCACTGTCGCTGGAACAGTGTTTGCTGTTGCGGTGATAGCGCAGCAGCGGGGCGTGCTTCTGCAATGGGGGTGGGGATTGCTTGCCGTAGTGACAGCTAGCGGGTTGATCGTTTATTTTGTGCCGGGGCTTCCTCGGAATTTTGCTCCGATCAGCACAAACCATGCTTCGAGTGATCAGTATGAACAGATCGGACATGAGCTTTCGAAGGTCACCGGCGGTTACGCAACACAAACTGCTGGAGAAATTGGTGCATTAGCCTACTTTTGTCGTTGCACCGTGGTTGATGGATTTTCTGATCGGGGGATAGAACTGTCTAATTTGCGGGAGCATCGAGATCTACCCGGTCTTAGCGGCGTTCTATGGAAATTGAACTTTGCGCATTTAGATCAAGCTGTACCCACAAGGACAATCTATGGCTTTCCTTACAGTGCAATTTGGCCTGATTATGAATTAATCTGGGATCAGCACCCGGTTGTTGGGGCTATTCGGGTCTGGCCGGTGGATTCACCAACCCGCGGTCAAGGTTATTTATCGCTTAAACATTTCCCATGAACAGACCGCAGGCATCGTGGTTGGAGTTTGTGGCCTACTCTTAACATTTGTGCCAGGTATTAGATCCGAGCGTGCGGATGCGTCCTCCTCAGCTACTCTCGAGCTCACACTCACCACTCAGATCTTTCGTTTTATTGCTACCGGCGCTATGTCAGCGGTGGTGGATTTTGGGCTGTACACCCTGCTGGTGAAAGTTTGTGGATTTGATATCACCGTGGCGAAGTCGTTGAGTTTTATTGCTGGTACCACAACGGCGTACTTGATAAATCGGCGTTGGACTTTTAAGGCAGAGCCAAGCCGTGCTCGTTTCCTCGCTGTTGTGGTTCTTTATGCGGTAACTTTTGCGGTGCAAGTGGGTCTTAATACTGTTCTGCACCAAGCTTTTCCTGATAATTTGGGGTATTTTACGCTAGCATTTGTCATTGCTCAGGCGGTTGCTACTGTCATCAACTTTATTGTGCAGCGAACTGTGATTTTTCGCATAAGTTAGTAGTAGTTATAGCGGTGGGATACCCGCTACTGTCAGTCTTAGTTTTTACAGTGACTTCGAGGAGTTAAAGCATGGTTGTTGATGTGGCGGATCGGTATCTGGTGCAGCGAGGAATTTTCGCTGGTCCGTCGGCATTGGTCAATAATGATTTGTACACCACGGTTGTGAGCGGCATTGCGCGCCGGGAACGTACCTCGGTACGTATGGATACCCATGCGGTGATTAGTACAAACACCTACTTTGGTCGGTTTGCGGCAAGCTATTGGCAGCGACATACTGCTTTGGTCGAAATAAAGGTTTCTGTGCGTTATGCCAGTGAGGCTCGCAGCCGAATCTCTGTGCAGGCATCCGATATTGCCGGACATATTCGTACTATCGCCACCAGTGATGTTCACGGAACCGGTGAGGAACAGTGGACGTTAAAGCTCGATAAGTTTGTTGATGGTGGTGCCATGTGGATTAAAGCTGAAGCGCTTGCCGGACCACTGGTTATTGATGAAATCTCTTGGTGGACTGAGGTTCCAGAGGTTATTCACCCCGCTGCTATCGCGATTTGCACTTTTAATCGTGCGGATGATTGTGTGACCACTGTTGCAGCTTTGGCTTCCGATACTCAGGTGCTTGATCGCATCGAATCGATCTATGTAGTGGACCAGGGAACAGATTTGGTTTCCAGTCGTAAAGTATTTTCTGAGGTTACTGAGCGTCTTGGGCAAAAGGTTAGATATCTTCGTCAGCCAAACCTTGGTGGGGCTGGCGGGTTTAGCAGGGGAATGTTGGAAATAACTTCCAGTGTTAGCGCCATCGCACCGAATGTCATTCTGATGGATGATGACATCCTTTGTGAGCCTGAAACTGTTTTGCGGCTTAATGCTTTTGCCAATCTTGCTGCCACACCGGTTTTGGTCGGCGCGCAGATGTTATATCTGTTTAATCCTGATTATTTATTGGTCAGCGCTGAGATGGATAATTTAGCTACTTTGCAGTCTGGGCAGCCGGTCCCGGGTTCTTTGCAGAACACCTCGATGGTGAAGAAAAAGCAAGAGCGACGTGTAGACGCGGCTTATAATGCGTGGTGGACGTGCCTGATTCCGGCTGCCGTTATTGCCGACATTGGGCTTCCGCTACCATATTTTTTCCAGTGGGACGATATTGAGTTTGGTATTCGTGCTAGGGAATATGGCTATCCCACAGTGACATTACCTAATGCGGCAGTGTGGCATGCAGATTTTTACTGGAAGGATCGTGATGATTTTTCTAAATATTTTATCACTCGAAATTCGTTGATTACTGCTGCGCTGCACAGTGATTTTGATGCTCACTCGCTGAGCAAAGAAATGTTTAGAGAGATTTTGCATTACCTGGTATCTATGCAATATGGCTTGGCATTAACGATGATTCGGGGAGTTGAAGATTTTCTTAAAGGTCCAGAAGTATTGCATGATGGTGGACAGCAAGCGATGGCGGCCATTCGTGAAGAACGTAAACCATTCTTAGAAACGGTACGACACCCTGCGCATGATATTCCTAATATTCGCTCGGTAGATTTGGTGACTTATCGGGCTGCGCCTACACCAAGCCGACCCGATCTTATTTTGGTTAAACGCATCATTGATCGTCTACGGGGAAATCTTATTGGTGGTATTGCCTATATTCCTTTGGAAGATGCTCACTGGTACCATATTTCGCGATTTAACCATGCGGTGGTAGCAGATGCATCGCAAGGGGGAGTTCGAGTCAGGAAGCGAGATGCAAAGGCAGCTAAGCAACTTTTACGCCGAGCTTTGCGAGCGTTCAGTCAGTTCCGAAAGCAAGCGCCGACTGTGCAGCAGCAGTTTAAGGATGCCTACCCAGATCTCACCGGGAAAGAAAACTGGACTCGGCTGTACGGTAGCTAGCGCTAGTATGCGGCAGATTGTTAAGGTGAATAATGTGATTCGGCCTAGTTGGACACAGGGCTCTTTGACCGCGCGAGTTGTGAAAAAGGTGTTTACATCTTTTAAGTTTTACCTTGCGCTGATTGCTACTTCTGTAGCAATGACAGTATTGCTTTACTGGGGGTTGAGCGCGAGTCAGACGAAGATAATAGTTGGGCTTGCCTGGGCAAGTCACGCTTTCCGCTTACGTGAGCTGTTGCTCGAAACTATGGAGGAAATGGGGCAGATACCCCTACAGCGTAACTTTCCGGTTCTGAGCACGCCAGTGAAAATATTTATTCTATCGGTCCTCGCTGTGGGCGCTGTGACTCTTCTTTTAGTACTAAAATCGCGCATCTCAGTGTGATTTTTGGCATGTTGTGGTTGCCCTTATTTGTGGGGGCTTGCTTTTTCGGTGGGGTGGTGTTTTTGCTGGTGGGGTGGGTGCTCCGGTGGTTGGCGTGGTGGTGGTTATTGAGGTTTGTGAAGGATTGTTATGG
>JBOFCS010000041.1:0-13469 GCA_051646185.1 Mycobacteriaceae bacterium | reverse complement strand
ACCAATTCAACAGCTTGCAAGAGAACATCCATGTCATCGCCAATATCGGGGTCAACATCTTTTTTCTCACCAGCTTTGGTAACCGTCACCCCTTCGGTGTACTCAGGCTCAGCCTGGTTTTTAGCGAAGTCCACAACAGCGGAAATTTCTTCATCTGTGATAAAGGCACCCTGTAAACGGGTTGGTTTTCCGGCGCCCATAGGTAGGAATAATGCGTCACCCATACCAATCAGCTTTTCCGCACCAGGTTGATCTAAAATAACACGGCTATCAGTTAATGACGAAGTAGCAAAAGCTAATCGAGAGGGCACATTTGTTTTAATAAGACCAGTAACCACATCCACTGATGGTCTCTGAGTAGCAAGTACAAGGTGAATACCAGCCGCACGAGCTTTTTGAGTGATCCGCACAATAGCTTCCTCGACATCCCGAGGCGCCGTCATCATCAGATCAGCGAGCTCATCTACAATGGCGAGAATATAAGGATAGGGGCGGTAGACACGTTCGCTACCTAATGGAGCTGTTATCTCCCCACTTCGCACCTTCTTATTAAAGTCATCAACATGGCGAACCTTGTTCGCCTGCATATCTTGATAGCGCTGTTCCATCTCCTCAACCAGCCAAGTCAAAGCAGCTGCAGCTTTTTTGGGCTGAGTAATAATGGGGGTAATCAGATGTGGAATACCTTCGTAAGGAGTGAGTTCCACCATTTTGGGGTCAATGAGGATCATTCGAACCTCATCAGGTGTAGCACGCGCTAGGAGCGAAACCAACATGGAGTTAACAAAACTTGACTTACCAGAACCAGTGGAACCTGCAACAAGTAAATGTGGCATTTTGGCAAGATTTGCTGAAACAAAGTCACCTTCAATATCTTTACCAAGACCTATCACCAACGGATGGTGATCTCGCCGAGTTGAAGGTGCTGTTAGTACATCGGCAAGGCGTACCATCTCCCGATCCGAGTTTGGAACTTCAATTCCAACGGCAGATTTTCCAGGAATTGGAGCAAGTAACCGCACATTATCTGTTGCTACCGCATAGGAAATATTGCGTTGCAGTGCAGTAATTTTTTCTACTTTAACTCCAGGACCTAACTCCACTTCATAACGAGTCACCGTCGGTCCACGAGTAAATCCAGTAACCGCCGCATCAATCTTAAACTGTGCAAGGACTTCAGTAATCGCTTCAATCATTTGGTCATTGGCGCTACTTCTCAGTTTTGGCGGATCACCAGCAATCAGTAAATCTAGCGAAGGCAACGTGTAGTCACCATCAGCAACTCGATCAACAACCATGCGATCTTCATCAGAAATTTGTTCCGACTTAGGCGGAGTAACTTTAATCTGATTACTAGTGAGTGGCACTGGGGCTATATCAGGTACCGAAAGAATTTCTGGATCAGAACTAACAGAAAGTCCATCAGCAGGATCTGACGAAGCTGCTGATGCTTTTCGCGAACGCGAATTTCGCGGAAGTTTTTCAGTGCTCTGTTCATTGGCCCCACTTACCAAGGAAAGTGCATCGGCTTCTGCTTCGTCAAGCGGATAATTATCGTAAGGGGAACCCGAGTATTGCTGGGAATCAGCAAGGTTCGAAAGACTCTCCCACTCATCTTGATACTCTTCTTCTGGATGGTACTCGCCATATTCGTCATCATGACGTTCAACGCCAAAGATTGAGCGAAGCGCCTGCGGTACTTCACGAATAGTGGTACCGGTAAGCAAAAGCACACCAAAAACAATCCCTAAGAGCAGCAATGGCGCAGCAATCCAAGCGGTAACACCATCACTTAGCGGTCCTCCAGCAACAAAACCCAAAAAACCACCGGCCACTGCTCGTCCCTTGGCATCAGCTGGGGACCCAGAGAATAAATGCCATAATCCCAGTATTGGGAACCCAACAAGCGCTGTACCTAATATCAGTCTTGGTCGAGCATCAGGATTAGGCTCGGTACGCATTAGCGCTATCGCGACACCCATGAGCAATAAAGGAATTGTTGCTGATGCTGCCCCGACTACTGACCGAACCGCAGTGTCTATCCAACCACCTACTGGACCAGCTGCATCCATCCAGACGCCCGCAGCAACCACGACAGCGAGGGCGATCAAGACCAGGGCAATACCATCCCTGCGGTGCCCATGTTCTAAATCTTTAGCCTTACCAACAGCCCTAGCTGTTGCGCCAACTCCCTTAGCGGCAACAGACCATGCCGTCCCCACACCCCTACCAATACCACCAAAGAAACCACTTGAAGTCCGCTTCTGCGCCGTTCGGGCTGTCGATAAAGACCCTCGCGTATTTGCAACTGGCCTATTCGATGAGGTCCGACTGGGAGCCGCTTTACTTGATGAACGCCTTGTTTTGTTTGCTGCATTCGAAGCGCCGCGTGCAGCGCCGGAACGCTGAGATGCCTGGCCGGAGCCACTGGATGTGGGCTTACGCGCGCTTGAATTACGGGTCCCAGTCTTACCTGCCATAGGTCCAGATTAGTCGCAATTTCCCCATCAGCACCATCCGCCACACCTCTATAGCTCTGACAACTCCCGTTTTGCATCAAACTTACTCATAACCCACAAATGCTCAAACCACCTAAATGCTGCGATCGACGCCAAAGACGAGGTCAATATCAGCTGGATTACCAAGAACATCAAGTTGAACCGCATCACGGCCAAAAGCATGTAAAAGTAATTCACCAGGTTCGCCCCGTAGTACTACCTTGCGATCCCCAGATGATGACGCGGTGGATACTTGTCCAGAAGTAGTCTCCAGCACCACCGTCACCGTTGATGTGCGATAGCTCTTTTTCGCCACCACCGTAGCTAATTTCCATAGCCGATCGGCAAGTTTGCCGGTAATCTTTCGTGGTTGCCAAGCAGATTGACCACGGCGTACATCCTCATGGTGCACAAACATCTCACCAAGGTTCGCTAGAGCATCAACTGGCCAGAGTGGCGACCACCACGGTGGACCCGAACTGATCTGCGCTAACAGCTGCTCCCACGGTAACGACCGAACATACTGCAGCCGTACTTTTTCCGTATACCCAGCACAAGCAGGTATCACAATTCCAGGAAGGGTATCGGCTCTGCGATCCCGGATAACAAGATGAGCTGCTAAGTCCCGAGTTGTCCATTCCCCACACAGCGTATGGGCCGCCGGTCCAACTTCACGCATTACCCGGACCATATCTTGACGCTCAGATTGTGCGAAGTTCATCACTCCACCATACGAGCGATCTCACGTATCGCAACTGCACACCCACTGCGTAGTCTTTAACCGTGCCGCTGAGCGAGATCATTCTTATTACTGTTGCCGGACTAGCTGCCGGAATAATAAATAGTGTGGTCGGATCAGGAACGCTAATCACTTTCCCCACTCTGCTAGCTTTTGGCGTTCCACCAGTTACTGCAACTATGTCCAATGCCGTAGGCCTGGTAGCCGGCGGAGTTTCTGGAACCTGGGCCTATCGAAAAGAACTACATGGGCAGCGTGATCGGTTACGGTGGCAGATTCCTGCCTCGCTAGCTGGAGCGGTTACCGGATCGCTGCTTCTCTTGAGCTTGCCAGAAAAAATGTTCTTAAATATTGTCCCCGTCCTGCTCGTGCTGGCATTGATGCTTGTTGTCACCCAAACGAAAATTCAACATTGGGCGCGGACACGATCAGAACGACTGGGTAGAAATCATAGTAGATTAACGTCCAAGCAATTATTTTTTCTCACTGCTGGGACTTTCTTAGTAGGTATCTATGGTGGATATTTCACTGCAGCCCAAGGAATTTTACTCATTGGCGTGATGGGTGCATTACTGCCAGATACCATTCAAAAAATTAATGCTGGCAAGAACCTACTCACAACTCTGGTGAATATTGTTGCAGCAATAGTCTATATGTGCATTGCCCCAGATCGAATTGACTGGCACGTTGCCGGGCTTATCGCAGCAGGATCACTCTGTGGCGGCTTTGTCGGTGCAAAAGCAGCCCAGAAACTACCGCCAACAGCGTTGAGAGGCGCCATTGTCCTGATCGGGCTTATCGGACTCTGGCGCCTCACAACTGCCTAGTTATCAGTCAACAGCAACTACAGTAGGAACAATCATTGGTTTGCGACGGTATTTCTCGGCCACCCACCGCCCCGCCACCCGCCGAATAGTCTGTGCAATGCGATGCGTGTCTACAACCCCATCAGCAGCAAGAGCATCCAAGGCATCGGCAACAAGTTGAACCACCGGATCTAGCGCCTGTGGATTATCAGAAAAACCTCGGGCAAATACCTGTGGAGCTGAAACTGGCTGACCTGTTGTACGTTTCACAACAGCAGTGACGGCAATAAAGCCACCATCACCAAGAACCTTACGATCCTCCAGGGTCGCATCACCAATATCTCCCATAGCCAGACCATCGACATACATCTGGCCTACCCGAACTTTACCAACCACAGCAGCACGGCCATTAACCAAATCAACCACCACACCGTTTTCGGCAAGAACTACCCGATCTTCAGGCACTCCAGTCTTCACTGCTAACGCAGCATTTGCCCGAAGATGTCGCCATTGCCCATGTACCGGCATCACATTGCGAGGGCGTAATGCGTTATAAAGAAATAGTAATTCACCAGCAAAAGCATGTCCGGAAACATGAACTCGGGCATTCTGATTAGTGATTAATCGAGCACCAATTTTTGCTAAACCATTGATAACAGCAAAAACCGCTTCTTCGTTCCCCGGAACCAACGAAGAGGCTAAGATGACAAGGTCATTTTCTCGGATTGTGATGCTGCGATGGTCACCACGGGCCATCCTCGATAAAGCGGCCATGGGCTCGCCCTGAGTGCCGGTGGTAACCAGTACTACCTGATTGCCCGGCAAGTTCGAGGCAGCATCAATATCAATAATCGACCGATCCGGTGCATCTAAAAACCCTAGTTCCCTGGCAATCTCCATATTACGAACCATGGACCGACCAACAAAGGCCACTCGACGACCATGCTGAGTTGCCGCTTCAATAATTTGCTGGACCCGGTATACATTGCTCGCAAAGCAGGCAATGATAACCCGCTGCTTTGCTTCGCCGATTAATCGATCAAGGGTTGGCCCTATCTCACTTTCCGACGGTCCTACCCCAGGCACATCTGAGTTAGTGGAGTCAATTAACGCCAAATCCACCCCAGCATCACCCAAACGTGATAGCCCCGGCAAATCGGTAGGGCGGCCATCAGTGGGCAATTGATCAAGTTTGATATCGCCAGTATGCAAAATAGTCCCAGCCTCGGTGTGCACAGCAATAGCAAGTGCATCTGGGATGGAATGATTCACCGCAAAATATTCACACTCAAAAGGACCATGAGTTGAGCTCTCGCCCTCCCGAACTTCAATAAACTTAGGTCGAATTCGATGCTCACGACACTTTGCTGCCACCAACGCTAAGGTGAATTTTGAACCCACGATAGGCAGGTCTGGACGTAATCTGAGCAAGTAAGGAATCGCACCTATATGATCTTCATGGGCATGAGTTAAAACTAACGCTTCAACCTCATCCATCCGATCTTCAATATGACGCAAGTCTGGAAGAATAAGATCAACCCCAGGCTCTGGACTTCCCGGGAAAAGCACTCCACAGTCGATAATTAGTATTCGATCTTTATGCTCAAATACGGTCATATTTCGACCAATTTCACCGATTCCACCTAGTGCAGTAATTCGCACAGCTTTAGCCGAAGCTTGTGCGGGAGTGGGTAAATCTTCACTACCGCTTGAACTTTTACCAAGAACTGGTGTTGCTGAAGAACTCACTATTTTCGGCGGACTTGGTGGTCCAGCATTACGGCTAGCTCGACCCTTACCTCCGCTTCGGGTCATATCAGAACTCCCGCAGCGCGCAAATCCGCTGCAAGCATGTCAATTTGGTCTATTGTCGGGGCAACTTGAGGCAAGCGAGGTTCTCCTACGTCGATGCCGATCAGCCGTAAGCCAGCCTTGGAAGCAGTGACACCACCAAGACGAGATACCGACCGATACAGCGGGAATAAAGTGGCGTTAATTTCCCGGGCTCGGGCGAGGTCGCCAACCTCTACAGCTGTGAGCATCTCGCGCAATCGCGGGGCAACGAGATGACTAATAACACTGACAAAACCAACGGCACCCACCGATAACCACGGAAGGTTAAGCGGGTCATCACCAGAGAGGTATTGCAGTTTTGTGCTAGCAATAATTTCTGCACCGGCATTAAAATCTGCTTTGGCATCTTTCACACCAAGAATATTGGGGTGATCAGCAAGTCGGAGCAAAGTCTCATTTTCAATAGCTACCACTGAACGCGGCGGAATGTCATACAACATCACAGGCAGATCTGTGGCATCGGCAACAGCAGTGAAATGTGCCAATAACCCTGCTTGCGGGGGACGGGAGTAGTACGGAGTAACCACAAGTAGTCCATGTGCCCCGGCCGCCGCCGAGCTGCGCGCCAACGACACACTATCGGCGGTGTCATAGGTTCCAGCCCCAGCCACAATTCTTGCCCGATCCCCCACCGTCGCCACTACCTCACGCAGTAGCGAAAGTTTTTCGTCTTCAGTTGTTGTTGGTGATTCCCCGGTGGTGCCGGCTAATACCAATCCATCACAACCAGAATCCACCAAATGCACGGCAAGCCGCACACCAGCATCAATATCTAAACGTCCAGCTGGAGTGAATGGAGTCACCATCGCCGTGGAAACAGAGCCAAAAGGTCGAGGAGCGCCAATAGCTGGGTCACCGGTGGTCATAGGGTTAAAGGCTACCGTGTCCACCTCAAGACTGTGCACACCGTGCCTTTGTACTGGCCTCTCAGGTTCGCCTGACTCACTCTGTCGCAACCATGCTCGGGCTCGCCTCACTCACCCTTCAGCCACATATGGGGAGGTGGCTACTTCGCTGCCATCACTGAGTGCGCCAATCTCAAAATCAGAAAAAACTTGAGGTGCCACGGCACCCAACTGCCGCAAACATTCAATAGCAAGTTCGCGGATCTCCACATCAGCATGTTCAGTAGCCCACATACCAATAAAATGCCGCCACGCCCGGTAATTACCGGTCACCACAATCCGAGTCTCGGTGGCATTGGGCAAAACAGATCGAGCAGCTTGCCTGGCTTGTTTACGACGCAAAGTCGCTTTGGGAACATCAGAAATTTTTTCTTCCAACGCTTCCAGAAGCTGGTTATACGCCTTGCTACTGGCCTCGGTGGCCCGCAGAAACAACTTTTCCAATTCCTGATCCCCCACGATGGCCGGCGGAACCACAACATTGGCTTCCCGCTCAGGAACAAACCGCTGGGAAAGCTGTGAGTAAGAAAAATGGCGATGCCGAATAAGTTCGTGGGTGCATGACCGGGAAATACCGGTGATATAAAAGGTCACGGTCCCGTGTTCCAAAAGAGACAGATGCCCAACTTCCAAAATATGACGAAGGTACCCGGCGTTGGTAGCTGTCCTCGGGTTGGGTTTGGACCAACTCTGATAACACGCGCGCCCAGCAAATTCAGCTAACGCTTCGCCACCCTGCGCATCAGTTTCCCAATCAATATCTGGAGGAGCAATAAACTCGGTCTTAGCTACGAGTTGCACTTGTAGCGGCACGGTATTAGGCACAACACTCCTTGAACAGTGATCAAATAGCAACCAGATAATATTCGCCAGCACTTCACCCTATCTGTTCTGCACAGTAATTCGGGTGTGGGCATAGCTGATGGCCGAATCACACCTACACCCGAAGGTGGGCACTGCCAAGCCGCTGTAATGGCTTTATCAAATCTCCTCGAGCCCCGAGCTCCACTCGATCCAATTCCAGCCACGCTGCCATCTGAACCAATGACGTGGCCAGCGCCTGCGCAACCCGAGCAGAAACCTGCCCAGGTTCTATGAAAGCGCCAGGTACACGCAGCACCCCCGCCGCACGATCAGCTTTAATATCCACCCTCGCCACCAGTTCCCCGTTAAGCAAAAAAGGCCAAACATAATAGCCATACTTCCGTTTTGGCTCAGGCGTATAAATTTCTAAACGATAATGAAAGTTGAAAAGCCTTTCCGTTCTTGGTCTAAAGAAAATAAGAGGGTCAAAAGGACATAACAAAGCAGCGAGGTCGAGTTCGGTGTAATCCGGGCATACTGATGTAGCTGTTGATAACATATACGCCGGGGTCTGCCAATCCTGAACTTGGCAGACAGTAAGTTCACCACTATCCACTAATTCACGAATTGCCTTCTTTGATTGAACAGCCGAAAGTCGGTAGTAATCTCTAAGATCAGGCTCAGTAGCAATACCTTGGGCTTGCGCGGCATTACGGATTAGTTGCCGAATCGCATCATCAGTATCAATCTGCACTGCCCCGATTTCCTTCGGAACTATTCGCTCGATAAGGTCATACTTTCGAGCGAAATTGCTACGAAAAGCTGTGCCTAACGTGCCTACGGCAAAAAGAGCCTCGGCAACAACTTTGGTGTCACTACGGTTCCACCACGCCCCCTTCTGAGAAGCGCTAGCTAGCTCCAATTGCACCTCAATTTCACCCGCGGACAGTGGCCCATATTCAGCGAGTACCGCCACAACATCATTCGCTAAAACCTTATGCTGAGCTAACACTCGAGCAGTCCATGACTTATGCCCTTCAGCGAATTGCTCCATCCGCCAACGCAGTAATGGCCAATCCTCGATGGGGATCATCGCAGCTTCATGCACCCAGTACTCAGTGAGCAACCGGGGTTGTTTTAGCGAATGTGACCACACAGCAACATCAAGCAACCCCCGATCGTACCCACCTAAACGACTAAATACTGGAGCATAGTGCGCTCTCACCGCAACGGAAACCGAATCAATTTGTAGTAATTGTGTTTGCGTTAATACCTTTTTAAGGTGCTTACGGGTAACTTTCCCCTTACTCGGCTTCTCCAGAAACCCTTGAGCAGCAAGAGAAATACCGCGAGCTTCGACGAGAGAAAAGCTCTGACTACTCAATGCCATTCGTCGACCCCAGTTCTTTTCTATCAGGACTTCTGATAGGTACAGAAACGATACCGTAATCCCGATTCTGACACTTGCCAAGAACCCACCTCAGTAACATGCCAAGGTTCAGTAAGCTCGGGCGCATAAGTGACCTGGCCATCAAGACTGGGTAACTCAAAATCAACTTCAGTCACTGCACAAACATCAGCAAAAGGTAAAGCAGCACCATATATCTCGCCGCCACCAATAACCCAGACTGGCTCACCAGAACACTGCGCTAAGGCTGACTCAATGCTGTGGTGTGCAGTTGCTCCCCGCGCAGCCCAATCCTGCGCCCGAGTAATCACCAGGTTTTTTCGCCCCGGCAATGGCCTAAATTGCTCCGGCAAAGAATCCCAGGTTTTACGCCCCATAATCACCGCGCTACCTAGAGTTATGGCACGAAAATGCGCAAGGTCTTCTTTCACATGCCACGGGATAGTACCTTGTGCCCCAATAATTCTCGCGCGATTCTGCGCCCAAATTAAGCCAACATCACTCATACTGCCACCGGCGCCTTAATCGCCGGATGATACTGGTAGCCCTGTATTTCGATATCCTCAAACTCGTAATCAAAAATTGAATTACGCCGCGCTAAAACTAGTTTAGGGTAAGGGTAAGGCTTACGTGACAGTTGTTCTGCAACCTGGTCTACATGGTTATCGTAAATATGACAATCCCCGCCAGTCCAGATGAACTCACCCACCTCAAGGCCAGCCTGAGCTGCCATCATATGGGTAAGAAGCGCATAACTGGCAATATTAAAAGGCACACCAAGAAATAAGTCAGCACTGCGCTGGTAAAGCTGACAAGAAAGTTTCCCTTCAGCCACGTAAAACTGAAAAAAAGCATGACAGGGCGGCAAAGCCATCTGAGGTATCTCCCCCACATTCCACGCTGAAACGATATTTCTCCGGGAATCCGGATCAGTCTTGAGCAATTCAAGCGCAGCCGAAATCTGGTCGATATGTTCTCCAGAAGGTGTTGGCCAAGAACGCCACTGAACTCCATAAACAGGACCCAGTTCCCCCTCGGGCGAAGCCCATTCATCCCAAATGCTCACGCCACGCTCCTGCAACCAGCGCACATTGGAATCGCCACGCAAAAACCACAGCAACTCATAAACAATGGACTTAAGGTGTACCCGCTTGGTAGTGATCAGCGGGAAACCCTCACTAAGGTCATACCGAAGCTGATGCCCAAAGATGCTTCTTGTGCCGGTTCCAGTTCGATCAGATTTTACGGTGCCCTCTGCAAGGACCAGACGCAGCAAATCTTCATATGGGGTTAATAGGTTTGTTGGCACGGCCACCCCACTAGTCTAAGGCAAAACTTGCCAAGACTTTGTTTGGTGGCCGTACCTGGTGTTTCAACTATTTCTTTCCGCCGCCAAGCAACCCGCCAAGAAGATCCCCCAAACCTCCTGATGAACCACCCGAACCTGATAAAACACTGCCAAGTAATCCGCCTAGCCCACCCCCTGAACTCTGACCACCTAGCAACCCGCCAAGAAGATCACCAAGGCCGCCACCAGAGCTAGCTGATTCCGTGGCTGAACCTTGCTGAGTGAATTTCTTCGAAATATAGGCAAGCACAATTGGGGCAAGAATGGGCAGCAGCTTTGCCACTAACCCACTATTATCGGAACCGCCAGCACCCCCAAGCGCACTAATGACCTGATTAGTGTTGTCACCAAAAACGTTGGTAACAATTTTCTCACCGTCAGCGGTATCTACCTGATCCACATCGACGCCACCATCAAGTAGTGACCCATCGTGGTTCTGCAACGCGCTGGCCAGCGAAGCTGCACCAGCTTCATCTTGAGCGTTGGCTTGCAAGCCGCCAAGTAAAGCTGGCAAAGCCTGCCGAACTGCAGATTCAGCAGTGCTTGCATCTACCCCAAGGCGATCAGCAATCTGATCAACTGGGAGTTGGTTCAGTATTTCGTCAATGGCAGACATAGGGCCGCTTTCGTGTGACCGCCAGGATCCGGCGGAATGGATGGAAGAGTTAGCTAGCGGTAACTTACCTTAATGCCTTGAACCTGGCTTCCACTCCGCCATAATCGCCAATTGCCATGACTAAAGGCACCCAACCTGTAGCAGTCCCGGACCGCGCTATCCATCCATCAGCCCGGCGGCGACGGTCGCGCCCAGTTCCCAGCACGCTTCAAGATCGCTCTTGGACGGTTTGCCGGATACGATGACTTCATCTGCGGCCTTCACCCACCGAAGACCCGTGGTGATCGAATCCATCGCCCGCACCGCCCCTTCGCTGCCCTCATTTCCGTGGAGGTACAACCCAAACGGACGGCCAATCGTCGAATCAAGAATTTGGTAATAACTGACATCAAACGCATGTTTAAGTGCGCCGCTAAGATAGCCGAGGTTCACCGGGCTACCGCACAAATACCCGTCTGCCTCGAGAAAGTCGCTCGCTGACACTGATAGTGCTGGTCTCCGAACAACCTCGATGCCCTCGATCTCGGGTGCAGTCGCACCGCTGATGACCGCCTCAAACATCTCCTGACAGTGTGGAGAAGGGGTGTGATGCACCACCAAAAGTTTAGCCATTACCGGCGATCCGCTCAGCTCGTTCCAGCATTACCGCTCTGCGCATTGTCTCTCGGGCTCGACTGCGGTCTCCAGCAAAATCATAAGCCCGAGCCAGTCGATAAGAATGCCGCCAATTATCTGGATCTGCTTCCCATTCTGACTTTACCTGAGCAAAAAGTTGATCAGCAGCTTCTCGTTGCACTCGACCGGAAGGCATTGTTGGTAAATGACTTACGTCTAATTCTAAATCTTGGGCAGCAATAAGTCGAGCCAGATTCTGATGAGCAAAACCTGCTTGCACAGTTGTCACCAAAACCCAAAGCCCCAATAACGGCAAGGCAAGCACGGCAATCCCCAAACACACCGGAACCACCCCACCCGCCTGGATTAAATAGATACCTTGGCGCCCAAGCAAAACAAAATAAAACACCAGGGCCAGGCAAACACCAATAATCAGCAGCGGCACCCGGCCTTGACCCAGTTTCATAGGTCTAGTAGTGGGTCGAGACCAACAGTCAACCCTGGACGAGAAGCGATCTGCCGAACACCTAAAAGCACCCCTGGCGCAAAGGAATTGCGGTCAATCGAATCATGTCGAATGGTCAAGGTTTCCCCTTGAGTGCCAAAAAGCACTTCCTGGTGAGCAACCAGTCCAGCAAGCCGCACCGAATGCACACGCACCCCATCTACCTCAGCGCCACGTGCGCCATCGCGTTCAGTAGAGGTGGCATCAGGGCTAGGTCCAACACCTGCAGCCGCCCGAGCCTGCGCAATTAACGCAGCGGTGCGGTAAGCAGTACCAGAGGGCGCATCCGCCTTGTGCGGGTGATGTAATTCAATGACTTCAACCGAATCGAAAAAACGAGCAGCTTGCTGAGCAAACCGCATGGACAGCACCGCACCAATGGCAAAATTAGGTGCAATAAGCACGCCGACCTCCGGGGCTGTTGTCAACCATTGCTGGACTAATTCCAGGCGCGCCTGATCAAAGCCAGTAGTCCCCACAACCGCATGAATACCGTTTTCTATCAAAAACTTTAGATTATTCATCACCACATCAGGGTGAGTGAAGTCAACAACCACCTGGGTATCTGAGTCGATAAAAGCACTAAGCGCATCACCCTGATCAACGGTAGCAGATAACTCCAAGTCGGTACTGTCTACAACTGCAGCACAAATCGCTTGCCCGACTTTGCCTTGAGAACCCAGAACGCCCACCCGAATCGGGGTCGTAGTTGTTGCCATTGTGTACTCAACCTTCCTTAATAACTATCGCCGCGTACTAAGACTACCCAGCGGGGCACCCAAGCTTCAACACCATGCACGAGTTCACTTCGGATCTGGCGGTAAGCGGGGATTAAGCAAATGGGCAACCAGGGCCGTCCATCCTGTCTGATGACTGGCCCCCAAGCCCTCACCAGTGTCACCATCAAAATACTCGCTAAAGGTTGGGTGCTGACTCCACAACGGGTTATCACTAGATTCGATACGCGCACCATCAGCAGGTCGCTTCCCCGCCACCGGACGAAATAACGCTGTCAATCCATTGTCTATAACGTCAGCGGCCTCCACCAAAGTGTGCTGCTTACCTGATCCAGTGGGTATCTCGATAGTGAAAGAATCACCAAAATAGCGACCATAAGTGCGCAACTTATCGGCAAGTAAAACATTAACGGGAAACCAAATTGGGCCGCGCCAGTTGGAATTTCCACCAAACATTCCGGTGCGCGACTCCCCAGGTTCATACTCAATCGAAGCGCTATCACCGTTAATATATTCAGTCACAGCATTTTTCGTTGCTGCCGATAACGAGCGAATACCAAACGGAGACAAAAACTCTGCGCTATCAAACATTCGTTCAAGGATTCTTCGCAGCCGAATCGGATCTAACAGCGAC
>JBOFCS010000028.1:0-8672 GCA_051646185.1 Mycobacteriaceae bacterium | reverse complement strand
CAGACCTTGGGTGGGCCTCTTGGTCTTGCCGTTATTGGTGCGGTGGCTACCTCAAAAACTCTTTCGCTTGATGGAATTACTGGTGGTGCCAGTGACATGAGTTCTGAACAACTTTGGGCGTTAGGTCAGGGTTACACCTATGCACTACTGTGGTGTGCCGGAGCCGCTGTGATCGCTGGGATAGCAGCCATTTTTATTCGATACAGTCCGCAAGAAGTTGCTCAGGCCCAGGAAGCTCAAGAAGCAGCATCCCAGCTATAAAGGAAAACATGACAAGCTATGTGGCATTTTTACGCGGTATTAATGTTGGCAGCATCAACATTAAAATGGCGGAGCTTTCCCAAGTTTTTAGTGATCTTGGTTTTTCTGAGGTAAAAACTATTTTGGCAACCGGAAATGTATTATTCGATAGTGCACAATCAGATGTTGCGGTGCTCAAAGCGGGTATTGAAACTCAGCTGAGAAATACTTTTGGTTACCAAGCCTGGGTTATTGTGCACGAGCGCTCCAGCGTTAGTCCAATAGTAGAAAACTATCCCTTTGAGGCCGAATCAACGGAGTATCAACCTTATGTGATTCTTACTGCTGATGCGGAAATAAAAAATGAGTTATTGAAATTGGGAACAGAACTCGATACCCAGATAGAGATAATTGCCGATGGCGAGTTAGATGTTATCTATTGGCAAGTGAGAAGAGGAATGACAACGCAAAGTGTGTTTGGAAAGCACTTAGCAAAAACTCGATACAAGGCATTTAGCACTACCCGTAATCTACGCACCATGGAAAAATTGAGGTAGTCGTTTAATCGGTGAGGATGACTAATTCTGAAGGGCTTGCCACCTCGGCTCGTAGCCCAGCTTTTATCGCTATTTTGGCCAGATCGCTGATGTTACAGGGCTCAGCTCTGGTAGTCACCAAAGCCCGGGCAAGTAACCCCTTATGGTGCTTGTTGAAATGACTTACAACCGTTCGAGATCCGTCATGGTGTTCGGTAAGTACCACGGCAGTGATCGCTCCTGGGACGGGACCTAAACTTTGATAGCTTCCAGAGCGGAGGTCCACGATAAGCCCATCAGCAGTAGCGTTAAGCGTTTGCGTGAGTGCTGTTTTCCATAATGAGGCTAAAGTCCCGAGTCCGGGAAGTTTTGACGCTGCGGAAAGTCGATAGGCAGGAATAAGGTCATTAGCTTTAATCACTCCGAAGAGCGCAGATCCAATTGCTAATTTTTTCAGGGCTTTTGCTTTATATGCGCGTGACATTCCCTGGTAATTTAATGCATCGTAGAGGACCCCGGTGTAACGTTCTATGGCATAGCAGGTTGGAGAAGAACAGAGTGTCTGATTTTTGATGACTTCATCTAGTTGCTTGGGGCCAAGTCCCAGAACAGAAGCACTAGCCTGAGAGTTTTGGGATAATTCGATAAGATTTTCCACTAGCATTGCCCGGATTGGATTAAGTTCAGGAAACGATAACCTAGACAGTTCTAGTGTGGCTCCTTTACCGCCAACTGATTTTGTCTCCGAGGGGGGTAGCAGAATCAACACCTGTCCAGACTAGTGGATCGTTGCCGAACCCAAGATCACCGAGGAGCTTTTAGGGAAACTGACGGTGAGATATTTCTGACCTGGGTATCTGAGGTAGGTCGCTGCGTCTTGTTCGCTAGTAGGTGATTAAGCTTGTCAGTTGTGATTACCCGCATGTCTGAGTTATTCCTTCGAACGTTACGTGATGACCCCGCTGATGCGGAGGTGCCAAGCCATAAGTTGCTTGTTCGAGCCGGTTATGTTCGTCGGATAGCGCCTGGGGTCTACTCTTGGTTGCCTTTGGGCCTCAAAGTTCTCAGGCAGGTTGAACGGGTAGTTCGCGAGGAAATGAATGCCATTGGTGCGCAAGAGATCGCTCTGCCTGCCCTGCTCCCCAGGGAGCCGTATGAGATGACCAACAGGTGGTCTGAGTACGGTGAGGGGTTATTCAGGCTTAAGGATCGTAAAGGTGGGGACTATCTACTGGGACCAACCCACGAAGAGATTTTCACTTTAACGGTTAAAGGGGAATACAACTCCTATAAAGATTTTCCGGTAACGCTATATCAAATTCAGACAAAGTATCGTGATGAAGAGCGACCAAGGGCCGGGATTCTTCGTGGTCGAGAATTTATTATGAAGGATTCATACTCTTTTGACCTGGACGACAATGGACTGTCGGTGTCTTATCAAGCGCACCGCTTGGCATATCAAAAGATATTTGATCGCTTAGCTGTTAAATATGTGATTGTTGCTGCAACTTCTGGGGCGATGGGGGGGAGTGCCTCGGAAGAGTTTCTTGCTGAAAGCGAAGTCGGTGAGGATACTTTTGTGCGGTGTGTTGAATCGGGCTATGCCGCAAATGTTGAGGCGGTACGGACACCGGTACCTGAGTCCATTGCTTTGACCGGGTTGCCTGAGGCGGTGCGGTACACCACGGGAGACACTCCAACGATAGATAGCCTTGTGGCCTGGGCGAATGATACTGGTCTAGGTCGGCCTATCACGGCAGCGGATACCTTAAAGAACATTTTACTGAAAGTTCGTCGGCCCGTCACTGAGAGCACTGCTGATGCCGGGAGCGTAGGGGAGTGGGAGCTTTTGGCCATTGGCATCCCCGGGGATCGTGATCTAGATGAAAAGCGACTTGCTGCAGCATTGGAGCCCGCTGAATATGAGATGATTAGTGAAGCTGATTTTATTGCTAATCCTTTTTTGGTAAAAGGCTATATAGGTCCAAATGCTTTGATTTCCAATGGTGTTCGTTATCTAGTAGATCCAAGGGTGGTACCTGGAACTTCGTGGATTACTGGTGCGGATATTGACGGCGAGCATTTTGTGAATCTTGTTGTTGGTCGAGATTTTCAACCAGATGGCACAATTGAAGCTGCACAAGTCCGTGATGGAGATATTTCGCCAGATGGTGCAGGTGTGCTTGTTTCTGCGCGCGGGATTGAGATTGGGCACATTTTTCAGCTGGGTCGCAAATATACTGATGCTTTTTCTGCTGATGTGTTGGGAGAGAATGGAAAACCTGTTCGGCTAACCATGGGTTCATACGGTGTGGGTATCTCTCGTTTGGTTGCAGTGATCGCTGAGCAGCAGCATGATGGCAAAGGTCTTCGCTGGCCAGCTGAAGTTGCACCATTTGATGTGCATCTTGTTATTGCTAACAAGGACGCTGAAGCGGCAGAGGGTGCAGAGAGATTGGCCGCAGAGCTATCATCTCGTGGAGTGGAAGTTATTCTTGATGATCGCAAAGCTTCACCAGGAGTTAAATTCAAAGACTCAGAGCTCATTGGTGTTCCGTTAGTTGTTGTGGTAGGACGCGGTTGGGCCGACGGAACTATTGAGCTCCGTGATCGCTTTACTGGTGTTGCTCGTGAAGTTGCGGTAGATAACGCCTTGGACGAAATAGTAGCGGCGATTAACCCATAACGCTGCTACCATTTCGACTTTGGCTCTCAGTAGCGATTATTGGAGGGTATCGGTGAACCGTTGCTGCGCACAAGAATAATAATGGCGCTTAACCCACAAAGGCCACCTAAAATCAATAGAATAATAACGACATAATCACCAAAGTCCATCAGGCGTAAAGATGATTTTGCAAAACTGACTGCTTCGTCCACAGATTTCTGTGTTTGGGTAGGGGTGTAGTCAATAACCGTTAGTTCAGGCTTGAGTGGGTCTCTGGCGTAATACTGGAATACTCGTTCAGAAGCATTGATGACCATACCGGTTCTTGGCTCAATATAGAGGTCGCGAATATTGGCATAGTAGAGATTCATTGTGACAGGAGTAGCGTCCTTTTGATCAACTCCCCAGACCGAAGCTGTCAAAGTTAAGCTGTTAGTTGTTGCATCCGGGAATCGCTCGGCTAAGTTGGCTGGGTTTACTATTTTTCCGGTCTCATCAAAACCAACGCGCTGTGAGTAATGGTAGGTCTCTACCCCTTGGATATTTTCAGTACCGATGTACTTGATGGGTCGTGACTGTTGCAAAACCCCGTCAAAATAAGGATATTCAGATTTTTGTGCGTCGAAAGGCAACTTATACTGAAACCCATCGTGTACTACAGGCTTTGGTGGTCCTGCTTGAGTTGTTTGTACGGTATCATCAGGGGATTGTATTGGCGCAGCACTAGATCTGTCGAGCGAAACACGATCAATACTGGCTGATAGTAGTCCATCCTTTTCTGGCATATCAACCCGGAATAATGCCTGGGCCACCTGCAGTGTGACGATATCTTTGTTCGACGGGTCAATAGGGATGACATTTCGGTGAGTAATGAAAGGAACATTTTCATCTACCGTGACTCGGCCTTGAAAAACGGAGCTGGCGTTCATCACTGAGCCTACCGATTCGTACTCCACGTGAAAGCTTTCGATTGGGAACTTTTTGAGGCTAGGAGCAAGAAAATTTGATGTCAGGATGGATGATACTACGCTAAATCCGCATACCCCAAGAAGTAAATAAGATACATTTTTCTTTTTTGCAGAAATAACCATTTTATAGGCTCCTTAATGTGGCATGAAAGCATTAACTCTTTGCCCGGATCCCGAATTAGGATTCGATTAAAGCGTAACTGTGAGATTATGAATAAATCAGCTAAATCAATTGATTTTTACAGTCTCTTTACTGGGGTTGAAGCTTGTGGAAATTTTTGGTTCCCAGCCTGGGCCTTTGAATATGTACCCAAGACGGTCCTTCCAATTTCTTGCATTCTTTACATCATTCCAAATATCAACAAATATATGGAACTCAACTTTAATGATGTTATAGCTATTGACGTTTTTGGTTAGCCCGTAAACGACTTTCTCTTTTTCAGGAACAAACGTGCCGAAAAGTCTATCCCAGATGATAAGAACCCCACCGTAATTGGTATCAATATATTGAGGGTTGGAACCATGGTGGACGCGGTGATGGGAAGGTGTATTGAAGAAGAATTCAATGGGTCGGGGTAGTTTGCCGATTCGTTCAGTATGCAAGAAGAATTGGTAGAGCAGGCTTATGGATTGCTGCAGGAATATCATCCACGGGGAAAAGCCGAGGAAAGTCAAAGGAAGCCAAAACATAGCCCCAGGCAATGCTGTACTGCCAGTCCAGGATCTACGCAATGCGGTAGTCAAATTGTAGAGCTGGCTGGAATGGTGCACCACATGATCGGCCCAGAGAAGCCGCACACGATGATGTGCGCGGTGGTAGCAGTAGTAGCAGAGATCTTCTAGAAAAAATAATGCAATCCAAGAAATAGGATTATCCGTTGGGATGCGGAACGGTGTTAGATAAAAAACTGCTGAAAAAACGATGACTGCCGGGATTTTCCAAGCCGCGCTGGTGAGTACGCTGATGGAAGCCATGGAAAGACTCGTGAGAGTGTCTTTTGGTTCGTATCCAGCTTGAGCTTCGTCCGGGGCGAACTTTACTAGAATTTGCTCAAGAATTATTGACAGTGCGAAAAAAGGTATTGCATACAAAATTATATTAACCATGTTGAGTCCTAGGTCGGTTGCTCGGCAGTTTAGGTGTCAGTATTTGTTTTTGATAGGGAAAATTCTCGATGAATAAGAAATGCCGGCAGGACAACTGCCATTGCGATTACTGCTAAGGAGAGAAAATATATAGCGAGGCCCCTGATTTTTAATATGCGCGATTCAATAAACATCCAGATCATGATTGAAATACTGGTAAAAATGATATCAAAAGAAATTGATTTTGATGCGGGTAAGGAAAAAGCGGCTTTCCAAAAAAGAATACTTGTATCAAAAAAATTATCACCACTGTAAGCACCCCAGGTGCTGCTTACGGTGAGCCATAAAGAAAGAACAGCGATCACTGAGTAGAGCAGTACTCTGGCGCGGGCCCACGGGGCGAGGCTTCCTAGAGGGGGTTTCACAGAATTTCCGTTCTTCTTAGTCAGGCTTTATTAGGTAAAGCTGAAGCGGTGGGCAAGGCGTAAAAGTGGCTGGCGATTATGAAATTTTGGGCATACGTTGGGAATCGAATGATCTTGATAACTCTAATAACTCAAAAGTGATTCCTAACATATCGCTTTGGTGATTAAATATCCTCCAGGCTTAGTTGTCAACTGGTGTCACCAGTTGAAGGGTTTGGCTTTGTTGTAGCCTTATCTCATGGAGGTTGCATCGATCGTTCGTACCTCGGTCTCTCAGGCTGTCGTTGGACAACTAGCGAATGAGATACTGTCAGGAAAACTGAAGGTGGGGGAGCCTTTACCTAGCGAACGTGAGCTCGCTGAATCCTTTGGGGTTAATCGGCATGCCATCAGAGAAGCTTTAAAATTGCTTCAGCAAACTGGGCTGGTCAAGATTGTGCATGGGGGACGCACTCGGGTTTTGGATTGGCGAGTGCATGCTGGTCTGGATGTGCTGATTGCTCTCGGCGAGGCTGGTGGCCCTTCAAAGGTGCGCATGATGCACGATATTTGTGTTATGCGGCAATCTATTGGGGCAGATGCCGCACGTTTATGCGCGGAACGCGCAACTCCTGAGCAAAAAGCTATGGTCTTGCAGGCGGCGCAAAGCTTTCCAGAAGGAAAAGTTGATGACTCAACGCTTATTCAAGCTGATGTAGTTTTTTGGAATGCTGTCATTCTTGGATCAGGAAATATTGCCTACCGTTTGGCGCTGAACACCCTAGTAAAAGGGTTTGACAAAGTTGATCCACTAGCTTCACTGGAGCAAATTGGTGAACTGACAGACCGTGATGCCCATATTGCATTAGCACGGCTCATTGGCGAGGGAGATGGGGAAGGTGCGCGGTTAGCAGTCCAAGAGTTGCTTGGTCGAGTGGTGAAGCTGTTGGCCGCGCTTTTGTAAGTATCTATTAGTTAGCTTGCGGGCTCTAGTGACTTGATCGGTCGCTAGAGCCCGCAATGCTTATCCCGGTTTATACGTCGTAATACAACGCAAACTCATGGGGATGTGGACGCAAGTTGATCGGAGCAATCTCCTGCTCGCGCTTCAACGAGATCCATGTTTCAATCAGATCAGTGGTAAATACCCCACCCTCGGTGAGGTAGTCATGATCTTCCTCAAGCCGGTTGATAACCGCTTCCAAAGAGGTTGGTGCCTGAGGGATATTCTTTGCCTCCTCAGGTGGAAGTTCGTAGAGATCCTTATCCACCGGAGCCATCGGCTCAATTTTGTTCTTAATGCCGTCAAGTCCGGCCATCATCTGAGCAGCGAAGCAGAGATAAGGGTTACCGGAGGAATCTGGAGCCCGGAATTCTAGACGCTTCGCCTTAGGGTTATTTCCGGTAATCGGAATACGTACCGCGGCTGAACGGTTCCGCTGCGAGTACACCAAGTTGATCGGAGCTTCATAGCCTGGAACTAATCGGTGGTAAGAGTTCACCGTTGGGTTTGTGAAGGCAAGTAGCGATGGCGCGTGGTGCAGGATGCCACCGATGTAGTGCCTAGCAGTATCGGACAATCCAGCATATCCAGCCTCATCATGGAACAACGGTTTCCCGTCTTTCCATAATGATTGGTGCACGTGCATACCAGAGCCGTTATCTCCAAAAAGCGGCTTAGGCATGAAGGTAACTGACTTACCATTCTGCCAGGCAGTATTTTTAACGATGTACTTGAAGAGCTGAAGATCGTCAGCTGCAGCAAGCAGAGTGTTGAACTTGTAGTTGATCTCTTGCTGACCACCAGTACCGACCTCATGGTGTCCGCGCTCAAGCTCAAAACCGGCGTTTTGCAGATTTGTGGAAATCTGATCACGAAGATCTACATAGTGGTCATAAGGGGCGACGGGGAAGTATCCACCCTTCATGCGTACCTTGTACCCGAGGTTAGGGCTGCCATCAAATTCGGTGGCATTTCCAGTATTCCACCAGCCTGACTCGGAATCTAATTTGTAGAAAGCACCATTGGGGCCAGAATCAAACTGCACCGAATCGAAGACGTAAAACTCAGCTTCAGCGCCAAAGTAGGCGGTGTCGGCAATGCCAGTGGATGCTAAGTACTCTTCAGCTTTGCGGGCCACGTTACGTGGATCACGGCTGTAAGATTCGCGAGTAAAAGGGTCGTGCACAAAGAAGTTAACGTTCAGGGTTTTTGCGGCTCGGAAAGGATCAATCTGCGCCGTAGCGATATCAGGCAGAAGCATCATGTCGGATTCATGGATCGACTGGAAGCCGCGCACGGAAGATCCGTCAAAAGCTAGACCGTCATCAAAAACATCCTGGTTGAATGCTTTAGCTGGGATTGAGAAGTGCTGGGTGATGCCAGGTAGGTCTGAGAACCTGATGTCGACATATTCGACATTCTCGTCCGCAATGAACTTGAAGACCTCTTCGGCAGTGGTAAAGCCCACTCTTTTTCTCCTTCATTTTGTCCCGCGCAGCATCGTTCGTGGCGGGGTTCTTCTAGTGCGACGTTATGGAGCTGGTGTTGCCAGCTCGTCAATTGTATGTTGCACATGTGTTACACGTAGCATATTTCGTATTAGACACCCGGCGAACTTGGGTAGTTAAAACTATGCTGCGTTGCGAAATTACGAGGTGCTGAGCCTAAACTTGAGTGATGAGTCGAATTACTGGATCGTGGTTGTCAGGCCCAGCAGCAGCGTTACCTAAGGCCCAGCGGGGGCAGTCCTCAACATATCGAGGGGAGCTA
>JBOFCS010000001.1:0-3935 GCA_051646185.1 Mycobacteriaceae bacterium | reverse complement strand
AGGTCTGGTTCAATCATGTCGGTGGGGTAGCCGGTTCTAGTTCCGATGATGTCGACGATGGTAGCGAGAATGCTTTCTGGGGTATGGGTTGTTGTGCTGCCCACCTGTGTTACCGGCGCTACGGAAACGGAACTGGGTGGGTCAACTAGCCCTGCACTACTACTGCTGTGTGTTGGTGTCGCCACAATTGGCGGGAGAGCGCGGGCAGCCTCGGTACCTAGATAGCTCATCAGTACATCACGTTGCGCAGCTATCATTTCTCGACTGCTTCGCAGGAAATCGGTAACCATGGATTCGGCTGATCCTGGATGGGGACCTGATGCCACGTAAGTGGGAGTCATACTGTGGGAAAGAGAAATACGTTCGGCAGGGCGTAATGCCCCTGCTGGAATATCGCCAGCCTTAGTTCGTACCAATTGCCCATCAACGGTCCAGCCAACTTGCTTAGCTGCGGTGGCAGTACTTGCATCTACTGCCTGTCTCCCGCGGAACATCCATGCCGTTCGAATGTCAACACCAGCGGTAGATAGTTCGGCTAGTGCATGAAGGTATCCTTTGAGGCCAGTTGCTGTTGCAGAATCAAAGGTAATGGTACGGAAGGGGCGATCACCAAGGATGGCTTTAACAAGTTTAGACAGCACCGAACCTGGACCAGTTTCAACAAAAATTCTGGCACCCGCTTCATACATTGCTAATACCTGATCGGTAAACCGAACTGGTGATCCGATTTGTGCGCAGAGTTCTGCGCGAACTTCAGGAGCAGACTGAGGGTATTGGGATGCTGTCCTATTTGACCACACAGGAATTTCTGCTCTTTGGAAGTCAATTGCATCTAGGAATGCTCCGAATTCATTGGCAGCGGAGGCAACAAGAGGGCTGTGAAATGCGCAGGCAACAGGAATTTTTTTGCCGGAAATACCAGCATTTTTAAGTACAACTAAAGCGGTATCAATTGCCTTTGTTGAGCCTGATATTACCGTTTGGCTAGGCGAGTTTTGATTTGCCAGAACAATATGAGAATCTACTTCCTGTTCTGCTAGAACCTTGCTAATCTCTTTGGTGCTGGCTGAAATTGCCGCCATGGTTCCTGGGTCATCCTCGATGGCATTGAGGATTGCATTGGCGCGGGCCGAACTTGTATCAAGTAGCGCTTTGGTATTGAAAACTCCGGCCGCAGATAAAGCAACAAGTTCGCCGTAACTATGTCCAGCCAACATTGCTGGTTGAACTCCAGCGCGAACCATCAGTCTAAAGGCGGCAATTCCCACCATCCCTAAAGTTGGCTGTGCTATCCGAGTATCTGTTAACCGCCTAGCTTGTTCCTGCCGCGTTGCGGCATCAAAGGCTGCTGGAGGGTAGAGAATATCTGACCAACGTTGTCCGCTTTCTAAAATATCCGCGAGTTCGGGAAAGAGAGTAAATAATTCCGCAAACATTCCGGGAGCTTGGCTGCCCTGTCCTGGAAATAAAAAGGCTACCGAATTTTCTTTAGTCTCTTCGTCGTTTACTGATGCGCGGAATATCCCATCATTCCGATTTTCTTCACCACTGATAGCTCGTTGTAAGGAAGCCGCCAATTGCTCAACTGAATCAGCAACAATGGCAATCTGGACCTTTTCCCCACGGGAGGCACGTACATCTGATTGTCGTGCGGCCGCTAACGCCAGGTCCTTTAACCGCCAAGGGTTTATGTTCCCTGCAGGATTTGTCAGGGAAAGTAGTTGAGAGGCGGACCGAATAGCCTGTTCGTGGTTAGTACCCCGGAAGGTGATGAGTTCGTAGGGCCACTGGCTTAATGTCTGCGCTGGAGGCGGAGCACCATCGTAAGCACGCATTACCACGTGGAAATTGGTTCCCCCAAAACCGAACGCGCTAACCCCAGCGATTCTTTCGGATGCAGATTGTGCCCACGGTTGAGCCGCAGTGTGAAAGATGAAGGGGCTAGTGGAGGCATCCCAAGCTGAATTAGGAGAGGTGATATGTAGGGTAGGAGGTTTTATTCCAGTGTGCAGGGCAAGTGCGGCTTTTACCAAACCGGCAAGTCCAGCTGCACATTTTGTATGCCCGATTTGTGACTTTACTGAACCAATCGACGTAGTTCCGGGTTGTGCATTGGATTCTAGGAATACTTTTGTCAAAGTGGAAAGCTCAGTGCGGTCGCCAACTACAGTACCAGTTCCATGAGCTTCGATGAGTCCTACTTGTGCAGGCGAGATCTGAGCATTTTCGTAAGCTCTTGTTACGGCTGAAAATTGCCCCTCAGGGCGCGGTGCTGTGAGTCCTAATGAACGACCATCGCTGGCGCTTCCTACCCCTTTAATTACTGAATAGATGGTATCACCGTCACGTTCAGCATCTGCGAGTCGCTTAAGCACAACGCAGGCAACCCCTTCGCCAAGTGCTATGCCATCAGCTGAACTATCAAAAGTTGCTGACCGTCCAGTGGGTGAGAGTGCATGAACTGATGAGAATAATAAAAAGTCGTTGATGCCGTTATGCATATCCGCACCGCCGCACAAAACCACATCACTGGTCCCATTGACAAGTTCCTTGCAAGCAACATCAACGGCAGTTAACGATGATGCGCAGGCGGCATCTACTGTGTAGTTGGCGCCGCCAAGGTCAAGTCGGTTGGCAACTCTACCGGAAATAACATTGGCCAGCATTCCGGGGAATGAATCCTCAGTGAGTTTGGGTAGCTGCTGCATGACTTCTTCGGGAACTTCATTGAGATAAGCAGGAAGGACGCTACGCAGGGTCGTTGCGTTTGATAAATCACTTCCAGCCTCAGCGCCAAAGATTACTGAGATGCGTGACTTATCAACATTTTTCCCTGAGTAACCGGCATGGGCTAATGCGCGATCAGCGGCTTCAAGAGCTAGTAGTTGTACCGGTTCGATGTTTGATAATGATGATGGCGGTATTCCGAATCGGAGTGGATCAAAGTCAATCTCGGGTAGAAATCCTCCCCATTTAGAAGACGTCTTAGTGCCATCACCATCTGGTGAGTAGTAAACGGCTGGATCCCACCTGTTGGTGGAAACTTCAGTGACCGAATCTTTTCCAGATACGATATTCGCCCAGTAACTTTCTAAGTCAGGAGCACCGGGGAATATTGCTGACATACCAACAATGGCAATGTCTAGTGGATCGGGTGCTTTATGCAGAGGTTTTTGATCTGCAAAGACATTAGGGTTTTGTCTTAGTAAGGTGATGCATCGCTCTGTGAAGTAACCAGCCGCCTTAGTCGTTACCGATGCATGAAGCGAATCAATGGTTATTGGCGCATTACGAAGAACAGCAACCTCGCCAGCCATAAACATTCCTTCAGAACGTTGCCGCTGCTCATCTACCGTAAAAAGATCATCGCCAATTCTTTCTATCCCTTTGGAAGCCAACCGAAGTCGTCCAACATTAAGTTTTTCGAGGGTTTCCCATATTTCTCGATCTGCAATGTTATTGCTACGGAGGGTATCGCGGATTGATTCAAATTCTTCGGTGAAAGGGCTTTCTACACAGCGTGTAACATGGCCTGGGGCAGTTTCCAAAGTGGAAGTACGTGAAGCTGCAATAACCTGCTGTTGGAATGCGGTACCAACAGCACCAGCGGAAACGGCTTCTTCGGTGAAAAGATACGCAGTACCCATGAGTATTCCTATGCGCAACCCTAAGGCGCATAGAGGTGCTGCCATGACGGAAACCATTGTTGCCGAACGTTCATCATGTATTCCACCGGCAAAGAGTACTTCAATTGGTGGGGTTTTTGTCGAGGATTTTTCCAGGAAATCGAATAACACATCAAGCTGTGCTTCCCACAATGGGAAGCTGCTCCTAGGTCCGATATGACCTCCGCATTCGGAACCTTCAAAGATGAATTTATGTGCACCTTGAGAAAGAAATTGTTTCAGTAAGCCGGGCGAAGGGACATGCAAGAA
>JBOFCS010000226.1:0-5115 GCA_051646185.1 Mycobacteriaceae bacterium | reverse complement strand
TAGATTTCGGTGCGTGGCGAGTAGTCGGTAAGGACGTACACACCAGTTGGAGTATGCACAGTTAGGCGGCTATAGGCCTGCGCTCCTGTGGTGCCTATCGCTCCGGTCACTGCAATACGAATGCCGGTGACAGTGATTTCCGCTAATGGCCTACGTAGCGTAATTTCGGCAACTTTCACGGTTCTTTCTTCTCCAGGATTAATATCGAATTCTGCTGTTGAAGAAGGTATTAAGGTCGCTTCCATCCCCGCTTCTGCCCCGAGTTCGCCGATGCTTCCGCCCCCGCCTCCAGCGCTAATATTGATTTGGGGATTGAGGCTAGCGTTGACTCCGCTGGTGACCGTCAGCTCGGGGGTATTGGCTGTTACGTGAACGCCTGTTGGAAATAAATTAACTGAGTAACCTACTACGTAGCCCACCTCTAGGACGGCTGAAACCGCTTCGTCTTGAGCAATATTGGAAATTGAGGCTTGAACATCCAAGCTCATCTCACCGGCATGGTTGAACAGTGGTGATCCCATTGGCGCTACTCGGGTAACAACAGAGCGTGAGGCATCAAGAATTATGGCCTTCCCATCTATCGTGTTTTTAACATCAACTGCAGATGCAGTGCCATTAGTGGCAGTCAATGCTGTAAGAGTGATAAAAATACTTGCGGAAATTGCTGTTAGGCGGTTTCTTGCATGAAAGATTTTCATAGATGTTCTCCCTATAAACTACGGTCAGATTAATAGCAGTTGAGGGATGCCCCCCCCAAGAAAAGTGCTTGCAATGATTTTTTATCACAGGTTTTAAATTAATGCAAGTAAGAATTGACAGTATCCTGCATTTAGGTCAGAATATTTGCTATGGGGAAATTCCCCAGGATATTAAAGGGGTGTATATGAAAATTCGTTCTGCACTATCAGGTGCCATGGTTCTCATTGCTGGAGTTGCTGGCTCGTTAACAGCTGGTGTTGGAACAGCAGCAGCTGGGCCTTATGACACTGGACTGCCGATACCATGCTGGACTGCGCGTAATGGCAGTCAAGTTCTTGGTATCTGTGAGAATCCTAACGGAGTTATTGGCGGTGCCACACTTGTTGGCTTCTGTACCGATGGCCGCTTTTTTTACCACACAGCTCAAATAGCTGCGGGAAATATGGTAACTCTTGTCGCTGAATGCTTTACGGCGGAGCCGTCAATGGAATGGGCTTTTGCTGGCGTTCCAACGGAACCGACCTATAGCCAACCTCCGGCCACCCCCGCTATTCCGCAAGCCTCCAATGATGGTGGTGGAATTTCGGTAGGCGCAGATGTTCCAATTTTGCCACCGGTAGTTCCGGGGGCACCCCCTATCATTCCCGTTCCCTAGATGCGCTGAGTGTGACTGCTGTTATGACCCGTATCCGTCAACGGCAGCAGCCACACCCTATTTACGGCTTTCGGCAGCAGTAGATTGCGGTTCCAGGGAACAACTGGCCTCGTAGCGGACTCCATTGTCCCCATTCGCGATTGAGCCATTCAGGCCAATCCGGTTCAATGAGATCTTCGAGAATCATGCCAGCCTGAACAATTTCGCGGACCCGATCGCCCATCGTTCGGTGGTGCTCGGCATAAGTAGGAACTCCGGCATCATCAACTTCGATATACGGAGTCCGGTCGAAATAACACATACTTGCGATTAAACCTGCTGGCCCAGGATCATCAGGAAATACCCAGCGCATGGGGTGATTCACGGAAAAAACCCACCGACCACCAGGTCGAAGCACCCGTGCAGCCTCACGCATTGCTTGTGCAGAATCGGCAACAAAGGGGATCGCTCCAAAAGCTGAACACACAATGTCAAAACTTGAGTCAGAAAAGGGTAGTGATTCTGCGCTGGCTTGGACAAGCGGCACCATAGGTCCACTCGCAGCCATAGCGGCGAGTCCTTGTTCGAGCATTCCCATCGAGATATCCAACCCAACTACCTGCGCCCCTTCGCTTGCTAGCCAACGGGCACAAGGGGCGGAGCCGCAGCCGATTTCTAATACCGATTGCCCGGCAACCTCGCCAAGTAAGTGCACATCACCTTCATGTAATCCTTCTGGGCACCAGATGAACTCACCAGTAGGTGAACCGACACCAAGGAAAGCGCCATGAGTGCGGTGATAGTCCGTAGCATCGGCATCCCACCAGCGCCGATTGGCTTTCTCGCTTTCGGCGGCAGTAATGCTCGTTCGTCGTACTCCTGAGGTTCCCAACAGGGCATTTGCCGCGGCATGACGATCCTCAGGGGTGCTATCAACTTCAGGAAAAGATGTGGACATACGTTCAGTATCGGTGTTCGGCACGGGAATACCGTAACCAGGTTTGCCCAGCGTGCGCCAGGTCTAGTAGCCTTTGTCAGGCACATGTCTTTTGATCTGTGTGATTGACCAAGTTTTACCTAACGTTTTACCCGACCCTGTACCTACTATTCACCCGTCCGGAGCAACCCAACACATGCCCTCCACTACCGTCACCTCACCGCAGGTAGCCGTAAACGACATCGGCTCAGCTGAGGATTTTCTCGCCGCCATCGACGCAACGATCAAATACTTCAACGATGGTGACATCGTTGAGGGCACCATCGTTAAAGTTGATCGTGACGAGGTTCTGCTCGACATTGGTTACAAGACCGAAGGTGTTATCCCTTCTCGGGAACTCTCCATCAAGCACGACATTGACCCTAATGAGGTTGTCACTGTCGGTGATGTGATTGAGGCCCTTGTTCTTACCAAAGAAGATAAAGAAGGTCGCCTAATTCTGTCCAAGAAGCGTGCTCAGTACGAGCGTGCTTGGGGCACCATTGAGGAACTTAAAGACAAGGACGAGGCCGTTAAGGGTACCGTCATTGAGGTTGTTAAGGGTGGTTTGATCCTTGACATTGGCCTTCGCGGCTTCTTGCCTGCTTCGCTTGTTGAGATGCGGCGGGTGCGCGATCTTCAGCCATACATTGGCAAGGAGATCGAAGCTAAGATCATCGAGCTTGATAAGAACCGCAACAATGTGGTGCTTTCACGTCGCGCATGGCTGGAACAAACCCAGTCAGAGACTCGCAGCGAGTTCCTACATCAGCTACAAAAGGGCCAGGTCCGCAATGGTGTGGTTTCCTCCATCGTTAACTTCGGCGCCTTTGTTGACCTTGGCGGTGTAGACGGTTTGGTACACGTTTCCGAGCTTTCCTGGAAGCATATTGACCACCCGTCCGAGGTAGTCGAAGTTGGTACTGAGGTTACCGTTGAGGTGCTTGATGTTGACCTTGACCGTGAGCGAGTTTCGCTGTCACTCAAGGCAACTCAAGAAGATCCATGGCGCCACTTTGCTCGCACGCACGCTATTGGCCAGATCGTTCCCGGTAAGGTCACCAAGCTGGTTCCGTTTGGCGCTTTCGTTCGGGTTGAAGAAGGCATTGAGGGTCTTGTGCATATCTCCGAACTTGCTGAGCGTCATGTAGAGGTTCCAGACCAGGTTGTCGCTGTTGGCGATGATGCCATGGTCAAGGTCATTGATATTGATCTTGAGCGTCGTCGTATCTCGTTGTCGCTGAAGCAAGCCAACGAAGATTATGTTGAAGAGTTCGATCCGTCGAAATACGGCATGGCAGACAGCTACGACGAAAGCGGAAACTACATCTTCCCTGAAGGCTTCGACTCGGAGACCAACGAGTGGCTTGAAGGATTTGAGAAGCAGCGTGGCGAATGGGAGACCCGTTACGCTGAGGCTGAGCGCCGCCACAAGATGCACACCACGCAGATGGAGAAGTTTGCAGCGGACGAGGCGGCTGAAATTGCTGCTGGCACCGCATCAAACTACTCCTCAGAATCTGGTGCAGCTGCCGAAGAAGGCGAATCGGTTGCTACCGAGACTCCAGAAGCTACTGGTGGCTCACTAGCTAGCGATGCGCAGCTTGCTGCGCTTCGCGAGAAGCTTTCTGGCACTGCCTGATCCTAAAAAATCTTGGGCCCCACATTCCTTGAGAATGTGGGGCCCAATTTTTTTAGTCAACATAAGGTGCTGAAAAGCTAGTATGACAGACTCAGAACATGATAAGAGTTGGTCTCACTGGTGGTATCGGTTCGGGTAAGTCAACCGTGGCGAAAATGCTTGCTGATTGTGGTGCGGTAATTATCGATTCCGATAAAATTGCGCGAGAAGTTGTGTCGCCAGGAACTGCTGGGCTTGCAGCGGTGGTATCGGCATTTGGTACAGATATTTTACAACTAGATGGTTCGCTGGATCGGGCAGCTTTGGCCGCACAAGCTTTTAGCAGCGAGGATTCACGAAAGACTCTCAACGCGATTTTGCATCCGCTTATTGGGGCTCGGACCGCAGAGCTCATTGAGTCCGCTGGGAAAGATTCTGTTGTAGTGCAAGATATCCCGCTTTTAGTTGAAAGCAACCTTGCTCCGCTTTTTCATCTTGTGATCGTAGTATGGGCCAGCGCTGACGAACGTGTTGATCGATTGGTGAATCAGCGAGGGCTGACTAGAGAAGATGCACTGGCTCGGATAGCTGCGCAAGCTACCGATGAACAAAGGCGCGCGGTTGCTGACATCTGGTTGGATAATTCGGGCGCTCCCGATTCCCTTCAGGATACCGTTAGAGCATTATGGCGGGATCGGATAGCGCCTTTTGAATTAAATTTATTGTTAAACAAAGGTTTTCAAGAATTTCCAGTTTTGGGAGGAAGTGATGAGTCAAGGTGTGAACAAGCGCGACGAATAATAAATCGCCTTGAACTCTTATCTGCCGGTAAGGCAGTTCAGATCGATCATGTTGGTCCTACTTCTTTGCCGCTAGCTACGACATGCAACGTACTTGATATTCAGATCACTGTGCCGGACTTAGCAACTGCTGATTCTTTATCAGAACCGCTAATTGCCGGTGGGTTTCCGGTTATCGCTTCCGGTACCACAGATAGTCCTGAGCCTGATTATGGGATTGGTGGGGAGTCCGATCCAGCATTGTGGGAAAAGCGTACTCATATTGGGGCAGATCCAGCCCAAGCAGTGAATATTTCTCTTCGGGTAGCTGGTTGGCCAGCGCAGCAGTTTACTCTATTGCTTAGGGACTGGCTGATCGCCAATTCAACTGAATGCAGTGAATTTG
>JBOFCS010000180.1:0-8061 GCA_051646185.1 Mycobacteriaceae bacterium | reverse complement strand
CGCTCGCAAACCGGCGCCGGTACTTGTTTGGGGCAACCCGTAGATGATCTTGAAGCCCGGATAATCACCATTACTGATCTACCCATTGCCCAATGGCATGAAGACTTAAAAATCACTGATGGGGTTGGCGAAATTATTGTATCCGGACCCAACGTAAGCCCACGATACTATTGGCCGGAAGAAGCCAATGCTCTGGGAAAAATCATCGACAATGATCGTATCTGGCACCGTACCGGCGATCTCGGTTGGATCGATGACCAAGGCCGAATATGGTTTTGTGGACGTAAAACACAAAGACTTGAAACAACTTCCGGACCTATGTATACCGTTCAGGTAGAACAAACTTTTAATACAGTGGTAGGTGTCACCCGCACTGCATTGGTTGGCATCGGAACTTTTGGCTCTCAGCAACCAGTACTGTGCGTAGAAGCATCCCCAGATAAAAATCAAACTGCGATACTAGAAGCATTACAAGAACATGGCTCACGCTTTTCCCATACTGCCGATGTTGATACGTTCTTATTCCATCCCTCTTTTCCTGTTGATATCCGCCATAACGCAAAGATTGGCCGGGAGCAACTGGCAATCTGGGCAAATAAAAAAGTCAAAGGCGCTAATTAAAATATGAAAATACTTCTCCTACGCACCATTCCAATTCTTGGATGGATTTTTCTAGCATACGGTGCTTTATCTACTAGATCAGTTTACTGGAAAAAAAATCCCTTAATCCTAATTGCTTGGTATATAGATTTTTTCCTTAGCCTGGTAGTTCATCCAATGCAAATTCCTATTGCATTGCGTAATTCTCCGGAGCAACCGCCTCTCAAAACTGCGCTTCTCACCTTAATTTTTGGTTTAACGTGGTGGAAAACTCACATTAATCAACCCCTAAGGAGACCAAGATGAGAATACTCGTTACTGGGGCCAGTGGTTTCCTTGGCAGCAGACTCGCACGACAACTCGTCCAGAACAACAAGAATAAAGTTTCAATCCTTATACGCCGTAACAGCAATACTCAAGATCTTGGTGATATTTCAGACTTTACAATTATCTATGGAGATCTTAATGATCATGATTCTCTTAGGTCAGCGACAAAAAATATTGATACGATAATTCATAGCGCCGCTCGGGTTAATGAACGTGGAACCCGTGATCAATTCATTCAAGAAAACGTGCTTGCAACTAAAACCTTACTTAGTTCCGCCCGAGCTAATGGAGCAAAAAGATTCATCTTTATTTCCAGCCCCAGCGCTCTTATGCAATATCACGGTGGAGACCAGATTAATATTGATGAATCAATTCCCTACCCCATCCACTTTCTAAACTATTACTGCGAAACTAAAGCTGAGGCTGAAAAGGCAGTATTAGCAGAAAACTGCGCTGACTTTATGACTTGCGCACTTCGGCCGCGTGCCATTTGGGGACCTGGAGACCGTTCTGGGCCCATCATCCGTCTACTCGCTCGCGCACAGTCAGGTAAACTTCCAAATCTTTCTGGAGGGCGCGACGTTTATGCTTCACTGTGCCATGTTGACAACATTGTTCACGCTTGTATTTTGGCAGTGGAATCAAAAAATGTTGCCGGAAAGGCATACTTCATCGCTGATAGTGAGAGAACAAATATTTGGCCTTTCATGTCAGAGGTCGCACAAAAATTCGGATTTTCAGTTTCGACAAAGCCCGTTAACCTACCTCTGGTCAAAGCGGCGGTATCCGTTCTAGAAAAAATCTGGAAAATACCCTATCTAGCGAAAAATTACTCTCCACCATTATCTCGCTATGCCTTAGCCTTAGTAACCCGCAGCGCAACTTTTGATATAAGTGCAGCGCAAAATGATTTTGGATACTCGCCAATAATAAAAAGAGAACTAGGTTTACAAGATTTTAAAGTATGGGTTGATACCCAAGGTGGAATTTCCACCATTGCCCAAGGCCTAAACTAATTCCATATCCACGCACATATCAAGCGAGGCATGTATGACTACTCCCATCTCCTTTAATCGACCGATCTCCGCAACTGAGCGACTGTATTTTTCAACACAAAAACTAGCCCCTCCTTTTGCTATTCAACTTGTTGTGGAGGGAATTGGCCACTTAGACTACGAATCCTTACTCACCGCTGTTAGTCAAGCCTCGGAAGCCTGTCCTGGTTCGCGTCTTGTTAAACAAGGAAATAACTGGGTTGATAGTGGAATTACTCCTCATCTCAGGGTAATCGAAGATGCCAAAATTGATTTTCATTCCCTCAACAAAAACCAGATCCTTTGTCAAAACTTTTATCACTCACCTGAAGCAACAACTGAAATTATTCTTTTACGCGGAGCAACTACTACGCTACTTTTTCGGGCATTCCATGGAGTAATGGATGCAAAAGGATTAGGAATCTGGGCAACAGATATATTTAGAATTTTGCGTGGCGAAAACCCCTTGGGAGCAAAAGATTCAACAGCAGATCACACAATAGTTGATAGTATTGGTGCGCCCGGAAAGGCTACCCGACTACTACCTAAGTATCCATCACCCCTTGGAATCAGCAAACCGCTATCCGGAAAAGAAAAATTCCTCTGGAAGCATCGAACAATAAAAGGAGTTCACACTTCTGCTGTAGCAAAAATTGCTTCAGTGCTAGGTGAGGTCACTGAGTGTCCTACCCGACTCATGGTTCCAGTCGATTTGCGCCGACACAATACAGACATCCGTTCTACTGCCAATCTTGCTTTACCATTATTTATCGATGCTACGCCCGGTCAGAGCTGGGTAGAAATCAATGCCCAGATTCTTATGTCAATGATTGAAAAGCGTGAACTTAATGAAATGAACAATGGTGGTTTAGCAAAGATTCCGGGTCCAATTGTTCGGGCAATACTGCGATCAGTTCATAGTATAGGTGCCCGAACCGGAAAAAATCTTGCTTCCGCCATCATCTCTCATGCTGGTCAAATAGACTTAAAATTATTTTCTACAAACAATTTTCAGGCTCAGCATATCATAGCGCTACCAGTTCATACTGGGCTTGTTCCAATATCCTTTGTCATACTTGAATATGGTGATAACACAGAAATTACAGTTTCTTGCCGCTCTGGACACGAGATAGCAAATAGGCTTGATTCCCTGCTTGACCGTATTAGCGCCGAATTTGAGCAAGACAATGAATTAAAAAAAGTTACTACAGCTATACCAACAAAAATAGGTCCAGTACCTGAAAAAAATGCCGTTGAGCTATTCCGCAAATATGTTGTAGAAACCCCCCATGCATTGGCTATAAGCTCACCAGAAGGTGATTTCAGTTATACAGAAATAAATAAGCGCGCTAGTTCAGTAGCAACAGCACTTAGCAAGCGAGGTGTTAAATCTGGGGATATTGTTGCCATACTCTCCGGTAGAACTGTTGCCGGTCTTGTTGGGCAGCTTGGCATTTTATTTGCTGGTGCCGCTTTTCTACCTTTAGATCCCAAGCATCCTACCGAGCGAATATCCGAAACACTTATTGATTCTCAGGCTAAAATATTGATTACTTCCCGTGTTTTAAGCAGAAATTTTTCCATAGAAGAGCTATTTATCGAAGAAATACCCGAGTCAGACGATCATGACGAAGCCACAATCTCGACATCCGATACAGCTTTTGTCACATACACCTCAGGATCTACCGGACGCCCTAAGGGGGTTCTTGTTCCACATGGTGGTGTTGTGAATTTTGTTGCATCAGCAACTGATTGGTACCAGCTTGGGCCAGAAACCAGGTTTGCTCATTACCATACTCCTGCTGCGGATATGGCCTGTGCAGCGTTCTTCAGCGCACTTCTTACAGGTGGTTGTGTCACGCTAATTCCCGAAGATATCTCACATATCATGCTGCAACGAATGCTACGCGATTCCGGTGCAAATACCTTCTTGCTAACTCCTAGCCTACTTGAAGTACTTATCAGAATTGATAATGATATTCCCAAACCACGAGTAGTTATTCTTGGCGGCGAGCAACTTAACCCTGCACTGGCCATCAAAGCTCGAAATTTCTTTGGTCCGCATACCCGGATTCTTAATAGCTATGGACCAACCGAATTGAGTATTGTTTGTACTAGTTTTATCATAGACACTCCTGAGGCGGATGCAACTTCGATCCCTATTGGCACTCCGGCAATAAATACACCAGTCTTCTTACTCAATCACAATCAAGCAGCAGTAAGCCCTGGCGATGTTGGCGAACTATACTTTGGTGGTCCGCAAGTAGCACGTGGCTATCTCAATCGACCAGAGCTGACATCTGAAAGATTTGTTCAACTTTCCAATGGAGAACTCACCTACCGAACTGGAGATCTTGCACGGTTACGGAAGGACGGAAATTTAGACTTCATCGGACGCGTGGACCAACAAGTAAAAATTCGTGGAAATCGGGTCGAACCCGGTGAAGTTCAAGTATTTTTGGAAAAATGTGATGGGATTAGCCAAGCTGCAGTTATCGGGAAAAAGATAAATGAGGGAGAAAAAAGTACAATTCTTGTCGCCTACATTATTGCAGATAATGCCTTGAGCGATAATATGATACGCACTTTTCTAAGTACGTATCTGCCGACTTATATGCTGCCCACACAGTTTTACCGTGTACCTGAATTACCAATAACTTCTAACGGAAAACTTGACTATGCTCGATTAGCTAAATTCACACCTAATCCCATTGGGGAAGAAGATAAATTTTCAACGCATAGTATCGAACCACCAGATCCTGATGATTCAGTTTTCGATCAGATAGCCATAATGTGGTCCAAAATTTTGAATGTCGATATTGAAAAATTACATTCAGAATCTGATTTTTTCTTACTAGGTGGGGATTCACTTGCTTCGGTAGAAATGTTAGCTCAGGTCTCACGTTCTATTATTGGACAATCACACGAGTCACTATTCATCGAACAACTCGAAGATCTTCTTAAGAACCTGACCCTAGACCGGGTATACACTGCAGTAACAATTGCATTGCGAGGGAGTGCCTGATGATTTTTATTGGCGGTGGATCACTACTTTGGCGAGCAGTAAAATACGCAGTAAGCTCCGGATACCAGGTAGACTTGATATGCATACCTGAGAATGAAAAATTACCAATAAATTTTGATCATGACCTCAATCTTTTATACAGTAAAAATGTAAATTATGACTGCAGAAAAATACTCACTGCATCAAGCGATAATCTAGTATGGTCGATTAATAATCGGACGATTTTGCTGCCCGAATTAGTGGAAACCACCTTACGGATATACAATATTCACAATGGCCCGCTACCGCAGTACCGCGGATTACCAGAAGTAGCAATAGTTTATGCCCTGCTAAATGGCGACAGCAGCTACGGAGCAACACTGCACCAAGTCGATACTGGGATTGATACCGGATTAATATGTGATACGGCATCCTTTCCCATTGAACCGCACCATAGATTTCAACAAGTTATGCTCAACGGCATCAATTCCTGCCTTACCCTTTTTGAACGTAATCTTTCTTCCGCGATTGAGAACACCTTGCAACAAGTTCAGCAATCCTCAAACCACCGAGGCGGCTACTTTGGTCGAAAAGAAATGAAAGAACTATCGATTCACCGTAACCATCCTATCTTTTCTCCCGCTCCAGCCCTTGGCATCTTTACCCCGATATACCCAGAGCTTGCATCAACTATCGCAAAACCACCTAGCGATGAGGTCCAATGAATCGTTGGTCACTATTAATTACTCAATACCGGTGGGCAGTGCTACTAAGCGGCATCGCTGCTATGCTCTTATCTGGGGCGTGGGGTTTAAGCGTCATGAATCATCTTGGCTCCGGAGGATTTTCTGACCCCAGTAGTGAGTCGATTCACGTCGATCAAGTATTAAAAGAAAAATTTGGCAAGCAAAGCCCAGATATCGTTGTAGTATTTACTCGGCCGGAAAGTAGAACTCTTGAGAGCATGGGAGACACCATCGGCGCGAGCCTCAACGGTATTGACTCATCCTTGCTTGCTCAGCCGATAATAACCTATTGGAATACTCCACTAGGATCGTCGTACTTACGCTCCAAGGATGGAAACAAGGCATTAGCGCTCATCTATGTCGCCGGTGATGAAAATCAACGCATTTCCTCTTTTAATAAAATTGCTCCTTCTCTTCATATTCCTGGGATCGATTCTACACTAACGGGATTCAGTACTCTTGCAGATGAAATCGATAACCAATCAAAAGCTGACTTAACCTTTGCCGAATCACTTTCTATTCCTATAACTTTGATTATTCTTGTTGTGATTTTTGGCGGAATTGTCGCTGCCTCTCTTCCGTTGTTAGTGGGGATACTTGCAACATTAGGATCTATTGCAGCACTGCGAGTACTTACCGAGATTAGTGATGTCAATATTTTTGCCATCAACGTGGCTTCACTGTTAAGCCTTGGTCTAGCAATTGACTACGGACTGTTTATTGTTAGCAGATTCCGTGAAGAGCTAATAAAAAGTAATAATACCAATATCGCACTGTCCAATACGCTAAATTCCGCTGGCCGCACTGTTGGCTTTTCTGCATTGCTGCTCATCTGCGCTTTTGCTGGGACATTAATTTTCCCACAATCAATGCTTCGATCACTGGGATTCGGGGCTATGTCCGCAGTTGCTATGGCGGCAGTGTTATCGTTAACCATACTACCAGCGGCCTTGTCAATTCTTGGACACCGCATTAGTAAATGGTCTTGGCACAAGGATGCCTTTGAACGCGGAGAAAGACGCGCCCAGCGCTTCTGGTCAAGAACTACTAAAGTTGCCTTACGCTACCCCGCTCTTATCGCAGCAACAATCCTCTCTCTACTTGTTTTATTAGCTACTCCAATTATTGGAATAAAACTTAACGATATTGATGTGACTGCTCTTCCATCAGATAGCCCTGCTCGTATAGGCGCAGAAAGTATCTCTGCAGAATTCCCAGCCACCAATAGCGGTGTGATCGTTCTGGCTCAGACTAATAACGGCGAGCCAGCCTTAACTAGCTCAATTCAACAGCTCTACAATGACATTTCCAATGTAGCAGGTGTTACATCTGTTGTATTAACGGGAAGTCAAGATGGAATTACCGTTTTACAAGCCCAATTATCAGTACCCGATCGCTCACAAACTGCTATATCGGTAGTCGATAATCTCCGTGAACTGAAGACACCGGAAGAAATTGATATAGAAATTGGCGGTATGACCGCAATCACCGCCGATAGCGTTTCTGCAATCACAGATAGATTGCCAATCATGTTGGCAATCATGGCACTTGCAACAATTCTGTTGATGCTCCTCGCCTTTGGTTCTATCATCCTGCCATTAAAAGCAGTTTTTGTAGCATTCCTTAGCCTCGGTGCCACCTTTGGCATTCTCACGTTCATCTTCTATGATGGGCACTTCGCGAATATTCTTGGCATCAGCCAAGGACCACTCGCCGCCGGTATGGTAGTGCTAGTAGTGGCAGTTATTTTTGGACTTTCCACTGACTACGAAGTTTTTTTGATTTCTCGAATAGTTGAAGCCAAGAATCCACACACCTCGACTGAAGAAGCCATACTTGTCGGGGTAACCAAAACTGGACGTGTGGTAACCGCAGCAGCGATACTTCTCATGCTCGTCACCGGAGCCTTTGCGCTTTCAGCACTAACCCCTATGCGATTCATCGGAATTGGCATGATCATCGCCCTCACTATTGATGCCACACTAGTACGTATGCTTCTTGTGCCCACCTTGATTAAACTCATGGGTAGGGCAAACTGGTATGGCCCAGCCTTCTTACAAAAACGCCCACCTATTAACGTGTCAGCGGTGCCGTAGCGAAACTAATCCTCGCTTGGCTCTTTCGGATCCCCACCACGAATTGACCATAGCAAACCTTCTAATTCATCTGGCTTAACCAAAACTTCCCTAGCCTTCGATCCTTCCGAAGGGCCTACAATACCCCGGTTTTCCATGAGATCAATAAGTCTTCCAGCCTTAGCGAAACCCACTCTCAATTTTCGCTGCAGCATCGAAGTCGAACCAAATTGACTTGTTACCACCAATTCAACAGCTTGCAAGAGAACATCCAT
>JBOFCS010000125.1:0-10132 GCA_051646185.1 Mycobacteriaceae bacterium | reverse complement strand
TCGAAGATCCATCTTAACCCTCACCGCCCAGGTGTCGAGGACCTACTGGATCACATTACTTCGGGTTTACGCAGTACCTGTACCTACACTGGGGCAAGGACTCTCCTCGAGTTACAGCAGAAAGCTGTACTTGGCGTGCAATCTGCCGCCGGTTTCGCAGAAGGCAAACCCTTGCCAACCGGGTGGTGATCCCCGCTGGTTTCAACCGGGGTGCGACCGCTCCTGGACACTAAGCCAGATACTGAAGGAGCCAGATGGGAATAGTACCGGTATAGTTGGTACAAATATTTAGTGCTATCTGTCCTGCATCACGGTGCAAGGGTCAGAACTGATCGAAAGGAACCAGGTGCCTGCGGCACCCATACGCGAATTAGCAGAAGCACCCTCTTCTGCAAATGGAGAATCAACTTCACCTACGGAGCCTTCCAGTAGCGAGCCGGGAAACCAGCCCGGCGTCTTCTCACTGCAACTTCTCAGCTGTCGTCCTGTCTTTGCGGTACTGTCATGAACATTTTCTTTGCAGTCGTCAGCCTACTAGGATTTATTGCACTCACCGCAGGTACCGCCATATTCGTTGCTGCAGAGTTCTCCCTCACTGCGCTGGAAAGAACCACTGTTGATGCCCATGCACGTGCTGGGGACCGGAGGGCTCAACAAGTCTTACACGCCCACAAAACGTTGTCTTTTCAGCTTTCCGGCGCTCAGCTAGGCATTACCATCACGACCCTGATCACTGGTTTCATCGCTGAACCCGTCCTGGCAAACTTCATTAATCCTGTGACTCAAGCGCTAGGGGCTAGCACATCGTTTTCTTCCTTACTCACTTCCATTTCCGCCTTGATCATTGCTACGTCGGTATCCATGATTTTTGGGGAACTTGTACCCAAGAACATCGCTATTGCCCGCCCCTTGCCAACCGCTCGTGCAACTGCCGGCTTGCAAACAAGCTTCTCGTTGATTTTCCGATGGGCAATCCTCTGGCTAAATGGTTCAGCTAACTGGATTCTCCGACGATGCGGAATTGAACCTGCGGAAGAGCTGAGGTCAGCGCGATCACCTCAAGAATTAGGTTCGTTAATACGAAACTCAGCTCGGCAGGGATCTCTAGATGAAAGCACCGCACAGTTTGTTGATCGCTCGCTGCAGTTCGGCGATAGATCTGCCGAAGAACTTATGACCCCGCGAGTGAAAATCGAATCACTCGAACATAACTCAACTGTCGCTGACCTGATTGATCTTTCTGCTCGAACCGGGTTTTCCCGCTTCCCCGTTGTTGATGGAGATCTCGATGACACAATTGGCGTAGTCCATATCAAGCATGCATTTGCTGTGCCACCTCAGGAACGCCATAGCACGCAACTACTTTCACTTGCCCAAAAAGTTCCCATGGTCCCCTCTACTTTAGATGGTAATTCACTTATGGAGCAGATCCGGGCAGACGGAATGCAGGTAGCACTTGTAGTCGACGAATATGGCGGTACCGCAGGAATTGTTACAATGGAGGATCTCATCGAAGAAATTCTTGGTGATGTCCGAGACGAACATGATGATGCCCAGGCTGATGTTGTTAAAACTGGTGCAGGCTGGACTCTCTCGGCGCTACTCCGAATAGATGAACTTACTGAAGCAATCGGCTTTCAAGCCGCTGAAGGTGAATACGATACTTTGGGAGGTCTTATCCTGACCGAACTAGGACGAATACCCGTCATAGGAGATCAGGTTCTACTACACGCAAGTGCCAACGATCATCTCCCCAATGCCAGTGACACAAACACCACTGAAGTTTTTAGAGCCACCGTGCTAAAAATGGACGGTAGACGGATAGATCTCGTTTCATTGCTCCCACTGGACTCTAAAGATATTCATTGTCAAAAGAATACAGAGGACAATGATAATGAATGATCTAATTGGAATATTCCTCGCGGTAGCACTTCTTATGGGTAATGCTTTTTTTGTTGGCTCCGAATTTGCTCTTATTTCAGCACGACGGGATCGATTGGAGGCACTATCAGAACAAGGAAGGACCCGGGCTTTAGCTGTTCTTAAAGCAAACGAAAATCTAACTCTTATGCTTGCCGGAGCCCAGCTTGGTATCACCATTTGTTCTATTCTCCTGGGCAGGATTGCCGAACCAGCAATAGCGCATTTACTCGAAGTACCATTTGCTTCTATCGGTGTGCCAAAAAGCTTATTGCACCCTGTCGCTTTTTCTCTTGCGCTGACTCTAGTAGTTATTCTGCATGTCCTAGTTGGTGAGATGGTGCCAAAAAACATTGCACTAGCCGGTCCAGAATCAACAGCAATGCTACTTATTCCCTCTTATTTGTTTTATATCAAGCTGATTAAACCTCTCATCGCTACCTATAATTTTGCTGCCAATCTTGTACTATTACTAGTAAGAATTGAGCCGAAAGATGAACTCGATACCACCGTATCAACGGTGCAGTTAACAGCGATGTTAGGCGAATCATTAGATGAAGGTTTACTTGACCCTGAAGAGCATAGAAGACTGACACAAACCTTAACCACTACTGAAAAAACTGTAGCTGATGTTCTGATTCCCTTGGACAAAGTCCACAGTCTACCAGCTTTTGCACCTGGGCTCGGGCCTACTCTCAATTCCATTGAGCAAGCAGTAGTTCATACTGGTTTTTCTCGCTATCCGGTGCAGGACGCAAGCGGTAATTTTACCGGCTATCTTCACCTCAAAGATATTCTTAACCAAGTTCTCGATGAAAACTTAGGGCCTCATACTCTTATTGATACCGCTAAAATTCGACAACTTCCCCCGATCAACGAAACCACAACACTAGAGGAAGCGCTTAGTATTTTTCGTCGCTCAAATAGCCACCTCGGCACAGTAATAGACTCTCGCGGTCAGATAACTGGCATGGTTGCACTTGAAGACTTGCTGGAGGAATTTATTGGCACAGTTCGTGATGGAACCCATCAGATTTAGTGGCTATGACGACTATTCTTGAAGCAAAGGACTGGAGTGCACGTAGTGAACAATACTCAAGAAGAGTACAAAAAATCATTGCCCCGCATTACCGTCGTATGCGTAGTAACACACCTGATCCTGTACTAGATTTCCTGTTCACCTACTACAGCTTTAAACCTAGTTACCTTGCACGTTGGCATCCAGGTTTTGGCATCACGCTAAGCGAGGCCCAAAAGACCGTAATGGCTCACTACGCCCACTATTGCCTCACCGACAATGGTCTCACCGTTTCTCAAGAACTTCTCAAACGACGTGCTCCAACAATTGATTACATATCAAAGTTACTAAGTGCTACCGAAATAAGACCAGCACAGCTAAGTTGCTTCGGCTTACATGAATGGGCGATGGTTTACCAAAGCGAGCATGCAGTCTTACGTCACAAAAATATTCCACTCCGCTTGGGATCTCAAGCCACTGATGCCGTGGTTAAGTCGATGAATCTTCGCTGCACACATTTTGATGCGTACAGGTTCTTCACCCCTGCTGCCCTCCCACTGAATACACTTGCCTTAACTCGCGAGGCCCAACTCACTTATGAACAGCCAGGCTGCATCCACGCCAATATGGATCTCTATAAATGGTCCTATAAACTCTGCGCTCTTATCGAGTCGGAAATCATCATCGAGTGTCTGGAACTTGCTATTGACGCCCGAATTCTTGACATGCGCGCCAGCCCATACGATCTCTCAGCGCACGGGTACTCCCCCATTAAGATCGAGCATCCAGCTGGACGAGCCGACTACGTCCGAGAGCAAGCCGATCTAGCCGACCGCGCCACCAGATTGCGAACAGCACTACTGACTCGTTGCCAATCATTGCTGGCCTCTCATTCGAAGTTAACTCAGTAAATTAAGCACGCCCTCATCCCAAAACGGTCGTCTCTTGCACAGACGAGTAATCTGAGGTTAAGACTTTGGGGCCAGTGTTTACAGGCACACCCCGCCAGGGACAGGAGTAGCACTTACATGACCGAGCGAGTTCAATCCGGCGGACTGCAGATTTCACAAGTTCTTTATGACTTCATTAACAATGAAGCCTTACCCGGCACCGGTGTAACACCCGAGGCGTTTTGGTCTGGTGCAAACACTCTCATCGCTGACCTCGCCCCGAAGAATCGGGAATTACTTGCCAAGCGCGATAGCCTGCAAGCTCAGATCGACCAATGGCATCGTGAGCGCTCAGGTCAAGCTCACGACCCGGTGTCCTATAAGGCGTTTCTTGAGCATATTGGTTATCTCCTACCTGAACCTGCTGATTTCAGCATCACCACAGCAAATGTAGACAGTGAAATTACCTCTACTGCGGGTCCTCAGTTAGTGGTACCCGTCCTCAATGCCCGATTTGCCCTCAATGCTTCTAATGCACGCTGGGGTTCGCTTTACGATGCACTATACGGAACAGATGCTATTTCCGAGGCCGATGGTGCCGAAAAGGGCAAGGGATACAACAAGGTTCGTGGTGACAAAGTCATCGCGTTCGCTCGCAAATTCTTGGATGAGGCTGCACCACTGGCTTCAGGATCGCATAGTGCAAGTACTGCCTATGCGATTATCGATGGCGCTGTAACAGTAACACTGTCCAATGGAACGCAGGTAAATTTAGCTGACCCAACTCAATTTATTGGGTACACCGGCGATACCGCTGCCCCAGTCGGCATCCTACTCAAACACCATGGCCTGCATTTTGAGATCCAGATTGACTCCACTAGCCCAGTTGGCCAAACCGACTCAGCCGGAGTCAAAGATGTGCTTCTTGAGTCAGCGGTTACTACGATCATGGACTTTGAAGATTCGGTTGCCGCTGTTGATGCCCAAGATAAAGTGGTTGGCTACCGCAATTGGTTAGGCCTAAACCGTGGGGACTTGGCTGAGGAAGTCTCTAAAAACGGGTCCACCTTCACCCGCACCCTCAACCCCGATCGACAATATCTCTCCGCACAAGGGGGGATACCTTTAACACTGCACGGTCGGTCACTGCTTTTTGTTCGTAATGTTGGTCATCTCATGACCAACGAAGCGATTCTTGATTCTGAGGGCAATGAAGTACCTGAAGGTATCCTCGACGCTCTGATTACCTCAATGATTGCCATGCATGGGCTCAGCACTCATGAGTCAAACGGTCCATTGAATAACAGCCGAACTGGCTCTATTTATATCGTGAAACCAAAAATGCATGGCCCTGAGGAAGTTGCCTTTACGGTTGAAATTTTTGGTTACGTTGAGAAAATTTTAGGTTTACCTAAAAATACTCTCAAGGTGGGAATTATGGATGAAGAACGACGGACCACCGTTAACCTCAAAGCGGCTATCGCGGCAGCCAGTGAGCGCATAGTTTTTATCAACACCGGGTTCCTTGACCGCACCGGCGATGAGATTCATACTTCAATGGAAGCTGGAGCAGTAGTCCGCAAGGCAGATATGAAGGCACAGCGCTGGATTTCTGCCTACGAAGACTTTAATGTTGACACTGGCTTGGCAGCAGGTCTGAGCGGCAAAGCCCAAATTGGTAAAGGTATGTGGGCCATGCCTGATTTGATGGCTGACATGCTTGAGCAAAAAATTGCGCATCCTCGATCTGGGGCAAACACTGCCTGGGTCCCTTCTCCCACTGCCGCGACTTTGCATGCCCTGCATTACCACAAAGCGAATGTCTTTGAGATTCACAAGCAGCTTGTCGGCAAGAAACGGGCATCAGTCGATGATATTTTGACCATCCCACTCGCCCCCAGCCTTGACTGGACTGAAGCAGAAAAACAAGAAGAACTGGATAATAACTGCCAATCTATCCTTGGATATGTAGTTCGCTGGATTGATCATGGTGTTGGCTGCTCGAAGGTGCCTGATATCCACGATGTAGCTCTTATGGAAGATCGTGCAACGCTGCGGATTTCAAGCCAACTTTTAGCTAACTGGCTTCGCCATAACGTAGTTTCCACCGAGGAGATAACAGCCAGCTTGGAGCGTATGGCTCCAGTTGTGGACCGACAGAACCATGCCGATCCCACCTACACAGCCATGGCACCTAATTTTGGTACAAACATTGCCTTCCAAGCTGCGCAAGAACTCATCCTTGAAGGAGCCCAACAGCCAAACGGATATACCGAGCCCATACTCCACCGACGCCGTCGCGAATATAAAGCGGCAAATAGCTGATTAGCATTCTATTGCCACCGCCCTGGATGCAACTCGCCGAACAATGTTGCAGCTGCATCCAGGGCAAACAGGTATTGCACTACAGTGACCTTAGTCCAGCGGTACCTCTGATATACCGCTGGTTAATAAGAAAGGTCGATGACCGTGGGTGAACACCGCAGTGCTAGCTCAAAGCGTGGTATCAGTAAAGGCCCGCTTATAGCTGTTGCTTTAGTTGCAGTGCTCATTGCCGGAATTTTCTCATGGCGCGCAGTTAACAACCGCGTTAACCAACAAGGTGCGACAGCAGCTGAGTCTTGTGTAAAGGGCCCCTCAGAGGTTCCGATTATGACCACACCTGAACTTACTGAGGCATTAACCAGTATCGCCGCTCGATATAATGAGGGCAACTCAGTTATTCGGGATTACTGCATTAATGTCACCGTCCATGAGGGAGATTCCACTGAGGTTCTTCGTTCCCTTTCTGACGAAATACCATGGGATGAAAAATCCCTAGGCCCACAACCTGCGGCCTGGGTTGCTGCTAGTTCGTTACAGAGCAATCAGTTTACGAGGACAAAACCCGAGTTGGTTGATGGGCAACCGCGCTCCTTAGCGAGCAGCCCCATTATTCTCGCTATGCCTGCGGTTGCTGCAAAAAACTTAGCAAACTCTGACCTAAGTTGGGCAGATCTGCCCAGATTACAGTCAGATTCTCTAGCATTGGACTCGCACAATCTTTCCGGCTGGGGTAACCTGCGACTTTCGCTACCACCTTCTGCAGACAGCGATGCATCAGCGCTAGCTGCACAAGCCATCGGAACTGCGCTATCTGGCACGAGCCCTGGACCACTGACCGCTGACCTAGCAAGCTCAGCGCAAGTGGCCCGTGCACTCTCACAACTGGCGGTAGGGGCTCCGCAGGAGTCACCCAGTACGACAGCTGCCGCCTTAGAGGCACTCTCCACCCAATCAGATCCTAAGACTGCAGTGATCCATGCAGTGCCGACAACCGAACAAAACCTAGTCGCTACTTTCAAAGACCAACAAACTGCACTTGGCATTTGGTCCCCGAAAGGGGCTACCCCCATTGCTGACTACCCTGTTGTGAGATTGATTGCACCATGGCTTAGTGAAGAAAAAATACGGGCTACTGGAAGTTTCTTTGAATTTGCCCGCCAATCTGATCAACTAAATATATTGGCTGAAGCTGGATTTCGAGTAGAAGGCAAGGAAAACTCGGCGAATTCGGTTAGCAGTTTTCCAGCGACTAGTGCAGTACTGCTGCTACCTGATCCAACAGTCGCACATCAGCTTAGTGGATATCTGAGCAATCCAAGACCCGGACAAAACACCACAGTCTTACTAGATATTTCAGGCTCGATGGGCAGCACCGAAGGATCGGTGACAAGACTTTCGGCAGTAGCCACAGCTTTAGCTAAGCGCATTACTGAAATGCCTCAGTACTCGAATATAGGATTGTGGGTGTACAGCCAGAACTTAGACGGCACCAAACCATATCGAATAAGCGTTCCACTTGGCCCATTAACAAGTACCGAGTTTCGCCAGGGGACGCGCGCTGCTGCAATTTCAGCTGCTTTGCTCGGACTTAAACCAGCAACAAGCACAGCAACATTCGCTTCAATTCTCGCCGCCTATAAAACTGCAGTCAGTAACTATGTTTCAGGCCTTAATAATTCAGTACTTTTAATCACTGATGGACCCAATGATGACACGGCAATTACTGACTCCTCACTGCTGTCGCAAATTCAAAAATCTACCGATCCAAGCCGACCGGTACATATTGATATTATTAGTATTGGCAGCAATACCGATAGGGCAACTTTTCAGGAACTCACAGCCCAAACCCGCGGAACTCTTCTCGAAATCCCAAGGACTTCAGATAAGCAACTAGCTGATGGCTTAGCTGCTTATCTCCCTTAAGATTAATCAGCAAAAGCCTCTACCGGCGGGCAAGAACAAACAAGATTTCGATCTCCATGGGCGCCATCAATTCGACGCACCGAGGGCCACACTTTTGCCCTGACATGAGTGCCCATTGGGTACGCAGCAATTTTCCTGCTATATGGATGATCCCACTGCTCAACAAGACATTCGGCAGTATGGGGAGCTCCTCGCAGCGGATTATCATCAACTGCCCACTCCCCTGAAGCAACGCGATCAATTTCAGCTTTAATCGCTATCATAGCCTCGCAAAAACGATCAAGTTCATCAAGATTTTCACTCTCAGTAGGCTCGACCATCAAGGTTCCAGAAACCGGAAAACTCATAGTTGGGGCGTGAAATCCGTAATCGGCCAATCTCTTTGCGACATCATCAACCGTAACACCAGTTAACTTAGTAAGTTCTCGTAGATCGAGTATGCACTCATGGGCAACCATAGAGTTTTCTCCGGTATAAAGAACTGGGAAATGCTCATCAAGACGACGGGCAATGTAGTTGGCCGAAGCAATAGCGGTCAGTGATGCTTGCCTCAACCCTTGCGCCCCCATCATCTTTATGTATGCCCAAGTAATGGGTAGTATCGATGAACTGCCGTAAGGGGCCGAAGAAACTGGGCCTTGATCATTAAGCTCTGGCGACAATGGGTGCCCAGGCAAAAATGGTGTCAGATGTGCACGAACCGCAACCGGACCTACCCCAGGTCCACCACCACCATGCGGAATACAAAAAGTTTTGTGGAGATTTAGATGGCTAACATCGCCACCAAAACACCCCGGGCGGGCAAGCCCAACAAGAGCATTCAGATTCGCTCCGTCAACATACACCTGGCCACCGGCATCATGGACTGCTGCACAAATTTGGTCAATATCATGCTCATACACTCCATGCGTAGATGGATAGGTAATCATTATTGCAGCTAGATCAGAGGCGTGCTGCATAATTTTTGCCCGCAAATCGTCAACATCAACATCGCCATTTTCTCTGCAAGCAACGACAACTACCTTCATCCCTACCATTACTGCCGATGCCGCATTTGTTCCATGGGCACTGGAGGGAATCAAACAGACCACACGCTGTGCATCGCCCCTACTGAGATGGTAATTCCTAATTGCCAATAGTCCAGCATATTCTCCTTGCGATCCGGCATTGGGTTGAAGACTTACCGAGTCGTATCCGGTAATTGCCGATAACCACCTTTCCAGATCTGCAATTATTTGCCGCAATCCTGGAGTGTCAGCCACTGGGGCGAAGGGATGCTGAGCAGAAAACTCCGGCCAAGTAATAGCTTCCATTTCTGCAGTAGCATTAAGTTTCATCGTGCAAGAACCCAACGGAATCATGCTTCGATCTAGTGCAATATCCTTGTCCGACAAAGACCGTAAATAGCGAAGCATTGCTGTTTCAGTCCTGTGCTCAGTAAAAGCAGGATGAGTAAGGAAGGTCGAAGTCCTGGTTTCAAAGCTACTTGATAATTCAGCAATTGACGATTCAGCACATCCAAAAACCAAAAGTACAGCGTCAATATCCGATTTTGTGGTTATCTCATCACAAGAGATTCCAACATGATCGCTGTCAACATACCGTAAGTTAATGCCAGCCAGCTTGGCTTGATCAACGTAATATCGCGCTTTACCAGGAACTTTCACTAGTACTGTATCAAAAAAATCCCTATAAACAACCGAAACTCCACCTGAAACCAAAGCTAAATACAAAGATTCAGCATGGCCATGCACTCGCCTAGCGATAGCCCGAAGACCATCTGCACCATGATAACTGGCATACATCGCAGCAAGAATTGCCAATAATACTTGTGCGGTACAAATATTGCTGGTGGCTTTCTCACGCCGGATATGTTGTTCCCGAGTTTGCAATGCCAGTCGATAAGCTCGGTTTCCATCCGCATCAATCGATACCCCAACTAATCGGCCCGGAAGCTGCCTTGCCAATCCCGATCGAACAGCCAAGTAACCAGCATGAGGTCCCCCAAAGCCCATCGGCACACCAAATCGTTGGGTAGTGCCAAAACAAGCATCAG
>JBOFCS010000116.1:0-21907 GCA_051646185.1 Mycobacteriaceae bacterium | reverse complement strand
CCCGCAACACCGTAAAAGCAGTCTCCACCACCGACCCCGACGCTTGCCAAGACTGAACGAGCATGTTGGCATCACCCGGTAACACCGACGAAGCTTCGGCATACAGGGCTTCGTGTGACCAACTAGCAAAGTTGGCTTCGCCCACCACATATTCCGGATCAGCAGGCACCCCAGCAAGCTGAGACAACACCTGCTGCTCATGCTTCGCACGCATCTGACGCCCGGCCTCAGCCCGAGCATCATTAGGTCCCTCACCTACCGCATTAAGACCAACACCAGGAATTGTCATAACCTACCCCTTCCACACATCATTTCATACCATCCAGAATCGAAGGCTCAATAATCCGAACCACATCTTCTATCCCCGCACACCGCTCCGTCGCAGTCAACTTTTTGGTGCTGTTAAACGTTCGTGACAGCAATACGTACCCGTAACTCGTAGCCATTAACACCGAACAACCCACCGCTTCCGGGTCACTAATCAAAACAGCTTGCCGTTTATTAACCCGAATATCCGTCACTGTTGCCCCCGGCCGATCTTGTGATCGTGCCCGCTCAAAACTGGTAATCGCCCCCGACGCTATATCAATACCCCATTGTGTTCCACCCCAGTCACAGTCCAACGCGTAATACGACTCACCCTTGAGATAATTATTCTGATTCTTTTCCGCAGGGTTCACCCCTGCGGTGATCAGCACTGCATCGGGGATATCGATACACGGGTCAAAGGTAATCTCGGGATGCTTCTTATCTTTAGGGCCCAACACCCCAGCACCGGCCAACACCACCTCACCACCGGAAGGCAAGGACGGAGACTGTGCCCCAGCGGTTTCCGGCACCGGCTGCCCCGACACCACCGACGAACACCCCACCACCACAACAGAAAAAACAGCAGGGATAAGAGCGGCGGATATAAACGCAAGCCTCATTTCATACCATCCAGAATCGAAGGCTCAATAATCCGAACCACATCTTCTATCCCCGCACACCGCGTCTCATCAGTCAACTTTTTGGTGGTATGCAGCGTTCGCGCCAGCAATACATACCCATAACTCGTAGCCATTAACACCGAACACGTTAAGTTCATTGACGGTTCGTTGAGGATGGCAGCTTGCCGTTTATTAACCCGAATATCCGTCACCGTTGCCCCCGGACGATCTTGTGATCGTGCCCGCTCAAAACTGGTAATCGCCCCCGACGCTATATCAATACCCCATTGTGTTCCACCCCAGTAACAGTCCAACGCATAATACGACTCACCCTTGAGATAATCATTCCGCTTCTTCTCCGCAGGGTTCACTCCCGCCTTGACCAACACTGCATCCGGGATATCGATACACGGGTCAAAAGTAATCTCGGGATGCTTCTTATCTTTAGGGCCCAACACCCCAGCACCGGCCAACACCACCTCACCACCGGAAGGCAGGGACGGAGACTGTGCCCCAGCGGTTTTCGGCACCGGCTGCCCCGACACCACCGACGAACACCCCACCACCACAACAGAAAAAACAGCAGGGATAAGCGCACGAAACATGGTTTTCAGCACTGCAACTACCAACGCAACAGCCTCGGATACGGACCGGAATACTCAGGCTCCGCCGCCACAGGAGACGAGCTGTTCCCACTAGCAGCACCATCAAGGCCAGCAGCAATACCATGAAAGCGTTGCGCATTGGCCCGTTCGGTCTCTTCATAAGTCGCCCGATTCGCCTGGAACGTCGCAATCAAATGATCCGCGCAGGTAATGAACATTGCGATCTGGTCATAGTAAGAATTTGGGCCGCCTTGAGCTTTCCTTGAAAAACCCGCAGCCAACTGCACCGCAGGAAGACAGGTCCCAAACCCACGCACATTCGTCTTATTGCCTATCATGTCCAGTTCACCCTGCATTGCTTTTTTGAAGTCTTCGCAGGCCCGAATACAGGTTTCAAACACCTGCGGATCACTCACCTCCAACGTCAAACGGCCCTCCTGAGCATCCAGAACCATCTGCTCAAACTTACGGATCAACGAACCTTCAGCCATATCCATAACCTCCTCTAAAGATAATTTTTTGCCTTACACAACCTTAGACGCACAAAACCCCCATTCGGTTCCATAAAAAACAAAAAACTTTTCCCACCCACCACCTACACCACCAAAACCCCAGCTCACCACACCAAAAAGGAAGAAAAAATATTTCACCCCACCCCAAAAAAATTCATAAACCGCTAGAAAACGTCATTTCCTTCAGCTTCGCTCGCCAAATCTGCTGAACCACTCATAACCACAAGTTACCGACCCAAGGCATACACCGCAGACACACTTCTGTCACAAGCCAGGCACAATGGTCAGTGATGCCGCTAGTCAACTCGTCACACCCAGAGACTGAATCATCGGAATCAGCAGCAAACGCTGATTCCGGTTTTAAGCACTGGGAACTACCTGCCTCCCTGGCTCGCCAGACTCTGCTTGCCGTTGCCCTTGGCGCTGTATTAGCCGCGACCACAATCGGAGCACTCACTGGTGGCTTCTCTACTGATTCCACATTGTCGTTAAAGACCAATGCTGGCATCACTCAAACCACAGGCGCGCCCAGCAATAAAGACTTCAACTCGGCAGCTCCTGGTGACTGTTATAACTGGACAGAGTCGGCAACCCTAGCTGCCGCTGCCGGAGTTAGCACCTCAGATTTGGCAAAAGTTAATTGCGCGACCGAACACCGATTTGAAGTTGCTCAAGCAATCGACCTGAGCCTCTACCCTGGCTCTGAATTTGGACCGCGTTCGTCCCGGCCAAAAGTTATCCGGCTTAGCGAACTCCGAGACCAACAATGCCCGGCTGCGATCAGCAGTTACCTTGGCACAAAATTTGATCCCAAAGGCAAATACAGTATTGGGATGCTCTTCCCCAGCGAATCTGCTTGGGAAGAGCAAGGGGAGCGTAAACTCCTGTGTGGTCTGCAGCAATCCGGAACAAATGGACAGCGCCTACTCACATCAGGAACTGCGGCAGCAGGAGATCAATCGCGAGTGTGGGATGACGGTACCTGCATTGGAATTGACGCAAACAACCTACCGACATACGTTCCCGTTGATTGCCAAGCACCGCATGCCTGGGAAGTAACTGGAACGGTAAATCTTAGTACCCAGTTCCCCGATTCGCTGCCGAGCATTGCAGATCAAGACAAGTTCATTGAAAATGAGTGCACAAAACAGACATCAGTAACTCTTGCTTCTGCTGACGCACTCCGCAACAGCACCCTAACTTTGCTCTGGAACAATATTGACCTTGTCAGTTGGCTAGCCGGGAGTAGACTCATTAGTTGCGCTATCGGAACGGGACTTGATGCTGGTGGCTACGCCACAATAACCGGCAGCGCCAGGGATCAGATAAAAATTAATGGCACCGCACCTTCCCCACCTCCAGCATTGCCGTCGGGGCGATCACTACCTACTCCATTGCCTGGAGCCACCACCCCTTCGATTGTCGTCACTACACCTAGCGGCCAAACGTCTGGAAACTAGTAGGACTAACAATTCGTGACAGAGTTAACAACCAAACTAGCAAACAACCGGTTGCAATGAGATTTAAGTCACTCTACTATAAAGGTTCAGCAGCAAAGTAAAATTTATAAACCGCTTTTAGCTGCGCTGAACTGGGGAAACTTTGTTCAGAAAAAAATTTAAAAAAATTTTGGTTTTTATGGAACCAAATGACGCTTTTTACGGTCTAAGTAGTTATAAGCTATAAAAGGATGTCATCTGCATCCAGTAACTTGTCCGAAGAACTGAACAAACACCACTTTGGGGGTTTTATGAGTAACACACACGCTGGCGGTCACATCCATGTTGACCCTGATGCACTGAAAGCCACCGCCGCTGAATACGACGCAGTCGCGGATCGTATTGAAGCCGAACTCGCCGCGCATGGGCAAGCTTTGCATGTCGCTCCCTCGGGGCGTGACGAAGTATCAGCAATAGCTGCAGATTGGTTTAACAAAGCTGCAGATACCTTCATTCCCGCAGCTAAAGGTGGGGTACACGAATTACGTAAAGCTGCCGCGCTCTTAAGACAGCAGGCAGATAAGTTTTCCAGCGAGGACGAGGCGCTTGGCGCCAAGTTCACACAGACTCTCTAACCATCCAACCATCGATCACATTTCTAAGGAGCGTGTCCCATGGTGGGATTCACCGGTGTTATTTGGCTCCCCCGCGGAGCTGCCAAACTATCACTAGACCTTGCAACTGGAGTAGGTTCGGTTGATCTCAACGATGCTGGAACTGCTTGGGCAGCAATGGCGGCTGTACTTAGCGAGTCAGCTTTGACGCTCGAAAAGACCAACCTGCAACTGAGACTGGGTTTTGAGGGAGAAGCAGCAGAGGCTGCGTACAAAAAAATAGAACCCTTTGCTGGGTGGGTCGGGGGTACCGCTGCGCTAGCTGCTTTATGCGCAGGCAAAGCTGAAGTACAAGCAGGCGCCTACAACGTTGCTGTCTTAGCAATGCCAAATATCGTTGAAGTTGAAGCAATTCAAACGGCTAAAGCTTCCGCCCTGGCAACAGGTGGTCTGCTCACCGGCGCTAGCGCTGCTGTCGAAGCCGTTGAACAGGCCGAAGACATGCGGGCGGCTCTAGTGATGGAAGCGTACGAAGCAGCTTCTTCAGTTCTCGCACTACCAATAAATTTCCCTCGAGAACCTGTAATGGTTCGGGATGACTCAGTAGTCGCAGAATCAACTGCAAAGCACACTATCACCGAAGACGCTACCGTTGGAGCCGGGCAGACTGCCGCGGCAGCTTCCATCGGTGGAGTTGACATACCAGCGGCTCTTAGCGCAGCACCCGGACTTGCCTCCGCAGGCTTCAGTTCCGCATCCTCAGTAGTATCCTCAGGCTCTGCCGCTCTTGGCTCCGTTATTCCAGCTTCAACATCTGCGGCAGGAGTGAGTGCCACAGCAGCTATGGGCGGTTTTGGTGCTCCTATGGCCGCAGGCGCTCTAGGGCAACAAAATGAGTCAACTCGATCTGCCGCAGCAAATTACCGAGGAATCGGCAACTCAACTGCTGGCCTTAGCGTTAGCTCACCTGGACTAACACCTGGACTAGCTGCATTCAGTTCCGATGGAACCAACACATCCTCTGGATCCGGACACAGCGAGACCACTTCTGGAGTGCGCAATGTTGCTACCGGTTCCCCGATTATTGGTGGGAGGCCTATTCGAAATACCGAGGAAACTCGTACAGAACGAGTATCGCCTAGCCAGCAATTTGAGCATTTTGCTGATGGGCGAGTGGTTACCCCAGCTGTCATAGGTGCCCTAGATCCCGATGAGGAGTAAGGAAGGTGATCTGCTTGACACCAACTATTGCAGGGCCAACTTTGCTTGACCTCGATGAACTTGATCTTGTCTGCGAGCTACTTGATATTGATCAACTTCCTGTCGTTCTTGCTGCCGGTGGTCTCTACGACAACGATTCACAAAGATTTACTGCACTGACTCAGGCTCGCGCGCGCTTACTTGATCGAAATATACTTGATGGCAATGAAGTTGATTCGACGCTTGCATACAGAATGAAGGTACTCGCGCGCCCCCATAAAGAAATTGCTTTCCGCTGGTGCACACCCGAATACACAACTCGGGTCACCGCTGTACTTGATTCCCGAGAAAATTTGATTGTCGCTACCCGACACAACAACAGGGTTCTTATTCAATCCTCACCTAATGGCTTAGCCACCCTCATCATGGGTATCATCGGATTTAGTGCACCAGTATCTTTCGGAGGGATCAATGCCACTGCCAAAGAACTGGGTGTAGCTTTTGATCACCCCACTGAAGCTCAACGCACCACTGGAATGCTTCAACAGCTTGGCGCATCACCTACCGATGCTATGACTGTTGCTTCAGCTATGACTCGAACTGTTTCCACCGGTGAAATTGTCGCGCTACGCCATCAGAATGGCAGCACAACCGCTGCCCCTGGTGCCGTAGCTATCTTTGACACAGAAGTAGGGCGAATAATTGCCACTCCTAGCGTGTCTGCGGACGGCACACTGTGGTCCACATTTGCTCCAGGGACAGAACAGCGCTTACAAAGAGCATTACACACCCTGTCAGGTGTTCTTGATGAACACCTGACTCAAGGCTTTTAGCCGAGTTATCCCATCGGACCTCGAGAAGGGTCCGGTGGGCCACTATCTGGGATGCTCCAATCTTCCACTGGAAACGGGGCAAATTCCTGACCCCAGCGAATGCATTCCCAACTATCGTCAGCACGTGGCACCAACTCGATGGTTTCAGTATTCGACAAGTGGTGATTGCTAGCGAACCCGCCGTCAACGCCACCAAGTACCGCACCCACCAATCGAATAGCCGCGCCATGACTAACTACAAGGACGTCTTTCTGCGCCGCAGTATCCGTCAAGTAAGTTTTTCGTAAATCTGCTAAAACAGGTAAGAATCGCTCAAGAACGTAAAAACCATTTTCTCCACCTGGCAAAGATTTCTGTAAATATCCTAATTGCCATTGTACATAAGTACTTTCAAATATTTTATGTGAAGATAAATCACTTTTATCTTCTAAATCTCCTGCCTGGACTTCAAAGATACCCTCACGAAGTTCAGCGTTTCTACCAAGAACACCTGCAATTTCCGCAGCGGTTTCCTGGGCACGACGAGCAACTGACGACACCACAACTGCCACCTTGTTCGGATCTAATGAGTTAGCAAAACTCCTAGCTTGCTCCCGCCCCAACTCTGTCAGCGGCGCCCCCGGCGGACGAGTATCCAACCGGCGCTCAATATTGGCTTCCGATTGTCCATGCCTGATAAGGATAAGTTTTGCCATTACAAGTCTACCCTTCCCGCCTTAAGGTTGCTCAACCAAAGACAAGCATCCGGAGAATCTTCGGCACCGGACACTTTTAAGTGAACGCTAGGCCACGAACCTAAATACAAGACCTGCTCCGACTTACGGTACAGCGCCTTCAAAGCCTCGGAGACTTCAATATCATCAATATGGCCAACACAATCAAGAAAGAATCGATAACTACCTAATTCTGTTCGCATAGGTCGTGATTCAATTCTTGTTAAATCAATATCGCGAACCGAAAACTCAGCTATAGCTGCCCCAAGTGCCCCGGGTCGATTTGCCAAGGTTAAAACTACCGAAGTCCGATCAGATCCCGTCCGCTGACACGCAATGCCGGGGCGACCAACCAAAACAAATCTAGTTCTCGCCCCTGCTACATCGGCAACATCACTCGCTACCGATTCCAGTCCAAGTCTTTGCGCGGCTAATGTAGTTGATACTCCAGCATCAACCCGAAAAGATGAAACATCCTCGGCAGCAGCAGCATTAGAGCTCGTCGTTAAGATTTCTGCCGCTGGGAAATTTACAGCAAGCCAACTACGCACCTGAGCGGCCGCAACGGGATAAGCGGCAATAGTGCGAATCTGATCTACAGAAAAACCTGGGCGAATAACAATCTCAAAGCTCACCGCTAGTTCAACTTCCCCAAAAATTTGCAATCGCGCTCCAGTGGCCAGTGCATCAAGGGTGGGCGGTACCGGGCCTTCCACCGAACTCTCGATAGGCACGCAGGCATAATCGGCCGCTCCCGTTCGTACCAACTCCAACGCAGCAGAAGGACTGACCGCAGCTATTCGCGTTATCTCTGGACTCAGATTTACCGGATCAGTGACTTTGCTAATCGTTCCATTGGCCTCCATCTGCGCCAGAGCAGCTTCGGTAAACGTCCCTGAAGGCCCAAAGTAAGTAATACGCAGCACAGCAAAAGCCTACTTGCTTGTTCGTAGAATTACATGATCCCGCGCTTGGCAAGTTCATAACCCATAGCTACCGGATTGGGCACCTCTACCGCAAGTAAAACTTGTCGCAGGGCCTCACCTGCCGCTGCTCCCAATCGACTCAATCGCTCTGAATTTGTTACTTCAACTGATAGACCGATGTCTTCACCCCGCAATGCAGCAATAGTTACCGACATCAACGTGAAGAGCTCCTCTACAGTATCCGCCTGCGCCAAGAAACCGTTTTGTGCGTGCACCACCACCGCAAGAAAGTCCGATACTGATGTCAGTGGAGTGCGTCTCGCTAACCCTGGAATATGCCCGGCCTGGACAATTTCAGCAGCGGCATCTCCCGCTGAAATTTTTTCTTGGCCTTCAAGATAAATAACAAGTGGATGTGTGCACCTAAGCGTCAATGCGTCATCAAAATTAGCTATCGAGCAGTTGATCTGAAATTTTTCTATATACTTTATTGCAGCAGAAGGTATCTCATCTGGATCGCTATCTAAGAGAACAATAAACTTATTATTTTCTGCTAGTTGTCGGCTACTTTCACAATTTTTTGAAAAATACTCACTGAAGACCGAGGACGAAACGATATGGCCAGCAACATAGGAAGTATTTGCACTCTTGTGCACAGTGCTGGTGAAGCCAACTAACAAGCCTTCCCATAATCCACGGTACCGACCTGCTGGTAGTCCTAAGGCTAGCGAAACCGCTTGAGGATTAATTTTTTTACTACCAGAATCAAAGTCGGACATGAGGATATCCTATATAGGTGGTTAGCTCTTATCGCAACAGTGCGCTCTTCCAGGCTTTCCGCTAAGAACTAACGGACTTAGTATTGATACCGGGCAACTGTCCACTCATCAGGATTCAGGATTAGGGAAAGAAGCATGGGATGAAACCACAACGTTGGGTACAGCCATCAGTGGCATCAACCGTGGAACTCGATAGGACTGAGCGGCGTCTTATCACAATAGAAATTGTGGTAGTCCTACTTGTGACTTTCGGATGGCAAGGGCTACGAGCCTTGCTTTCTTTCATAGAATCAGCCCTGGCTGGATTAGCAGATCAGCAAATCGCCCTCAACCCCACCCGATCACATCACGATTTGATTGATTTTAGTTGGAATCTTATTTCTATACTCAAGTTGGCGTCATGGATATTTTTAGGTCTATACCTATTGTGGCGCTCTGGATTTGGATTTAAGGAAATTGGATTATCGAAAATAAAATGGCGTTCAGATGCACTACCGGGAATTGGTTTAGCCATACTTATTGGACTGCCTGGTTTAGGGTTTTATATCCTCTCCCGAACGCTGGGGCTCAACACCGAGGTGATCCCCAGCTCACTTAACGAAACCTGGTGGCAAATACCGGTACTTACACTCACTGCCATCGGTAATTCAGGCGCTGAAGAAGTCATCGTTGTCGCTTTTCTTCTCACAAGACTGCGCCAACTCGGCACTTCCGCTAACTCAGCACTCATATATTCGGCATTGCTACGCGCTAGCTACCACCTTTATCAGGGGATCGGAGCTGCGATCGGAAACCTCATCATGGGGCTGATCTTCGGCCGCTACTGGCAGTGCAGCAATAGGCTATGGCCTCTTCTCATCGCGCATTCGATTATAGATATTGTGGCCTTTGTGGGGTACGCCCTGATGAAAAATCATCTAACGTTCATTCCCTAAGAGATAAGCAGCACCATTGCACGTAGAATGCAAGAGTGGATGGCGAGGATCAGCAAAGAGCAAGACCAAATCAACCTACTTCTGGCCCAGAAGGAACCCAAGTTTTTCGGCGCGACCCCAGCAGACTGCACCCGCACACGGAAACCGGGCAGCCACGAGCTTGGAGCGAGACCACAAACCCCGAACAAACAAAGCAATTTGCTCGCCCCTTATCGAAGTCTCGCACTCCAACGCAACCCACATCTGCTTACGCCGCAACTCAGACCCCACAACCTTTCACCGAACCCTCCCAGCAGTACCGCCCTAGCGGTAGGCGGTACCAGGAACGGTCACCCACTGCTGCAAGACCTCCTGCATCCTTAGCTCGCAGCCCACGTCCTGCATCGGTCATCACACCCAAGCGACGACGATGGGCGAGACGCACCGGTGCAACTTTATTGGTTCTGATAATTACCTTTGCTGTGGCGGTGTTCTACAGCGATGGAAAACTTAATAGAACCAACGCACTCCTTTCTTACCCCGGCCGAATAGCTGATACTCCGGGAACAAACTGGTTGCTTGTTGGTTCCGATAGCCGAGCTGGGCTTTCAGAAACCCAGGAAGAAGAACTATCCACCGGATATGTAGACGGAAATCGTACCGACACAATAATATTGGTGCACATACCCGAAGGGAACGAACAGCCAACCCTAGTATCCATTCCCCGTGATTCTTATCTAGAGATCCCCGGTTTTGGAAGCAATAAAGTAAATGCTGCATTTTCTATTGAAGGACTGCCCAATGGCAATCCAGCGTTACTGGTACACACCGTAGAGCTGGCAACTCAAGTGCGCATAGACCATTACGCTGAGATCGGCTTTAGTGGATTCGCGACTATGGTCGATGCTGTTGGAGGAGTTAACCTCTGCATCAAGAACGCCATAGCCGATCCTTTAGCCGGTATTAATCTACCGGCCGGTTGCCAAGATTTATCTGGCTCGCAGGCCTTAGGCTTTGTCCGCAGCAGGGCTACTGCACTAGCCGATATCGATCGGATGAACAATCAGCGGGAGTTTATGTCGGCGTTACTAAAAAAATCAACCAATCCAACAACATTGATCAATCCTCTTAAACTTTGGCCAATGCTATCGGGAATCCTTAAATCGCTAAAGGTTGACGAGGGCACTCATATATGGGATCTTGCCCGCTTGGCCTGGGCAATGCATGGATCAATAACCATGACTACAGTGCCAATCGGGAGGTTTGATGATACCGATGTTGGTAATGCTTTGATCTGGGATGATGCCAAAGCAACACAATTTTTTGGTGCCTTAGCAGAAGATCGACCACTACCTGCTGATCTGATTACCGTGAGCTAAGCGGGTCTTTCCTTGCAGTTCCAGGTAGCCTGGTCATCATGTCAGGCATGAATACACTCTCTTCCTCCGATGATTCTCGATTTCATTCACTACTTCGAGATCAGGTTCGAGCTGAGTTCACCGCTTCCCAACAATATTTGGCAATTGCGGTTTATTTTGACGCGGAAGATCTGCCACAGCTAGCCAAAAGATTCTATGCACAATCACTTGAAGAGCGTAACCATGCCATGATGCTCATTCAGTATTTACTTGATAACGACATCAGTGTTCGGGTCCCAAGCATTCCAGAGGTAAAAACACTTTTTGCAAACGTTCGTGAACCTGTGGAGCTTGCTCTTACCCAAGAAAAGGAGGTAACTGCGCAGTTCATGCAGTTGGCTCAGACCGCACGCACCACAGGAGATTATTTAGGTGAACAGTTTGTTCAGTGGTTCCTTAAGGAACAAGTTGAAGAAGTAGCCAGTATGACAACACTTCTCACTATTGTTGATCGAGCTGAGAATAATTTATTTCATCTTGAGAATTTTGTTGCCCGAGAAATGAATTCATCATTATCTACTGATCCTACTGCCCCCACAGCCGCAGGGAGTGGATAAATTAAGTGGACTAGAAAAAGTTCGTCTAGTCCACTACCCTCGATGTAATGAGCAAAGTTATCAACAGCAATCCCACCCAATTTCATACCCTGCTACACGAGCAGATCCGAAATGAGTTCACCGCGTCACAGCAGTACATTGCCGTTGCTGTGTACTTTGATAATGCAGATCTGCCCCAACTTGCTCAACATTTTTATGATCAGTCAATCGAAGAACGTAATCACGCCATGATGATTGTGCAGTACTTCTTGGACCGAGATATCGCTGTTGAACTATCTGGTATCGATGCAGTTCAATCGAATTTTTCATCACCCCGGGAACCAATTGCCTTGGCGTTACAACAAGAAAAAACCGTCACCGATCAGATCATCGCACTAGCCCGCACCGCACGCGATGAAGGTGACTATCTTGGCGAGCAGTTCATGCAGTGGTTCCTTAAAGAGCAGATCGAAGAGGTATCCAACATGACAACGCTATTGACCGTTGCTGACCGAGCCGGGCACAACCTGTTCGACTTAGAAGACTTTGTCGCACGAGAAATGAACTCAAAGGTTAACGCTGATCCTAGCGCACCCTCGGCTGCTGGTGGAGCTCGATAATTGGGTGGACATTGTCGGGTCTAACGCCAATAACAGACCTGAGAATGCACAAAAATACTGGGATAATGGTAGGCAGATCGGCTACTAAAGTTGAATACTAAACTCCACGCATTATCAACAGCTTCCAAAAGCATTACACCGTAGTTGCTTTGATCGGTAAACTCAAGGGAATGCCGACTAGCTACCGCTAACAAAAATTTTTTTACTGCGGCAGCTTCACTATCTGGAATTTGCACATTATCAGTAGTCGCCGCAAAAAAGGTAACGGCTTCAGGCACTCTATTACATCCAGCATCGCTAAGTGAAAAATCGTTAATACTCAAGGCTTCAGGCTCTAACTGGATTCCCGCTTCAGCTTCAAGAGTCTTAACTACATCGGCATACGCCTGCGTGGCTGCCTGGCGCACGGGAGTAATTGGACCCCGCACCGCTGCTGCCGCAGCAGGATCGGTGTTTGGCTTTGCAGCTTCCCAAACTTTGTAAGTGATTAATACAAGCAGGAATATCACCAGACTTATACCCAGTAAAATCACTATATCGCTTCCGCTGCTAGGAATTTGACGAGTTCTCCATAAATTTTTCCCCAGCACTATGGCTCCCACCGACGCCAAACAAACAGCACTGATCCCTATAACAATGCCAATAAACGCAAACACCGTACCCACTAGCCATAACCCTGTAACATCGGAAGACACGTCTTTACCGAAAGCCAAAGCGAATCCGGTAGCAGCGGAAAAAGGTAAAAGGTACCAGTGCTTTTGAAGCAAGCTAGCGCCTAGCGCGGCGCTAATAACCACAATTGCCCCACACCACGTTATCTGACCAGGGGAATAATGACCATAATACATCCCGGCCGCATAGGCAGGTGTATCATCTCCTGCCATTGTGAGTTGCCAGGCTAAGGCGGAAAAACAACCTACCATTACAGTGACCAGAACGACTTTGATTACCTCAAGTTTTGATACTTTTGTATTTTGAACATACATTTCCCCATTCACCAGTTGATGGTAACAAAATACCGCAATAACATGGATCTACCTGCCGTATTCTCGCACACCACAATTCCCCAATTGCGTACTGGTAATAAATTCTGTCAATATCATTATGTGCAATCCACAACGCGTCAGTACCGAGGTATGTCAGCAGAACAGCGAACCACCGAGCGTCGCGCGCAATTCATGGAAGCAATCCTTGAACTCGTAGGCACTGTCGGGATGGAGAAGGCGACTATGTCCGCGATGTGCACCCAAGCACGTCTCACGGAACGCTACTTCTACGAAAACTTTAAAAGCCGCGACGACGCCATAATCCAGGCAATTGATCAGGTAGCTAATGAAATCCGTGAAGCAGCCGAACGGGCGCTTCACCTCACACCCGGTGATGCCTACAATCGCTCTCGTGCAGCCATTCAAGCTTTTGTTGAAATCTTAATAGCCGACCCCCGCAAAGGCCGTCTTGGAATCATCGAAGCGTCTGGCTCACAAACAGCCCGTAAACGACAGCGAGAGTTACTCCATAGTTTTGCAAGTATGGTGGCAGAAGAATCTGCCCTGCTGTATAAAAAGCCTTCCGAGTCAGATCAATTGGATAAAATAACAGCGCTTCTTTTTGTAGGAGGGCTTGCTGAACTCATCACCGCTTGGCTTAATAAAGAATTACAAGTATCACCTGAACAAATTATTGAGGCAGCAACCCATCAGTTCACCTCAACCTACAAAAATAGACCGAGCCCTCCATCGTAGGTTACGAGTTAGCCCATGAGATAAGACGCCATCAGGAGGATTCAACTACCCTGCTCAGTCAGTCATCAATTTCTTCGTTATTGCTTGATCCTGACAATCAACGTAAGGTTACCTGTCGACTACGCAAACCATCGCGTGATCGTCGCTCATCAGTGCTTAAAGCAGTGCTCACTGCGAGTGCTTGAGCTAATCGTGATTCTAATTCTTGAATAGGCTTAGCCCATTCCTCCACGTGCATATCGCGGTCTAGATCAAATACCGGCACAAGTAAACCATGCGTTCTAAACGAGCCAGCAAAACGTGATCCGGCCCCCATATGTAGTCCACCAGAAGCATGCAACCTTGCCAACGCAGCCATTAGGTCGTCTTCATCTTCCGGTCTGACCCACCGAATGTGAGCTTTTTCTCCCGCATCAACCCACCAAGCTGCCGAAATACCTTCAGCCTCAACACGTGCACTTGGCATCATCACTTCATTAGCCTGCTGCACCGCAGCTTTTACCTCAGCTGAGGCCTCTACCCCCTCAGGTATCCACCAGTTAAAATCCTGGTGGACAGTGATTTTTATATCAACCTCGGTCCTCATTATATCGGTAAGTACCGGTGAGGATTCAGTCGGTTTGGCTACCGACAACGACTGCCCAGGTTCACTAGTCGAAGCCCAGCGAATAGACTCTGCCAACGCTGCCGCAAGATCAGCTGGCGGCTGCTGCACCTGCAATGCCACATAGCCGGTAACCAATTGGTCCTCCTGCGTTTCCTTACGCACCATTGCGGCAACAGCCCCAGGGAGCACTGTAGCAATCTGCAGGTGACGAGACTCATCTACTAGCGGAAGACCTGCGGTTGCCGAAGGGACAAACTCCCGCATAGCAACAAGGTCACACTCGAAGGAAACCCCACTGAAAGGCCGAACGACCCGCACCTCCGCTGCAGAAAGTGCTTGCCGCTGGGCAATCTTAGTGGCCCGGTTACTACCAGGTCGGGGACCGCTGTTTCTTTTGCTCTTACCCACGAGGCACTAACTTACCGTGTTCCCATTAAGAAATCCCATTCCCTAGCCAAGATTTAGTCAAACCGGGATAATTTGTGGCAATCCACGACACTCCCAGTTCGCGGCAGAATGCAACATCATGAGCGTCATCAACCGTCCAGCAATAGGTTGCACGGCCTCCCATCGCGGCCTTATTTACCAATCCGGGATTCTCTCGTAATAACTTTATTGATGGACCAATTGCTTTGGTGCCCAAAATAGTTTCATGGCTACTCGCCAAACAAGCAGTCGCTTCTCCTAATAAAACCGTGGGAAGCAATGGTGCCGAACGTCTAATTCGCCATACTGATAAAGCGGAAAAAGACATAACAACCACACGCGAGTGATCCGCTGAAGGTGGAGTTGCAATCCCAAAACCATGCAGAAGTTCCAGCAATTTCTTCTCGACCAAAGAGCCATAACGCACAGGATGCTTTGTTTCAATGAAGAGCTTTACAGGCCTATGCCAGTCAAGTACCAACTTAACAAGATCTTCCAATGTAAGTATTCCCGCTTCATCTTGATCAACCACTCCTACATGGGAATGCCAACTGCTGTACTCAAATTTGTTGAGCTCATTTAGCGTCATTGCACTAACCACGCCACTACCCGAGGAGGTTCGATCCACCAGCCGGTCATGAATACAGACAAGATGCCCATCGCGACTGAGCCGAATATCGCATTCCAGACCATCAGCCCCTTCTTGCAATGCCAGATTGTAGGCGGCAAGAGTGTGTTCGGCTTTAGCAGCTGAAGCACCTCGGTGTGCCACCACAAGGGGGAGCCTGCCATCGCCTCGTAAAAAGTCCACCCCCCTATGCTGCCCGTCGCCGACCACTCGCTCAAGTCAGACACAAAAGCCAATATCTAAAACCGTTCGATAGGCTGGCAATAATGGACCTATTGCCTTGCCCCCATTGTTCTTGCCCGTACAGCTATGAAATGGGCGCACTCCTGGTGTGTCCCGAGTGCGCCCACGAGTGGGCACAGCTCTTACCGGACGATCCGGCCAGTAACGCTGAACAAGTTATCACCGACTCCGTCGGCAATATTCTCTCCCATGGAGACAGTGTTACGGTCATCAAAAACCTCAAGGTGAAAGGTAGTCCGACCGGCATTAAGTCGGGGACAAAGGTACGCAATATCCGCCTCGTTAGCGGCTTAGATGACCACAATATCGATTGTAAAATTGATGGCATTGGCCCTATGCAACTTAAGTCCAGCGTCGTTAAGAAAATTTAACCCGCCAGATTAAGTAACGCGATCAACTATCCTTTCGGCCAAATCAGCGTGCCCAGACACGGTCCACCTCCGGGGTACTTTCGAATTTTCATGGCACCTGAGTTCTTGCACAAGTTGGGTTGTCATAAAAAGGCACCCCAAGGCAATGACGTTTACAAAAGCAGCAAGCAGTGCCGAATTAGCAACAGCAGCAAGGCTGTCAAGAAAGCGCCATAGTTGAAATCCGATAAACGCCAGCCAACTGAAGACCCATGATAACCACCAAATGCGCACTACCTGTAGTAGCCGCTTATTATCAAAATCTTTTGCTGCCAAAGCTATTTCATTAATAAACACACCTGGCATAACTATGTTCAGAATAGGAAATAAACATCCCACAGTAAGGACTAACCCCGAACGTGGATCACGCTCACCTGAACGTGCATAGTGGTGTTTACGAAAATCAATCAACCAACAGCTCAGACACACTGCACTCAGCGCCCCTGTCAACAGCGCAACGGCACCTGTTACCGCAACAAAAAAATCTGAGAGATGCACTGACCATGTACTAAGCAAGTGAGTTTGGTTCCACCACAGTAACCAGTATCTCCATAATTGACTGAGGATTGCAGCACCTAGGCTGATCATTGTTACTTTGACGATGCGATCGGTCTGACTTGCCAACCACAGCGTGAAAGGCTTTTTCCGAGTTAGGGCAGCAGTGTCTAGCCTATCTTTTAATCCCCACCTTGGAATAGAAGAGTAGTGCGGCGTATCCGATGCCAGCTTTGACCTGGTCTGTGCAACATGATTTTTGGGTATCGAGTAAGCAGACTTCGCAACCCAATGAAAAGCTCGACGAGGTGGGTAAAGCGATTGTCCCTGAGTTTTCGGAACTACCAACTGCTCATCAGATCCAGTACCGTAAGCTACACCAACTTTGCCTCGAATCTCAGATTCTTCAGGCTGAAGCAGTACCCCTTGGCAACGCGGACACCACTGCTCAATGCGCTCACCCACTGACCACCGCGTGGCACAGCGAGCACACACTTGAATCATAAAGTCACCCTACTCATCGCCCTCAGGACCACTAGCCTGTTCACCAATAATCACCGGCCGCTGGGCCTGGACCCAGCCAAGCATCCCATCACTGACATTGATGCACTTATACCCGTTGTGGTTAAGATAATCAGCCACTCGCAACGATCGTGCACCGGAGTGGCACATCACGTAGACGTCTAACGTTGGGTCAATCTCGCTCATCCGCACCGGAATCTCACCCATCGGAATATGCAAAGCTTGTGCGATGTGCCCACCGTCCCATTCTTGATACTCACGCACATCAAGGATGACAGCACTGTTGGGCAGCTTAGTGGGCAATTCCTTAGCTATAACCGATGGTACTGCTGGACTAGTGGAAATACTCACGACCTTGCTCCTTACTTAAACTGGACAGTTGCCTGAAATTGCCCAAGAAATCTGGGCATCACCCCAATAAGCACATACGAGGCTCAACTATTGATACCGCTGTTAGCTTTTTGTGTTCTGCCTCACATTCAATACGGCTGTTATCCACAGTTTCCACAGATTCATCCCCAATTAGCAGTCGTAACTATAGGCATTTACGTGGCTCTTGCCGCGAACCTGTGGATGAATAGTAAATTCTCATCATATTTAACTAACACTCAAGAAATTAGCTGACTACGGCTAGCCGGAACAGAACATCCGATCTAATCCGATTCCACAACGCAGGCAACTCCAGTTCCACCTAACCCACAGTATCCCTGCGGGTTTTTAGCTAAATACTGCTGGTGATACTCCTCCGCATAATAAAACTGCTCTAGCTGAGAAATTTCAGTGGTGATGCCACTATTTAGTCCCTTCCCTGCTTGCTTGAGCGCTTTGCCGTAGGCCTCAGCGCTGGACTGCGCAACAATCAACTGCGGCCTCGTGGAGGTAAATATTGCCGAGCGGTACTGAGTTCCGTGATCATTTCCCTGACGCATTCCCTGAGTAGGGTCGTGGCTTTCCCAAAAAGCACCAAGAACCTTCGCGAAGGAAGTCACATGCGGGTCGAAAATCACCAAAACAGATTCCGTATGCCCTGTCAGACCTGAACAGACCTCTTCATAGGTTGGATTTGGGGTAAATCCTCCGGCATAGCCAGCAGCAGTCACATAAACCCCGGGCAACCGCCAAAAAACTCGTTCAGCACCCCAGAAACACCCCGCTGCAAGCACAGCAGACTCCATACCTTCCGGGAAAGGCGGGAAGAGCGAATGCCGGTGTACAAAATGTGGAGCTAAAATTTTACTGTCACCAGTGCGGCCAGGAAGTGCATCGGCTTTTTCCACCACGCGTACAGCATCGGTAGTTCGAGGAAAAAAATCTCTGTACCAGGACATACTCCTATGCTACGCGCTTACACAAGGCTAGCGACTTCCCAAGTTTGTCGATATATGGTTATGATCAACGCCACACACTCCCTTGTGACTATTGTCACTGATGCTTAGGGAACTTTTTGCTGATGTCAGGAGGAATGTTGACCACTGGAAGTATCGATGCAGGAATTGTGAATGGTTCGATCCTTGACAGCGCAGCGCTTTCTTCTGAAACAACATCAGGAAGTCAACTGATCCCCTGCCTTCGCGGAGCCTTCATCGCCCTTGCACTGCTCGGATTACTAGTGCTTATTGTTCTCGTCTAAACGAAACTAGCACCGAGGATTTCCACACCCCCGTTAATCTGTTTCGTAACTTCTCTTAGAGTGTGTTGCGCTGCGTCAGCGAATACGGAACGCTAGAGGACGATAAGCAATCAGCCAATAAAAGACTGCCGCCGCCCTAGCACGCGGTAGTCACGAAGAAGGGAATCTCGTGTCTGAATACACGTTGCCGGATCTTGACTTTGACTATGCCGCACTTGAACCACATATTTCCGGTGAAATTAATGAGGTTCACCACTCCAAACACCACGCCGCCTACGTTGCTGGAGTTAATACTGCATTAAGCAAGCTAGAAGAGGCCCGCGAAAAAGAAGATCATGGATCGATTTTTTTGCTCGAGAAGAACTTGGCCTTCCATCTTGGGGGTCACGTTAACCACTCCATCTGGTGGAAAAACCTTTCACCAAACGGTGGGGACAAGCCTGAGGGAGAACTCGCTGCGGCAATTGATGATCAATTTGGGTCCTTCGATAAATTCCGAGCGCAGTTCACCGCTGCGGCTAATGGGCTGCAGGGGTCCGGATGGGCCGTTCTAGGCTACGACACACTTGGCAAAAAACTTCTCACTTTCCAACTCTACGATCAGCAGGCGAATGTTCCATTGGGGATCATCCCGCTACTACAGGTAGACATGTGGGAACATGCTTTTTATCTTCAGTACAAGAACGTTAAAGCCGACTATGTGAAGGCCTTCTGGAATGTTGTTAATTGGGCTGACGTCCAAGCCCGCTTCGCGGCGGCAACCAGCCAGACCAGTGGCCTCATCTTCCCGTAGTCACTACACAATCTCTTAGCTCCAGCCAGTTAGGCACTGCTACCTAAATGCCAGTAGCAGTGCCTAACTGACTTAGCGCCCAATAATGCTGTCCTCACATAGTTTTCAGGGTTTCCGAACTTTTTTCCTGTAATTACCGTGATTGGCAAATGAAAATTTATTCGGCTACTGTCACAGTTGTCAGCGAAGGGGAGTAGCCCCCAATCACGTTGTCGACATACTGGCAGCAACGCTTAGGCGTTGAATCCCGGCACGTGAACCGGAAAGTAATCGGTGGGCGAGACCTTCGGCCGAAGCATCAACAGATGCAGGCTGGAGGTAGCCATGTGGTCAGCACTATTTATCAGTCTTAGTATTATTTTCATTGCCGAGCTTGGCGATAAATCTCAACTGATGGCAATGACCTTTGCCAGTCGATATCGCTGGTGGATCGTAATTTTCGGTATTACCCTAGCAACCACTGCGGTGCATCTTGCCTCTGTCATGCTCGGTCATTACTTGGGAATTTCACTACCAACAGCGCAGATTAATATTATTGGCGGGACTGCCTTCCTTGGGTTTGCGCTATGGACTGTGCGTGGCGATAAACTGTCAGCACGAGAAGCAGCAAAGGCCACTCGCGTCCAACGATCCGTGTTAATTTCCATCACTTCTGCATTTTTTCTCGCAGAATTAGGTGATAAAACCATGCTTGCCACCATCACCCTTGCCGCCGATCATAACTGGTTTGGGGTATGGATCGGATCAACGATCGGTATGGTCTCTGCCGATGCTTTAGCCATAGCTCTCGGTATTTTTATTCGAAAAAGACTACCTGAGAATATAATTCGATTCTTTGCTGCAAGCTTATTTTTTATTTTCGGCATCACCCTTATCCTCACTGGGCTTTTCCCGGAAAACCCCGCGGGAATGATTGTGATGATCACCGGCACAACCGCAGTGCTGTTGGTCTCCATTTTTGGCGGACTACGCACGCACCGCACTCTCACTACGCAGGCATATCGCAGCTAACACTGCTAAACCATTTTTAGTACCTGACACTGACCAAACTCACAGACGCTTTGCTGAATGATTTCAGGCCCTCAGTGATTTTGCTACCAACACCGGCTATGGTTCACCCGAAAGTTATCTCGAATCAACTTGAGTAGATCGAAGGGAACATCCATGGAAATCGCGGGAACCGCAGCCATCGTCACTGGAGCAGCGTCGGGACTAGGAGCTGCCACTGCAGCCCTGCTCATCGATCGAGGAGCCACAGTTTTTGGGCTTGACCTCGCCGCCTCCATCGAGCGTGCTGGCGATAACACGCCCCAAGGCGTCACATTCATTCCTACAGATGTCACAAGTGCTGACGAAGTACAAGCTGCTGTCGATCAAGCATCCGGCTCAGGTGCCCCACTTAGAATCGTAGTAAACTGCGCCGGCGTTGGTTGGGCCGGACGGGTATTGTCTAAAAACGGACCTCATGATCTTGAACTGTTCCGTACGGTCATTACCGTCAACCTTCTTGGCACCTTTAACGTTATGCGGCTTGCCGCTGACGCCATCGCAAAGACCGAGGCTGTTGATGCAGACGGCCAGCGGGGCGTAGTCATTAATACTGCTTCAGTAGCTGCTTTTGAAGGGCAGATTGGCCAAATTGCGTACTCGGCCTCCAAAGGTGGGGTACATGCCATGACAATCCCTGCTGCCCGCGATTTGGCTCAACAGGGAATTCGGGTGAACACAATAGCACCTGGAACTGTTGATACCCCTATGCTTGCTGGTGTCACCGAAGAATATCGCCAAGGCTTAGCAGCGGGCATCCCCTTCCCGCAACGGTTGGCCAAGCCCACCGAGTATGCACAATTAGCTGGGGACATCATCGAACACGACTACCTCAATGGTGAAACAATTCGGATGGACGGCGCACTACGCATGGCGCCACGGTAACTTTAGGTTCCTAACCTGGCCACCTTTCTTCCCAGCAGTATGGTTGGGAAGAAAGGTGGCAAACCCTTAGTTATACTCAAAAATTCTGCTATTAATTATTTTTTGACGTGCTATAAGATTATTTCTTATTTACAAATAATTAATCAGCAACTGCTTGTGCCTCTTCGATAAAACTTTTTATTACTCATAATTTGGGTATACCACGGTGAAGTAAAGAATGCATTAACCTAAAAAAAAATTTGATTTTCCTAAATCAAAACCACAGAAAAAGAGATATAGAGCAAGGTTTATACTGAATATCATAGAAGTTCAATATTTTTGATCACGGACTTTACAAAGAAGAACTCATTCAAAAAAATTTCAACAGCAGTGTGCACACTCAGCAATATCCGGCTACCCTGGAAACTAGCCACAATGTTTTAAGTAGGGCTTGGCTCCAAG
>JBOFCS010000106.1:0-24761 GCA_051646185.1 Mycobacteriaceae bacterium | reverse complement strand
TTGGCAAAAAGAGTTTATCGTCTCCTTCGGCGAATGTGGAGTTCTCTAATGTGCATTTGAAAGTGGATTCGTGTATTGGTCCGGTGTGGGTGCGCTCGTATGCCCAACTGACCATCTCCACCTCGCAAACCGATTCCACCATCGCCACCTACGGCGACCCCATGCCTTTGTAACTAGGCCAGTAAAAGCGTTGTAATGCAAATACTTTAAGGAAAATGATAATGAGAGAAAAACAACGAGCGCCTGGTGATGGGTGGTTCAGACGTACTGTGGTGGTGTGCGCTTCGGTAGTAGTAGTTCTCGGTTCACTCGGTCTGGTGAGTGTGAATACTGCTTCTGCTGGTCCAGCGGAAGAGTGTCAGGCGGTGCGGGACCGCGACCATGCTATTTATTTACAGTTGGTGGCATCCTTACCACCGGGGTCACCGGTTCCACCGGAGATTGTTAACCCGTGCCTTGAGGCACCCTCAACAACACCCACCACCCTGGCGCCACCCACTTTCGACACACCGACACCAGGACAAGCCGGAGGTGGAATCGGATACGGAGCAGATGTCCCCCACACCGGAACCCTGAGCATCACCATGCCACCGGTGCCAGGACAACCACCAGCGATCACTTCAGTTACTCCGCAACCTCCAACGCAGTTTGCTTCCGAGGAAGTGTCCATCACTGATGCGAACGGTAGTCTGCTGTCTGAAGATAAGGTTTATCTCAACTCTGATGGTAAAAATGGTACTGGCAGTGATACGTTCGATTATTTGAAGGACCACGATTCCGCAAAGCGTTGTCCCTTTGTTAACACTGCTTTGGAGAGCAATCCAAATTTAAGTGAGGCGAGAAGAAAGGCTGTAGAGTACGCCGAACGGTATGCTGTTGATCCTAATGGTGCCTATGATTTTTTTGATGGAAGCGACTGTACCAATTTTGCATCTCAGGTTCTTCGTGCAGGTGGAATGGGAAACATTGGACCAGGTATCGATGATATTCGCGGAGGCGATTCCAATGACTGGTATCAGGGTGATTACTGGGGTCCGGGTAAAGATTACTCAACAACGTGGACATTGGCGCGCGAGAACCATAATTTCATGACGCAGCACTCCCATCGTGGAACAATTGTTGGTATACAGAGGCTAGATACGGTGAACACCTTGACCTACGATCCTCTAGCTCCATCAAAAGCTGGTCTCCAGCCAGGGGATTTGATCTATTACAAAAATCATGACGGAACGATCAACCACGCCGCGGTGTATGTGGGCCAAGTTCGAGATGTCAATGGAAACTTGGTTGATGTAGTCGATCAGCATTCTGTTGCAGAAAGGTGCTTGAAGCATGGCCCTTGGACCCCTGACCCTATGGGAAATTATGTGGGGGGACCGGCGCAGGCTGAGTTTGTTCGCGTTTCGTACTAATACGCAATCGTAAGAAAGGTTTGAGAAGTGAAAAAAAAATCGATTATTATTGCTGGTGCAGTGTCCGCTTTTGTTGTAGTGATAGCCGCAGCGGTACTTTGGTTTTGGATAGAGTCACTTGAACCAGTAACCGGAGTCAGTCATGAACCTTCTATTTCAGACTTAGATTTTACCGGAAAAAAATTGGTTGAATACCTTAATGAAAGTGAGGTTAATCTTGAGGGCCGTACTTCACCCACGGCTACGAACCGGGAGGCATCGCAGCGATTATTCCATCTCGCTGAACCTCGTGAAGGATGTAAGTATGGGTATACTTCTTCGGAGTTAATTAGTATGGAAAGCCCCAAGGCAAGGGGTGAATCTTTAGAGATAGAAGGAAAAATTGCTGTGGCGCAATCCACCCTAGATTACTTCTGTAACAACGCAAAAACAGGAACTGTTGAGATCGAATACGGTGTCATCACAGATATGAGTGAATGGTCGGCATTGACAAGTATTTACCGTGTTACTTATCGATAGTTAATCGGTTATGACAAAGTGACTCTACAAGTTTCCGTTGCAGACAGTTGCAGCTACTACTGGAGTCGTCACAGGACAAGCGCTAGAGGAGATTAGTGGTCGAGTGGAACCGTATCGGATTTCCATGCTTAAAGAGGACGGTGTGTGGAAAGTTTGCCAAACCACTGGTGAGATAGGGGTTATAGATATGAAGGCCCCTCAAAAATGAAAATTTCAATATCATTATTGATTCTCTCGACATTACCTGCCTTGGCTGCCATGTTTTATTCAGCCGGATCGTCAAGTTTGCCGACCAATGTTGTCTTAAGTCTGTACGCTTTAGGCTCTGCCTTCTTCCTTGGATTGGCGGGATTGCAGTTACGTAGAGAAAAAAAGGCAGGCAATTTATCATCAACTGTATTAGCATTAGCTGCAATGGGTTTCGTAGTATCCGCAATACTATATTTTTTTCATCGACCAGATAGCATCGGTGAAGGAATTTTAATTTTGGGATATAGCGCTTCGACCATCATCACAGTCTTTGTGTGTGTGCTGCTTCTTTTCTCGATGGGTGGAGGATCGCGTAGCAAGGGTTAGTACTAGACGACCCGGCTTTGTCGATCAGATATTAATAAGCGTAACTACACTTTTAATGTATTTCGTGGTTAATGGTTCCGTCTTGAAGAATTTCAATTCGACGGTCACCGGTGGTTTCGTTGATGAGAATGGTAGCCACTACAGCACGGTTCTTGGGGAGTATTCGAGCTGTGATGGTACCCGAAGCTACTTGGTATAGTTCGGCCTCGATGGTTGTTCCTACTAATGATTGAAGTTTTTTATTCATTCCTTGTAAACCTCCGTCATCAAGAAGGACTACTTCCACCCCCCGGCTCCGTGCTTCCTTCGCCGCAGCATTAATGGCCGGTTGGTTAAGTGCGGGAGCACGTAACGAATCTCGCAACTGTGCTTCTAGTAGTCGGCAATTGAGTAGTTCATGAACCGTGAAAATCTCTTGATCTGCAATTCTTTCCAAAAGAGGTCTAGCCTGAGCGTCTAATCTATTAAGCTGCGCATCACGTTCACTAAGAATTGCGGCTGCGGAAGCTTCAGCAGCAGAGCGTTGGGCTGCCTGTTCTCTCAACATAAAAATGGAATGTGCTTGAGGCCGAATAGTGAGTGAAAAATAAGTAGCTAAAGACATCAGGCCGACATTAACGAAGACCATATCAACCCCGGTGCTCACCCCCTGACCGGTCGCTATCGTCCAGTGGATGGTTATTGCGACAGCGGCAATAAATGAAGCCCAAGCTATTGTAATTTGACCACGGACACTGACAAAGACAAGTACTGCTGTGGATGCTCCTCCGCACCAAGCTTGTTGACCGTTCCATCCAGTAATTGGTAACTGCCACAGTACAAGTGAACAGCTGATTGGTGCTGTTGCACCAAGAAAAATCGCCGTCTTCCAAGGGATAGGGTTTCCAGGAATGCCAACTAGCCCTAAAGCTGCTATTGAAATTATTAGTACTGCAAGTAAACTCGGATAAGGATTAGCGATAGATTCCCATTGGCTTATAACTAGGTACATCAGGCTTGCTGAATAGAGTACGGCGATAGTCCAAGCGGCGGGTCCACGCATTCCGATGAGGGCGCGGACATCTTGGGATTCATTGCTCATGGTGAATGCTATTCCATTGTAAGGTAATTATTGTACCCTTTCCAGGTACGGAATCCACGATAGAACTTCCACCAATAAGTTGCTGCATCCTCCCACAGATACTTACGGCAATGCCAAGTCGGTGCGCTGGGATGTTTTCAGGGGAGAATCCTTTTCCGTCATCAATTATTTGAATATTAATCTGGCGGACACTAGTTGCGACCTTCACAAATCTGTGTACTGGAGTTGATGCTGACTTCTGAGCATGACGAAGGCTATTGCGCAAAGCTTCGGATAATCCTGCTGCCATTGATCGAATTACTTCAGAAGGAACCTGTAGTTGAGTATTAGTTCCATCATCTTCAGTGAAAAAAAGTATTTCTTCATCAACTTCAGTTGCTGCAGAACGAAGTTGGGAGAGTGCACTAGAAATGCTGAGCATTTCTTCGGTTCCAAGTCCTGAGCGCAGTCGATTTAACTGGTTGAGAGTATTTCGAGCCTGAATAGCGATGGCCGCATTATTATTAGTTTGCGATACAGCTAATAATGTTGACATAACCCCATCGTGGGTTAACGCATCAAAACGCTCACGTTCAACAGTGCGAGCTTGTAGTGCTGCGGAAGTTGCTGCTCTGGTTTGGGCTATTTTGGTTGTTTCATCCAAAATTTTCCCAGTTCGCATCGCGACGAGACCCGCACCTGCAAATACCGCGCAGAAGATAATTGTGTGAATGATATCTGGAAGAAGTTGTGAAGTGCCGTCGTCTAGACGAGTATCGAACTTAATAATTTGTACCGATGTACACGCGATAATCAAGTAGGTAAATACTCCCCAGGGCTTCCAGACTAGTGTCGCTGATAGGCCAGCAAGCCCAACGATAGAGGCTAGCCAGATTGCTTTGACAAGCCCTTCAGTATTAAGAGCTAGAGGTAGTGTCCATACGGCTAAGAGGTAAGTCCACGGTACCAACGCAGCTAGGCGCCTGACCCAAGTGAGATTTTTTTGGTATGCAAGTACACCAAAAGCCAAGGCTGGTAAAAGAATTAGGCCTACAGAAAGTAAGTTCCACCATAAATCAATGCTTTTGGCTTGACTAATGATTTTTGGCCCAAGTAATGCAAAATAAAATAAAAACCCTGCGGCGATAAATCGAGTAAACATCCGGGTAACTTGTGTCGATGCCGGAGGCGATGGTGTAGTCGCGTGTTCTAAGGTACTCACAAAAGCCAACTATTTTCTACCTGAACAGGTTCAGGTATGGGTAACCAGCCGTCTTCGAGTGCCCTCTTGTAAAGATCAGTTTTAGTGGGTGCCGGACGTCCAGCTTCAGCGTATTTTTGCCGAATACGAGTGAGGTAGTCATTAACAGTGAGTTCAGATAGTCCGGTAATTCTGGCCACTCGACTAGCCTTTTCTCCAGAAGCGTATAAGGCAAGTACTTCTCGTTGCCGTGGACTAAGCCCAACGTCAGGTAGATAAGGATCCCCATCAATTGCTGCTGCCCATTCGGTGGTGACTACTTGTTTACCGGAGGCGGCGGCTCTGATTGCTTCAATAACCGTGGCAGTGGGCGCAGATTTACGGACTACGCCAAGCACTCCGGCTCGGGCTGCTGAACGGACTTGAAATGGATTCTCGGCTCCGGTAAACACCAGTACCTCGTTACCCATTGCGCGCAAGGCATCAACGTTGGATCTTGGGGAGGAGCCATCCCCCAGTCGAAGATCGAGGATCACTAGATCAAGATTTAGCTTGTTGGCAAGAAGCTCAGGCACGGTAGCGGTGACGAGAACAATTTCCAGGTCGTCTTCCTCGGCCAGCATCGAGGTCAGTCCTAGAGCAACTGATTCGTGGTCTTCCACTAAGCCTATTTTTTTGGGCACAGCTCGGGTGGCTTCGTCGGATTCCTGATCCCCAGTCACGACGAGCCACCCGAGCTGTGCCCATTCGGCAAGCCCGACCCCTGCACGTCAATTATTGGCATAGTGAGCAAAATTTTGACAGACCCCAGAATTGGGGGCAAGGCCGACTGGCCTCATTCAGGTAAAAGTGTTATAACCCGATCACTAGTTGAGGATTACTGTGTGGTGATTGGGGCAAAAAAGTTAGGTGTGCTAGCTGTCCCTGGTTAAAACTGTGGATTACCGTAAATTTCCCTGGTCACGGTAATTCATGTAGCCTTGCAGGGTTGCTGACGCAACGACCCTCCTGTCACGGAAAGTCCGTGGCCGTTTTTCACTAGTCCATAGGAGGTGATGAGGTCTTATGCGTCATTACGAATTGATGGTCATCCTTGACCCCAGCCTAGATGAGCGCACAGTTGCTCCGTCGCTGGAAACTTTCCTTAATGTTGTCCGTAAGGATGGCGGCAAGGTTGACAAGGTCGATGTATGGGGCAAGCGTCGTCTTGCTTACGAAATAGCCAAAAACAGCGAAGGTATCTACGCAGTCATTAATATCAGCGCAGAACCAGCTACCGTCAGTGAGCTGGATCGTCAGCTTGGTCTGAATGAATCGGTGCTTCGCACCAAGGTCCTGCGCCATAGCCGTTAGAGACTTGTCGGATTTGGGGCCTGCACAGATGTCAGACGTCTTTTGTAGGCTTCCCTCAGCAAGACTTTCCCAGTAGGAGGAACCCGTGGCAGGCGACACTGTAATCACCGTCATTGGAAATTTGACGGCTGATCCTGAATTGCGCTTCACCCCATCAGGTGCTGCTGTTGCAAATTTCACCGTGGCATCTACACCGCGCACCTTTGACCGTCAAAGCAATGAGTGGAAAGACGGTGAAGCGCTGTTCATGCGCTGCAATATTTGGCGTGAAGCAGCCGAGAATGTGGCGGAAAGCCTCACTCGCGGCTCACGAGTCATTGTCAGTGGCAGGCTCAAACAGCGGTCGTATGAAACCCGTGAAGGGGAGAAGCGAACCATTGTTGAGCTCGAAGTTGACGAGATTGGCCCTTCGCTTCGTTACGCAACGGCCAAGGTTAATAAGGCCAGTCGTGGCGGCGGTGGTGGCTTTGGTACTACTGGAGGTTCAGGCGGCAACTCTCGGTCAGGTGGTCCCACACAAACTGATGCCAGTAATGATGACCCGTGGGGTTCGGCCCCAGCTTCAGGTTCATTTGGCGGACGTGACGACGAACCACCTTTTTAGATTATCCCCCATACATCACAAAAGTTATCGGAGAAATACATCATGGCCAAAGCGCCAGTGCGCCGCGGAAAAGCGGAGAAGCCCATCAAGGCTCGTGTCTGCACCTTCTGTAAAGAGAAGGGGCAGAGCATCGATTACAAGGACACCACATTACTGCGCAAGTACGTTAGTGATCGTGGCAAGATCCGCGCTCGTCGGGTCACCGGAAACTGTGTCCAACATCAACGGGACATAGCCGTTGCTGTAAAGAATTCACGTGAGGTGGCTTTGCTTCCTTACGTCTCAACCGCTCGCTAGGACAAAGGAGGTCACTGACATGAAGCTTATTCTTACTGCTGACGTTGACAACCTCGGTGCGCCTGGCGACACCGTTGAGGTCAAAGATGGTTATGGACGCAATTATCTGCTTCCTCGCGGGCTGGCTATTGTAGCTACTCGTGGAGCTCAGAAGCAGGTTGATGGAATTCGCCGGGCCCAAGAGGCTCGCGCGGTTCGTGGACTCGAGCATGCCAATGAGCTGAAGCAAGCCATCGAGGCCCTTGCTTCAGTGGAACTTCAGGTCCGTACGGCAAGCGATTCAGGCAAGCTCTTTGGTTCGATTACTACAGCCGATGTTGCTTCTGCGATTAAAACCGCCGGTGGACCGGTTGTGGATAAGCGCAGTATTGAGCTCACTAAGGGGCATATTAAGACCACTGGTAAGCATGCTGTTGTAGTTAATCTTCATCCTGATGTGGTGGCGAAGTTTAACCTTGAGGTTGTTGCTGGGGCGTAGTCCAAGCGTGCAAGAACCCCGCCTACAGTATGTAGACGGGGTTCTTGTTTTTTTGTTGAACGTTGAACTCGCCAGCAAATACGTAGATCACTAAGTGTGATTGTGGCAAATTTACCTAATACATCTCTAGTTCACCTTTAGGGTTGTGGATTGTTTACACAACACGCCCGAGTGGTGAACTCAAGCAACACGCCGAAGCAATTTTTATCCCCAAGAAATTATCCTCAAATTTTATACCTGAACTGCTATGTTACTAATGGTGCAACAATTCATCCTCAAGTTATCCCCACCTGTTCAACATGATGTCCAGCTCTATCCACATTTGCTCCCCAGTTCTATCCACAGACCGATTTTACTGGGGCTCCAGCAATCTCTAAAGTCATCCAGGTCTCGATTATGAGACAACAAAATATGAGTTTTGTCGGTGCTGCTTACTAGAGTTGTGCATACGATTCGTAATCTAAGAATGAGGCCGCGTGGCAGTTGTTGATGATCGTGGACGCTCCGACTTTTCCGCCTCTCATGTGGAACAGGAACCACCTATCGGAGAAGATTTTGGACGCCAGCCTCCTCAAGATATGGCTGCCGAGCAGTCGGTTCTAGGCGGGATGCTGCTAAGCAAAGACGCTATTGCTGATGTTCTAGAAAAACTTCGCCCCAATGATTTCTACCGCCCAGCTCATCAAAGTATTTATGAGGCAATCCTTGATCTTTATGGTCGTGGCGAGCCTGCCGATGCGGTGACCGTTGCTGCAGAGTTAGACCGTCGGGGCGAGCTTCGCCGGATTGGTGGAGCACCCTATGTTCACACATTAATTTCCACGGTACCCACAGCGGCTAATGCGGGGTACTACGCGGAGATTGTTAGCGAAAAGGCACTGCTGCGGCGTTTGGTTGAGGCGGGCACCCGGGTTGTTCAGTATGGTTATGCTGGTGCGGATGGACAAGATGTTGCTGAGGTTGTAGATCGAGCTCAGGCAGAGATTTACGAGGTAACTGAGCGTCGGACCGCTGAGGATTTTGTCCCGCTGGAGGAGCTTCTCCAGCCAACTATGGACGAGATTGATTCGATCGCTAGCCGCGGTGGTATTTCTTTGGGAGTGCCAACAGGTTTTGTGGATCTCGATGAAGTGACCAACGGACTGCATCCTGGCCAGATGATTATTGTTGCGGCTCGTCCCGGTGTTGGTAAATCCACGCTCGGTCTTGACTTCATGCGGTCCTGCTCGATCAAGCATGGCATGGCCAGTGTTATTTTTTCTTTGGAAATGAGCAAAACGGAGATTGTTATGCGTCTGCTTTCTGCAGAGGCAAAGATCAAACTTGGTGATATGCGCTCAGGCAAAATGAGCGATGATGATTGGACCAAACTAGCTCGTAGAATGAGTGAAATTAGTGAGGCGCCACTATATATCGACGATTCTCCAAATCTTACGATGATGGAGATTCGGGCCAAGGCCCGACGTTTGAAACAGAAAGCGGATTTGAAACTCATTGTGGTGGACTATCTTCAGTTAATGTCCTCGGGGAAAAAAGTTGAATCACGCCAATTGGAAGTTTCTGAATTTTCTCGGCATCTTAAGCTGATGGCCAAGGAGCTCGAAGTTCCGGTGGTGGCTATTTCCCAGCTCAATCGTGGTTCCGAGCAACGCCAAGATAAGCGTCCAATGGTGTCAGACCTTCGCGAATCCGGTTCTCTGGAGCAGGATGCAGATATGGTTATTCTGTTACATCGCCCTGATGCGATTGAACGTGATGATCCTCGTGGTGGTGAAGCAGACCTAATTTTAGGCAAGCATCGTAATGGTCCTACGGCAGTGATAACTGTTGCGCACCAATTACATTTGTCTAAGTTTGTGGACATGGCTCGAGGCTAGGTAGTTGCTTCCTTGGCATCGGTGAGTAACAGATTCAGTTTCTCTCAATAAGAAAGTCGCGTTCATCGGGTTTTGACAGCATTTGCTTCATGGTTGCCCGGTCGAATGGCCATAGGTCCACTGAGCCTGATTCGTTGAGATACCAAGAGTTGCATCCGGTATTCCAGACTGTTGGTCCCATGGCTGCTGATACCTCTGCATTAAATTTGTTGGTAGCTTCCTCAGTAACTTCAATGGTATTGAGCTCACCTTTGCGGAACTTTTCTAACCACTGTGCGATATAGCGTCCCGTGAGTTCCGCCGAAAACTGTAGTGAGATTGATCCGGTAGGCGAATTTGGCCCTAGTACTGTAAATAAGTTCGGAAAACCAGGAATAGCGGTCATCCGATAGCCGCGCGGTCCATTTGCCCAACTTTCACTTAATTGCATTCCGTCGCGTCCGGTTATGAGCATCGGGCGCATATAGTCGTGTGCTCGGAAACCTGTTGCAAGCACAATTAAGTCAACCTCGTGTAACTTACCGTCCTTGGTGTGAATCCCTGCGTTGGTGATTTTGGTAATCTCGGAGGTTACTAATTTTATATTGGGTTGTTGTAATGCCCGGTAGTAACTACCCGAGACAACCTGCCGTTTGCATAGAGGTTGGTAGTCCGGGGTCAGATCACTTTGTAATTGTGGTGCGCGAATTTGAGCACGCAGGCAGAAGCGGGCATAGCTTTGGGCAATGCGTCGACGCCACGAGGGCTTGGTGGTGATATCGGTAAAAATGCCTGAACACCATAGAAGGCTTTGATATAAAGCATAATTCAACTTTGGAAAGCTGCTCAGTAGCTTGCTCAGTAGTCGCGGTTGGGGCAGATTCATTGGGGCCCAGAGCACCCATTGCGGGGAGCGAACAAAATGACTTAGAGTTTTTGCCTCTGCCTGTAAGGCTGAGACAACCTGAACCCCTGTCGATCCGGTACCCAGCACCGCTATACGCTTCCCTTTGGTTTGTAGATTGTTATCCCAGCGAGCTGTATGAACCACTGGACCGGCAAAGTCATTCAGGCCCGGTATATCTGGTATGGACGGATTGTGCAGTATCCCAGTGGCGCAGACCAGAAAGTCGGCGGTGAATTGTTTGTTATTAGCGCAGTCCACCCGCCAGGTATTTGTTGCTTCGTCAAACTCGGCAGCGAGAACTTCAGTATCCAGTTTAATTTTCGAAGTAATCCCCAGATTATCAACAACCTCTCGATGGTAGTTCTGGATTTGTGGCCCAGTTGCCCAGATTCGTTCCCAGTCCGGTTTCGGTGCAAATGAGAATTGGTACAGTTGAGAAGGCACATCGCAGGTCAGTCCGGGGTAATGATTCCAGTACCAGACCCCGCCCACATCTGAGCCCTTTTCCAGGATTATCCAATCGGTAAAGCCAGCCTGCTGTAGTGCGTGAGCAGTTGCTATGCCGGAAACACCGGCACCGACGATGATTACACGAGGTTCTCTAGGGAGGTTTGTCATTGTCTTCTTTCAGATTTAAGGCACGACCCATGGATCATTGAGTTTTTTCCGTTCTAGTTGTGCAGATGCGGCAGGTTTTGTCCGTGACCAGTTGCGGTGAAGGAATTTTGACATCTGCTGCCTCCACTTTAGGTATTCGTATACTTAGAGTATATGAATACCTAAAGTATGTATATACGCTAGGTATAATCTGGTGTTATGCCCAGGTTGACCCGGATAGAGCAGCGTGCTCAAACGCGTGCAGATTTACTGGAAGCTGCACATGAGAGATTTCTCGCTGTGGGCTACGCCGCAGCGGGACTTGATGAGATAGCTGAACGTGCCGGTTACTCAAAAGGGGCTATCTACTCAAACTTTAACGATAAGCCGACCCTTTGTGGTGAAGTTCTTGAGTTGATTCACCGAGAGAAATTTAGTGAACTATCAGAACTTGCCTTAGCCAATAAGTCGTTAGAGGACCGGTTTGAGGCAGTTCTGCAGTGGGCAGAAGCCACGGTAGGGGATATTGATTGGACAATGCTCGAACTAGAGTTTGTTATCCTTTCTCGTACTGATGCCTCGCTTACCAAGGTCATTGTGGAACTGCGAAACAGTATACGGCAAAAGGTCATAGCGCTGCTGATGAGTTTTATTACTAGCGGAGAATTCAATACCGGTTCATCCAGTGGTGCTGAATATCTCCTCGAGAACCTTGATGAAGAAACAGGTTTCGACCTTGGTGCAATTGCCGATTTACTACTAAGTACGGGTATTGGTTTTGGAATCCAGCGCGCTGTGGATCCAACGGTATCCATACAACCGATGATGGCAGCAGTACGCAGCGCATTGCTACCGCTTGTAATCAGCGGAACGGCTAAGTTTAGTTAATCCGTATTTTTGAGCATAAAATCGGTAATTGCTGTTGAGGTAACCGATGCTCCTCCAGAATTTTGTTTCGGAGCGGCCATGAGCACATCCAAATGAGTGTAGCCGGTACCAACTACCGAGTCATCCGGTCTAATCGGATAAGCGGTTGGGTTCATAAAGCGTAACAGTGGGCTAACTGCATCCAGGCTGCTGCTCACTGATCCTGCACTACCAAATATGAATAGTGTTGGCCGTTCAAAAGGTCCGTTGGTGTATGTGATTCTTGAGAGATTTCCAAATCTCGATCCGGTGATATAACTGGGATTAATGGTTTGGGTCATGGCAAAAAATGGATCAAAAAACAGTGCTGGTCCTTCAAATAATGATTTTGCCAACTGTTTAATATCAGTGTGCTCGTCTTCCAGTGTTGAATACACTCGCCCGGTGCTATCGGGTTCGGCTGCAATTGTGTAGTTATTCCAGGTGTATAGGATTGTGGGATCGATCGGGGATACCTTATTAGCCCCTAGTGCTGAGTTTTTTAATGGTTCACCAATGACGGGTAAAGACTCATTGGTTCCAGGAATATTTGCCAGACTTTCCGGTAAGAATAAAAGCTTTTCACGTAACGGTCCGCCCGCGAATGTCCCAAAGCTAAATTGAGCGACAGTTAATGGTTGAGAATTATTATCTAATAGGGCTCCAAGCATGGCTTCGTTGGTGTAGCGGAAAGACCGTACATCAGGATTATTCGTCAGTAACTGGAGATGATCGGCGGCAAATAAGGTACGCACGACTAACTCCATGATGGGAGTTCTGGGCAGACGTTGTAGAAGCTCAGATTCTTCATGGGGTTGGAAATGCGCTCCGATTGCCGCTATAGAAAAGATAGTCATAATATCGGCTAAAGCGCCCTGCAAAAATGGAATATCATTAGTAGTAGGCATGATTCCAGTGTGGGATTGAGCGTAATTGAGGAGATTTACTATATCGCCGAGTCCGCTTGATGCTTCTTTAAGGATAGGTTTGTTTTCTAAACCAAGAGGATCGACGGTGAGACTGGTATCAAGTGCAACCATCCCGGCACATTGGGAAAATCCTGGATCTGGATGCTCAGGAGTCCCAAATTCTGTTGCTGCAAAGGAACTTAGATTAAAACCAGCGAGGGAGTGCCCGGCACAAAAAACTTTTTTAGATCGTTGCACAGGATCTGGTACCCCGTCTGCTATTGCGGTATACCAATCGTTGTTTTGTTGAGCAAAGTCGTCGGCAGACATAGGTATCGTGGATAGCGGATCAGGCCAACCAGCAAAGGTTTTACCTGCTACCTTGGCATGATTGAAGTAGTAATCAATGGCTACCCGGTAGTCCCCAGCAGTAGCCGCGGCATCTAATCCGGTCCTGTCGTAGTAACACATGGATCGTCTTTGTAAGCTCCAGAATTCGACTTTACGTCCAGCGCTATGACTTTGTTTGACTACTTCTGGAGCGAGGGCATCAAACTGGGCGGGGCCGCTAACTATTCCAGCTAAAGCAGTGAATACTGAATCAGCGGAGGAAGATTCAGCGGGGCCATCTTCAGCTCTAAAGCGAAGATAGGAAACGTAGTCACATTCGTGTGGATGTGCTGGGGTGTTTTCGGGTAAGGGGGAATAAATTTGCACCCAGCTTTTTAATACTCCAGGTCCAGCGTAGCCCAGGGGCTGCTCAATTCGCTGACCAACTACTGGTTCTGAGCTTGCGTGCGGAGGCAATGCTACCGCGGAAGTAAGAAGGATGTGACAGGTGATAAGAGCAGACCAGCCTAATTGCGGTTTCATGGTTCCTCGGGTGATAGGGCAATAGTGAGAAACATTAATGTTTCTTGTTGGAGTAGAGAGTAGGCGGCTAAGCGAGATTCGTCAAGAGTTGGCTTTTTCGGATTAAGTTCGGATTAAGAAGGAACTTTTGCAAGCAATAAAGCCTGGACAAGTGCAAGCATTATGGGCGCTAAATTGGGTAGTTGCTCAGCTCCATGCTCTTCGAGATAGGTTGCTAGAAGACGTGTCACGGCACCAACAACTGCCTGCGCTGAGTATATAGAGAGCTCAGCAGGTAGATCAGGCCTATTCTTACGTCCCTGAGCAACTATCTCCCGCAGGGTTTCACTAGCGCTATTGAGGTACTGCTCACGTTTTTCCTGTATTTTCTTATCTGCTTGGGGAGCTAGCACTAAAAATATCCGAGCAAATACCGGGCGTTCAGCGAGAGCTACGCATAAGGCTCGAGGCCCGGCTTCAATCCATGTTTCGTGACTTGTGTTAGCAATTGTCGCCTCAATAATTTTTTTGATAACGAGTTGTGCTTCTTCATTAAAAGCTACAGAGAAGCAGTCACTCTTATTGCGGAAATGCTCATAAAAAGTTCGACGGGATACCTTTGCCTGCGCAATAATATCGGCAACACTGACTGCTTGATATCCCTTTTCATCGACAAGGCTAAGGACGACTTCGAGCATTCGCACACGTTGAGAAGTTAGTACAGTATCGCGATCAAGATTATGAGGGCCTTTGGGGAGGACGCGCCGAACCGTGTCTCCTGCTGGCCCTGTCATGGTTTCACAATAGCGAGTATGACAGATCTAAGGTGAGGGGAGTGAGTTGCATCATAGTAACGTAGGTAAGCGTACGGGTGCTGATCCTGCCTTTAGATGTGACCGGCCAACCTACACACCATTGACGTTGAGGTTAGAGAGGGCTGCCACAGTGAAAAGGCTACGTCTAGAAGGTATAACTGTGGCTGTCACAGGGGCGGCAAATGGTATTGGTGCGGCGATTGCTCAAGAGCTAGCACGTGCCGGGGCCAGGGTAGCTCTTGGTGATCTTGATCTGGCGGCTGTAGAGCAGACAGCTAACCGCATTGGTTTCTTGACCAAAGGTTTTGTTCTTGATGTTACCAATTCAGATTCCTTTATTAATTTCTTGGATATGGTGGAAAAATCGTGGGGAGATATTGATGTTTTGGTCAATAATGCGGGAGTGATGTGGGTCGGGGCGTTCAGTGAAGAGCCTGAAATGGCGGTTGAGCGTCAGATAGCTGTTAATCTCGTTGGCGCAATGCGAGGAGTAAAATTACTAGCGCCACGTATGGCTTCCAGAGGCGGTGGGCACATTATTACTATTGCTTCTGCCGCAAGCAAATTGGCTCCTGCCGGGGAGGCTACCTATGCGGCTACCAAGCATGGTATTTATGGGTATTTGAGTGCGGTTCGATCTGAGCTGCGTGGTTCCGGGGTGAATATCTCGGTTGTTATGCCAGGGGTGGTGGAAACAGAGCTTGCTAGTGGCACTGAGTCGGGTGCGGTTCGTCGATTAAGGCCTGAAGAAGTCGCATCAGCTGTTCTGAAGACAGTGCGTAAACCCCGGTTTGAAACTGTACTTCCGGCTCGTATTTTACTGATACACAAAATTATTCCACTATTTCCCCAAAAAATCCGAGACTATCTTTTGGGGAAATTACTGCCAGATCAGGTAGCAGCAATACGCGGTGGCAAGAGCCGAAAGAAGTATGAATCTACCCATTTGAAGAATGACAAGTGGTTTTAAGCTTTGATCACCCGTTGGATATTTTACCTTAACGCTAAGGCAAGAAGCTTGGTCGATTAATTCTATATACAAAATTACAATAGTTGTCTATATTGTAATAATCGGTATAGACGAAGTACGTCGATGGACAACAAGTGAGGGACTATGAGTTTCAGGAAAAGATCTATTGACCTTAGTGGTCAGGTTGTGGCAATAACCGGGGGTGCTCGTGGGATCGGAGCTGCAACAGCCACCGCACTTAGTGCTCTGGGTGCACGTGTGGCTATCGGAGATATTGATGTGAAGCTCGCTGAGAAAACTGCCTCAGATCTTCGGGGGCAAGCGCGGGGTTATCTGCTTGATGTATCCGACCCAGATGCTTTTGCGGGCTTTTTAGATCGTGTTGAGCAAGATTGTGGGCCACTTGATGTGTTAATCAATAATGCTGGAATTATGCCTATTTCGCCATTCATTGAAGAATCGGTACAATCTATTCGGCGTCAACTCGATATTAATGTGTCAGGAGTTATTTATGGCACGCAAGAGGGGATTCGGCGTATGGCGCCAAGAAATAGGGGGCATGTTGTTAATATCGCTTCAGCTGCCGGAAAGGTAGGTTTTCCGGGGGTTGCTACCTACTGTGCAACAAAATTTGCTGTAGTAGGACTTACTGAAGCAGTGGCATTAGAGTATTCGGAGACCGGAATAGGTTTTACCTGTGTCATGCCAGGCATTGTTAATACTGAGTTAGCATCAGGATTAGACGAGCATTGGTTATTGAAAAATTCTGCACCAGAAGATATTGCTGAAGCCATAGTTAATGCGATTTGCAAGAACAAGCATGATGTTTATGTACCAAAACGTTTGGCAACTATTAATAAAATTCACGCGGGATTACCTCGAGGTATCGCCGAAAAATTAATGAAAGCATTAGGCGCAGATAACCAATTACTCGATAGTGCTAATAGCATCCAGCGGAAGGCTTATGATGCACGAATTAGCAATTCTACCAACTTCACTGCTGAAGTAACTCATAGCTAAATACACTAGTGAGTACGGTATTAGGTGGCTATGTTCATCCTCAATGATGTTTCTTATCAAAATTTTAGGGATTTATCGATATGACACGTGCAACTCAAAAATCGCCTATTGCTTCGTTTGACAGTCAGTTATTGGAACGACTCTGTTCATTAGTCTGTGCCTCTGGTAAATCCGTTCTACGGGCAAATATTGAAGAAGTATTTACTGGTAGGCACTTAACGTACTTGCCACAATCGAGTGTTGAAGATGTTAGCTCCGCCGTTTTAAAAGCAAAAATATCTCAAATTACTTGGAGTGAAACAAGCTTTAAGCAGAGAGTGGCTGTTATTAGAAGATTTACTCGATTACTGCGAAGCGAGAGTAATACGATGTTAGATTTGCTTCAAGCAGAAACCGGTAAGGCGCGTTGGCATGCATTAGTGGAATTCCTGGAACCAATTAATACCCTAGGTTACTACGCGCGGAAGAGCCCTGCGCTGCTTCGGGATCAACGCAGGGAGTCGTTGATGCCATTGATATCTAAGGCTGTAGAGGTAAGAAAGCCGAAAGGTGTGGTTGGTGTTATTGCACCGTGGAATTTTCCTTTAGCTATCGGTATTTCCGATTCAATTACCGCCTTGCTGGCTGGTAATTCTGTTATTCTGAAACCTACTAATCAGACAGCCCTAAGTGCATTGTTTGCAGCCGAACTTTTGCAACGATCAGGATTACCATCTGGAGTTTTTCAAGTGCTGGCTGGACCAGGAGAAACAATCGGGCAGGCACTTATTGAGAAGGTGGATTACATTGCATTTACTGGATCCACCAGCACTGGAATTCATGTAGCGCAGCAAGCTGCTAGTCAGTTAACTGGCTGTACGCTTGAACTGGGCGGTAAAAACCCAATGATCATTCTGGAGGATGCAGATTTAAAGGCAACGGTTAAAGGTGTCCTTGAATCTTGTTTCCTGCATGCCGGTCAGGTATGTATGGCAATTGAGAAAATATTTGTGCCGGAGCAGATGATAGACCAATTCATTGCTTTACTTGTGCGAGCTATTGAGGATATTGATTTCTGCACTACGTATAGTTATACGGGAGCTATGGGTTCGTTAATTTCTCATGCTCAGTGTGAATCTGTGAGTTCGTATATTGATGATGCTGTGGCACATGGAGCTCAAGTGCTAGTGGGAGGGAAACATAGAATTGATATTGGACCCTATTATTTTGATCCAACAATTCTTACTGGGGTAACCAAAGACATGCGAATGCATAATGAAGAAGTTTTCGGACCGGTCGCAGCTGTTTACCCTTACACAACCGTAGCTGAAGCTATTATGTTGGCAAATGAGGGTGACTATGGCTTGAATGCAAGTATATATAGTAAAAATATTTTGCGTGCAGAGAAATTGGCTAAATCTATCCGAGCTGGGACGGTAAATATTAATGAAGGACTAGCAACAGCGTACGGAAGCATGGGTGCGCCGGCGGGAGGAATCGGTAAGTCAGGTTTAGGGCGTAGACACGGCAGTGAAGGTCTTCTTAAATATACTGATGCGCAGACTGTTGCTGTGCAGAGAGTGGGGATGATGACTCCCTACAAAGGCTTATCCAAAAAACATTGTGAGGTAGTGATTAATAAGTCATTTGGACTTCTTAATGCTCTGAGAATCAGATAGCGAGTGCACTCTAGATAAGTACCTGGAGCCGGGCTGTGATTGCTATTTTGACAGCCAGTGATCAGAAATTGTTGCAGCAATAGGAACGGCATCTTTAGGTTAGCTGAGCTGTGAGCAAGAGGTAGAATGTCTAAGTATGGCGCAAGCACATAGCACACAGATGATTCGGCGTACCCAGGAACAGCGTAGTACTGAGATGCAAGCCCGTTTACTTGATTCAACCATTGATTGTTTAGTTGCATACGGTTACGTAGGTACTACGACGTTGCGGGTGGCAGAAAAAGCCGGTGTTACACGGGGTGCATTGATTCACCATTTTCGCTCTAAAACTGATTTAGTTATGGCGGCAATCACCTATCTAGCTTCTAAACGCACACATGCGGCGATGAAGAAAATTGATTCGTTTAAAAATGGCGATAATCTACAAAAGCGTATCTTAGACCTTATCTGGGATGTCCATTCTGGCCCTGTATTTATTGCAACAGTTGAGCTTTGGGTAGCAGGTAGGACGGATTCTATTTTGGCCGAGCAAATGCGAAAATTTGAACCAATTGTTGTTAGTGACATTCTTTCATTGGTTACTCAGTACGTGCCGGAGAAACGTCAGCGTGAGGCCAGGGATTTTGCTTACATTGCGATGGATACTATTCGCGGCATTTTGGTATCAAGTTATGTGGATTCAGATCCGCGGAGGGCAAAACGCCGCTGGGACCGGGCTGCCGGGAATTTATTAAAGATTAGCTCAGGTTTCTGATTGTAGGGATTCGTTAGATAACTAGGGCTTGTGAACTGGGTACACAAGCCCTAGTTACTCGGCTGTTGAGATTTGGTTAGTGTATTTAATTCGGCATGGTTGCAAGCACCCCTTGTAAACATGCGTTCATGAGTGTATGTTTTCTAGTAACTGAAATGGTGGTCTAAATCATCACAGAGGACATACGCACTAGCAGGAAGGGGCGCAAGAGTGAATAAGGTATACGTCATCGGAGTTGGGATGACAAAGTTTGAAAAACCAGGAAGCATTGAAAACTGGGATTACCCTCAAATGTCTAAAGAAGCTGGGAACAAGGCCCTCAATGATGCTGGAATTTCTTACAAGGAAGTCCAGCAAGCCTATGTAGGGTATGTATATGGGGAGTCCACTTCAGGGCAACGTGCACTTTATGAATTAGGCATGACTGGTATACCAGTAGTCAATGTGAATAATAATTGTTCCACCGGATCAACGGCACTTTACCTTGCAGCGCAAGCAATTAGAGGTGGCATAGCAGACTGCACTCTTGCCCTTGGATTTGAGAAGATGCAACCTGGCTCATTGGGATCAACCTATAATGACCGAGAACAGCCTATGGCCAAACATATGGAGGCTCTGGCTGAAATTTCAGAGGTATTGTTTCCGCCCGCACCATGGATGTTTGGAGCCGCAGGGCGCGAGCACATGCAAGAGTATGGAACTACCGCTGAACATTTTGCAAAAATCGGGTATAAAAATCATAAGCATTCGGTAAACAATCCATACGCACAATTTCAGGATGAGTACTCTTTAGATGAAATTCGTGATTCACGAATGATCTATGATCCACTGACAAAATTACAGTGCTCACCCACTTCGGATGGCTCTGGAGCTGCAATTCTTGCTAGTGAGGAATTTGTTGATAAACACGGATTAGCTAGTCGTGCTGTGGAAATTGTTGGACAGTCAATGGTTACAGATTTTCAATCAACATTCGATGGAACCTGTAAGAACATTATTGGCTATGATATGAATGTTCATGCTGCCCAAAATGTATATGAACAAGCAGGTTTAGGTGCAGGAGACTTTCAAGTAATTGAATTACATGATTGTTTCTCAGCCAACGAATTACTTCTTTATGAAGCGCTTGGCTTGTGCCCCAAAGGAGATGCGGGAAAACTGATTGATGCGGGTGAGACTACCTATGGTGGCCGATGGGTGGTGAATCCGTCTGGGGGGCTGATCTCCAAAGGGCATCCTTTAGGCGCAACAGGGCTTGCTCAATGTGCTGAATTAACTTGGCAATTAAGAGGTGATGCAGATAAGAGGCAGGTAGCTAATGTTACTGCAGCTCTTCAGCACAATATCGGTCTTGGTGGTGCTGCAGTTGTTACGGCTTACCAACGCGCCGAGCGTTAAATCTAGGCATCGCTTTTATAACCTTCAACTAGGAGAGAAACTATGGGATATATCGAAGCAAGTAAAGATCTTACTGCAAGCCCACATGCTTTATGGGAAGTGGTATCTAACTTAAGCACTTGGGGACAGTGGTTTACTATCCATGAGCGGTGGATGGAAGAGCCCCCAACTATATTGTCTGAAGGAACCAAACTAGTAGCAAAAATATTGATGCTCGGCATGGCTAATAAAATTGAATGGACCGTAGCTGCAGTAGAAGTGCCGAAGAAACTCGTACTTGTAGGAACGGGGATGGCTGGAGTTAAGACTGAGTTCAGTTTTTCTATTGAACCTTTGGAGGCTGGTAGCAGGATCACGGTTTCAGGGGAGTTTGAAGGCGCGTTAATAAAAGGGGCGTTGGGCAAGGCCGTAGAAAAAGATGGTAGTAAGCAACTAGATGAATCACTTGTGCGATTAGATGATTTAGCCCTGAATGGTTCCTGAATTTTACTTGAATAAAAGGAGTTATCGGTATGGGTAAGAAATTAGAATTTAATGACGCAGGTTTAGGGGTATGGACAGACGAAGATCGGTTTGAAGTCACTCGAGAAAGAATTAAAGAATACGCCGAAGCAACAAATGATCCGATTGAGTCGCACCGAAGTGGAGACATTGCCCCGCCTGTTTTTGCAATTGTACCTGTGTTTGATTCATTAATTGCCCCAGCTATAGAAGTTATGCCTGTGGAACTGATACCACGTATTGTTCATGGAGAACAAGATTTTAGATTTTATAGACCAATTTACCCAGGGGATAAATTAGTATCACGGGGTAAGTTAACAGGATATCAGGGGCTGGAAAATGGCACTCGAGCGAGCATACTACTTGAATGTCACACGGATGCTGGAGAGCTGGTTAATGAGCAATATGTAACTTGCTTTGTTCGTGGTTTTAATGTTGGTAAGACGGTCGGAGAGTTAAGTCCGGAGCATAGCTTTGCCAAGGAATTGCGCAGTCAGAAGCCAACAGCAAGTTTAGTGCAGCACATAGATGCAGACCAGACATTTCGATACGGGCCAGCCGCAGGCGATCCTATGCCTATTCATTTGGATGAAGAATTTGCTAAAGAATCCGGTTTACCTGGAATTATTGCGCATGGACTTTGTACGATGGCTTTTGCTTCATGGGCATTACTGACTGAAGTTGGAGATTCGGATGTCAGACGCCTTAAGCGTCTAGCGGTGCGCTTTTCAAAGATGGTCATTCCCAATGATGATATCGAAACAAGAATATATAGAACAAAGTTTGAACCCGGTATGACATCGTATTCATTTGAGACCTCACGTGGTGAGGATTTTGTTATTACTGATGGCCTTGCGGAAATTAGCGCTTAGTTTAAGTATTTCTTTATGTTCAGAATATAACTTGGATAACTTTATTCTTTAGGAGATGTTGTGGGAGCATTGCAAGGTCGAGTTGTTGTCATCACCGGTGCGGGTAGGGGTATTGGGCGTGAGCATGCACTGCTTTTCGCTCAAGAAGGTGCCTCAGTCCTCGTTAATGATTTAGGTGGAAGTAATTCTGGTGATGGTATAGATAGCGGACCAGCACAAGATGTTGTTAATGAAATTATTCAAGCTGGTGGAACTGCAGTTGCTAATACAGATAATATTTCTACTTGGGCAGGTGCTGAAGCTTTAATTAATCAGGCGGTCAGCAGTTTTGGTTCACTTGATGTAGTTATTAATAATGCTGGAATTCTTCGGGATTCATTTATCGCTTCAATGCAAGAGTCTGAGTGGGATAAAGTAGTTGAGGTCCACCTTAAAGGCCATGCAGCCGTTCTCCATCATGCAGCTGCATATTGGAAAGATCAATCTAAAGCAGGTAATCAGCCAAAAGCCGCGGTCATCAATACTGCGTCAGCTTCCGGAGTTACGATGCCCAATGCCGGACAAGCAAACTATGGTGCAGCAAAAGCAGGTATAGCGGCACTTACTCTTGTTGCTGCTGATGAACTTGAACGATATGGAGTTCGGGTTAACGCAATTGCTCCTATTGCTAGAACTCGACTTACTTTAGCTACCCCAGGGATGGGTGCGATACTGGGTGCCGAAGTTGCCGAAGGGGAATTTGATGCTTTCAGCCCTGCAAATATATCGCCTCTGGTTGCTTATCTTGCAACCGAAGATTGCCCGTTAACTGGAAAGGTTTTTGCAGTTCAAGGTGGAGCGATTTCAGAGCTCAATGGTTGGTCTGATTGTTACACGGTTGAAACTGAAGGTGCTTGGTCGATTAGCACTATTGCTGAACTTTTACCTAACAAATAATATAAGGAATAATATGATTGAGTGGTCAAAAACGGATCTGCTAATACGTGATAGCCTGCAAGAGTTCATTAATCGAGAAATTCGACCTAATGTTGATGCGCTTGAAAGCGGCGAAATGCTGCCTTATGATTTGCTGCGTAAGCTGTTTGCTGATTTTGGCCTAGATGTTATGGCATCTGAAATGGCTGAAAAAATACTTAATAAAGAACGGAAAAAGTCTGAAAAAGGTTCAGACCAAAGTTCTGACCCTAATAAGGAGAAGAAATTTTCCAGCGATTTATCTGCGCAGATATCGATGGGGCTTATGCTTGTTAGCGAGCTGTCTGGAGTAAGCCTGGGTGTGGTTGCCACCCTTGGTACAAGTTTAGGTCTTGGTGCAGGTACAATAATGTCTAGGGGGACATTAGCTCAGAAAGAACGCTGGCTTACAGATCTTCTTACGCTGAAAAAATTTGCAGGATGGGCTATCACGGAGCCTGATTCAGGATCTGATGCATTTGGTGGAATGAAAACCTACGTTAAGCGTGATGGTGATGATTATATTCTCAATGGCCAAAAAACCTTTATTTCTAACGGTCCTTTTGCTGATACTTTGGTGGTGTATGCAAAGCTTGATGAAGGCACGGGTGGAGATAAGCGTGATCGAAAAGTTCTTACTTTTGTTTTAGATTCGGGAATGGAAGGTCTAGTTCAGGGGAAGCCATTCAAAAAAATGGGAATGATGTCTTCACCTACAGGTGAATTGTTTTTTGATAATGTCAGACTGGGTAAAGATAGGCTCCTAGGTGAAACGGAAGAGCATGGTAGCGGAGATGGCAGGGAGAGTGCCCGTGCCAACTTTATTGCTGAGCGGGCTGGTGTTGCGGTGCTAGCACTTGGCATCATTAATGAGTGCCACCGTCTTTGTATTGAGTACTCTAAAAATCGTAAATTATGGGGGCAGGAAATCGGAAAGTTTCAGCTCATTCAACTTAAGTTAGCAAAAATGGAAGTCGCACGAATGAATGTGCAAAATATGGTTTTTCAAACAGTAGAGAAGCTTAAATCTGGAAAGATTCCGACCCTTGCAGAGGCATCATCAATGAAACTCTATGCTTCCGAAGCAGCTACAGATGTTGCAATGGAAGCTGTTCAGCTTTTCGGTGGCAACGGGTATATGGCTGAGTATCGTGTGGAACAGTTGGCGCGGGATGCCAAGTCATTGATGATCTATGCCGGTAGTAACGAGATTCAGGTTACGCATATCGCCAAAGCGCTATTAAGTTGAAACTTTAGTATGCGGGGCCTCGGCTTAATTAGCTGGTACATTTTGGCGATCACGTTAACTCTGATGACAAGATATAGCTGGTGTCACTAGTGTAAAATTCTCATATTATCGATTTTGAGCATGCACGATGTTTATTTTACTTAATCGATACTGCATAGTGTTAGTTAATTCGGTTGATAAGAAAATCACTGTGATACTGGAATTTGTTGCACACCAAAAATTTTAGTATCAGACAGTAGTGCTTCAATGTCTGGGTAACTTAATTTTATTGTATACTAAATATTTATACATAAAATAACTAAGTCGAGCCTGCCCCTAATGTCGCCGACTCGGTTCGGTCAACTTTTTTGGGCAACGATTGCGGCCTCGTTGATTGTCTCAACTTTGATGGGGTGAGTGTGCTGAGGGCGAGTTGTAGGCGCCGCCGATGATAGTCCTACTAGTCCACTGCGCGAAGACTACCCTGAGTTGCTTTTTGACTGTCCTAACGGTGCCGATTCGGGATGTTCTTTTGTGTCAGGGGGAAGAACGATTCCATAGCTGCGTTGTTCCCCCAAGCGCTGTCGTGCAAGAGATGCTCCAGTAAGACGTACCGTATCCCTTGTACTGCTGTGAAACTCGTATTCTACCGAGTCATCGTACACCGGCAGTCCGGGCTGTTGGTTACGTCCACGGATCTTGGTGTGCACCGTGTGGATCTTCTGTAGGTTGCACAACCTGCCCCCGGTTCTCCGAGGCGCAACTCCAGGTCATCGGGCAAAACTATCAAAGGCAGCATTGATCAGCCGCGTATCATACCAATCGCGCTGTGAAACAGGGTGTTTAAGCCACATGTTGTAGCCTTGGTGGTCAACTTTCTGCCAGCGCCCCGGCGACCATCAATCGAAATCCAGCGCTGCAAACACTACTCGGTAATCCTGAAATGTCGTTAGGGCACTGCGATCACATTGCTACAGAACTCGGGCGGATAAGCCTTCTGCGGGAAACACATCCTCCCGCTACAAGCACACAGCCTGCGGGTCAGGAGTTACCCACACCCTGGGT
>JBOFCS010000092.1:0-8379 GCA_051646185.1 Mycobacteriaceae bacterium | reverse complement strand
ATACTCAAAGGAAATTCAGTTAAAAACTCAATGCTCTGCGGCACCATATATGCCGGCAATTGCTGGATGAGGACCCGCCTTAATTCCGCGGAGTCAATGCTCTCCCCAGCGGGAATAACATATGCGACTAACTGTTCATTACCATCATCGGAACGAACTACTGCCACCGCTTGATCTACAGAATCTTCAGCTAAAAGTGCAGATTCAATCTCACCAAGCTCTATTCTCAAACCACGAAGTTTTACTTGAAAGTCAATTCTTCCTAAATATCTGAGATTGCCGTCTTCTAACCACTCAACCAGATCACCGGTCCGATACATCCGAGAACCAGTTGCGCTAAATGGATCCGCTATGAATCGATCTGCAGTTAATGCTGAAGCTTGGGTGTACCCTCTGGCAAGCTGAATCCCTGCCAAATAGAGCTCTCCCCTGGCCCCAACAGGAACGGGGTTAAGCCGCGAATCAAGAACATATGTTTTGGTATTCCAAATAGGACTTCCAATGGAAATATCTTGTTTATCAATGGACTTAACTGAGTATGCAGTAACATCAACCGCAGCTTCAGTGGGTCCATACAAATTGTGAATCTGAGCAGAGAAAGTATTCAGAGCAGCTGCGGCAACCGAAATAGGTAGAGCCTCACCTGAAGAGAAAATATACCTCAATGAGGAGCATTGCGCGGAAACATCTTCCGAACAAAATGCTGCCAACATCGATGGCACAAAATGAATAACCGTAACTTTGCGCTCGTGAATAATTCTTGCCAGATACTGTGGATCTCGATGCCCTTCTGGTTCGGCAATGACTAAAAGTGCACCAACCTGCAATGGCCAGAATAATTCCCATATCGAAACATCAAAGGTCGTCGGTGTCTTCTGCAAGACAACATCTGAAGCATTAATCGGATAGCTATCTTGCATCCAGGCAAGGCGGTTCACAATTGCTTCATGGGTAATGGTGACCCCTTTAGGCCTGCCAGTCGAGCCAGAGGTGAACAGAGTATAGGCACCCGATTGCGGATATAGGTTTGCTATTCTATCTGAATTTGTTAGCTGTTCAGTGGAAAATTCTGCTAAGTCCATCGTGTCAATCACCAACACTGGAAAGCGTTGACCTTGTAAACATTCTCTGTTTTTTGAAATGGTAAGAACTAATTCAGGTGAAGCTGTTTCAAGAATATTTTCAATCCTCGTTGCCGGGTGATGAGGATCGATCGGTACGTAAACTCCCCCTGCTTTTAATACAGCATAAATTGCTACCAAAAGTTCTAACGAACGTTCAATTGCTATGCCTACATGGATATCTGGGCCAACACCGTATGCCACTAGGGACCGAGCTAGTTGGTTTGTTCTTTGATCAAAGCTAATGAAAGTTATTGTTTCGGAAGCAAACTCGACCGCAAAGGCATTTGGAGTGGAATTAACTTGCACTGCAAATAAATCCGGTAGTGTCAAAGATTCCCCATGGAGGGGTACACGACGTTGGGTATCATTCCAAGTTTGAACTACTAACATACGTTCGTCGGCAAACATGACGTCAATAGCATCAACAGATGCTTGTACACCAAACTCTTTGGTTGCCTTGAGGAATTTTCCTAAGTACTCGATGAATCTTTTCTGGTGCCGTTGCAAAGTTTCAGGCTGATACAGATTGGGATTTGCTTCAAAATCTATGCGCGTTTGACCCCCAGCCACTGCTGGATACAAGTTTAATGCTAGGTCATCAATCGGGCCTGTCGAGAGCAGCTGGAATGTGCCAATATAACTGCCTAGTCGAATCTCTGGATGAAACATCATTATATTAACCGAGGGACCAAACCAGCCGCGTTCTCCAGCGGTGGCACCTGCTAACCGCCTAATATCTTCATGACGGAATCGTTGGCGACGAAGTGCACCCGCAATTTCTATTTGCACATCGCGGACCAGATCTGCTGCAGTTTTTCCAGGACTGACCTTGATGCGTAACGGAACAACATTGGCAACCATTCCGGCGCTATGTCGCAACATAGCAGTAGTTCGCGCACTTACCGGCAGCGAGAGCACTACGTCTCGCTGTCCTGTCATCGCACAGAGGAAACTAGCAAAAGCAGCGATCACTGCCGGTGCGGCACTAGAATGCTGTTGCACTGCCTCATCAAGGCTTTCAGCGACTTCCTTTGGCATCTCAGAGATGGCCAATGACGCAGGACTTGACGTTGGCAACGAACGCCCCGCCAAGCTGATGGGCTCAGGTAAGTCAACAACTTTACCCATCCAGTACTCGCGGTCGCGCTCAAAACGAGTAGACAATCGGTACTGTTCTTCTTCTTGATAAATATCATAGAGATGCGCGGCTTTGCTCTCCGAAGCAGTCAACCCCTCAACAGCTTCAGTGTAAAGTTCCGCAGTACGCCTCATCAACGTCATTGCCCCGTAACCATCCAGCGCCACATGATCAGCTCTGCTGTACCAAAAGCAACGGTTATCTGCGATCTGAAGAACGTACGCGGCAAGCAGTCGTTCTTGATACAAATTTCTTGATTTACTGCTATCAGCCTTCATCCATGCCTGGGCCGCACCCACTGGATCCTCAGCACAACGGAAGTCTAAGTAAGAAACTCCATCAGACACCGTAGAATCAACGTATTGCATTGGTTCTCCGTCTACTTCGCGTAAATGGAGAAAACCTGAACCAAGTTCGGCGGCAGCAGCAATCCCGGCTAAAGACAAAAGATTTACATCCAGCATACCGGGCACATCAACGTACTGCGCAATAGTTGCCGAGGTATCTGTACCCAGTGCGCTTGCGTACCAAATTCCTCTCTGGGCTGCCGAGAGTGGAAATACTCGAGCCTCTGACTCAATTTTCGTTTGCTTATTTTCCGTAGACATATCCATGCTGATGTTTTCCACGCTAACTCCCCACATTTTGACGTTAAGGCAAGTTTTATCTATCCGGTCCGCTGAAATCACCCTCATCTTTTAAGAGGAACTAACCAACTTTGAATTATTCATCACTCACATGTCTTTATTCGGTGCATAACTGTTACTGGATGGGCATAATAGTCTCGTTTAACCTTCCATTTTCTACATACCACTGAGTCTAGTACTGGTGTGCTAAAAATTTCCTGAGATCAACTGTAACTGTTTAAAAAATTATTTATTACATAAATATCCAAGATTTCTATTACTGATCGATTGTCCAATTATGTGAATAAATAATTGGCCATGATATTTAATTAGCACTTAAGGTCGGCGACCAGTAATCGACTTGGGACGTGCGATTATCGGAGAATAAAAAAGTTGTTACCGAAGCATGAGCAACACCACGATCGTTAGAGCGCCCCCACAGTTTTTCACCCTGCACGGACTTTCTCAGAACACTGATGGGTAGCTCATGGCTGAAGCAAACCACTTCACCTGAACCAGCTTGATCCTTTGCCTTATCGATAGCCAGAGCCATTCGAGTCACAAGATTGTCATACCGCTCGCCCCAGGATGGCTGCCGCGGATTCCGCATATGCCACAACTCACGCGCACCAAGCTTCAACCTGCCATTTTTGAGTGACCTACCTTCAAAGCGGCTCGACCACTCGATAAGATTTTTGTCATAACTCAGTGGCAAATTCAATCGCTGAGCAAGCGGCTGTGCCGTTTCAACTGCACGCTGTAAAGGTGAACTGACTACAACAGCAATATCCTGCTGCGCCAAATACTCGGCTACTTCGAGGGCCTGTTGTACCCCTCTGGCGGATAACCCAAATCCTGGAAGTCGTCCGTAAATCACGTTATCAGGATTATGCACTTCTCCATGCCGAACAAGATGCACAACTACATTTCTCACTGCTCAGTTTGTCCCTTTATTCAAGTAACTCAAGAAAGCACTAAGGATACTCCTAAAATCTGGCAGATAAACTCACAATCCACAATACTTTAAAATATTTGCCAAACTAGTGGTCGATTAATCTAAGCTAAAAAATGCATATATGAATCCAAAAATTTATTTCTGACTATTTGTAAACATATTTCAGTCATCCTAACAATTGACGCCAGCATAATACCGCTAAATTTGTAAAAAACTGGATGTAAATAGGTCATTATGCTGAAATAATTTTTACAAAATATCTATTTTTCTAAAAATATACACAAAATGAAAATTTAAACCCTGGTATAGCGAATAAGTTTATTCAAAAAACTTATTCGCTATACGCGGTTGCAGTTTATTGCCCGATCTTCCAACCAAAGCAACGAAAACCGTCTCAGTTGATCAAATGAGCAAATGGCTGCAAGTTCGCCAAGGACTCACCGCGAGAAACTCGCCATGCCCACTCTCGTTTGATTGACGTGAGGAAGCCCAATTCAAGTAAAGTATTAAAATCTGCATCAGCTGCTTCAAGAACTTGCCCAAGCACCCGATCCAGCTCTTCCGCTGTTACTGCATGCTCTGGCAAATAACCCACCAGATAGATATCTCCCACTTTATCGAGAGTGTAGTGCACTGCATACAAACGTCTATTACGTCGGAGCAGAAACTTATACACCCCCTCAAAATTCTCATCCACCTTCCTGCAAACAAAGGCTTCGATTCGAACTCCCTGATCTGTAATAGTCAGGAGGGTAGTTGTTTTCAATTTCCGCTCACCCGGAAGTTCCACCACAAAACAGTTAGCCGACCCCGGGCCCGCAGACTTGACACTAAAAGCAATCTCTCGCTCAGTAAGTGCTTGTTCAATAACGTCATACGTACTCATGTTCGCACTCCCAAAGTTCTTCTTGACACTAATCTTGAGTCTTCTCGACGACGAACAAACTCTCTGGAGAGTAGATCTTTTGTTCCACCTTGAGCCAGGCTATGGTAATTGAGCTGAGCACTACGATAAGAAGTCAGCAACCCCTCCGCAGTATTTTCCCAGGAAAACCGTGCAGCATGCACTGGTGCTTCATGCTGCATCAATGACCTTTTTTCATTATTGTGAACTAGCAGATCTATGGCATTGGCCCACTGCTCAATACGGTGCGAAGGCACCAGCAAACCAGTCAACTCATTGCGTACCGCAACCCCTAAGCCACCCACTTCAGCGGCAATCACCGGAATCCCGCAAGCCTGAGCTTCAATAGCAACTAGACCAAATGATTCCGAATAGCTCGGCACTACCACAATATCCGATGCCCGATAGACATCCACTAAAACTTGTGCTGGTTGCGGCGGCAAAAACGTAACTTGTTCTGAAATGCCTAGCGACTGAGCTAGTTCCATTAGCGCCTGCGGGCGTTCTAGACCACTGCCGGAAGGGCCACCCACCACAAGCACCCGTAGCGGCAGCTCCGGCTGCAGGGTAATTAATTGTGCAGCGGCCTTTAATAAAATATCTGGTGCTTTAAGGGGCTGAATACGGCCAACAAAAGTGACAATAAACTCCTGAGGATTGAGTTTAAGATTTGCCCGAGCCAAGGTTTGATCCCCTGGATTGTAGAGCGATAAATCTGCACCCGGTGCCACCACATCGATACGCCCTGGGTCAGCATTGTGTATTGAAACTAGTTGCTCTAGTTCCTCTTTAGTATTTGCGATTAATCTATCGGCTTCATCAACCACTTGCTGCTCACCTATTTGACGAACAGCTGGTTCAGGCGTGTCGCCCTGAGCTAAAGAAGCATTCTTTACCGCAGCTAGAGTATGCGCAGTATGTACCAAAGGCACTGCCCACCTGTCACGAGCAAGCCATCCCACTTGCCCAGATAACCAATAGTGCGAATGAATGACATCGTAGTACCCCGGTTCGTGAGTTGCTTCTTCCCTAAGTACCCCCGCAGCGATCGCACACAGCTGAGTAGGCAAATCTGCTTTATCAAGCCCTTCAAAAGGCCCCGCAACAACATTTCTCACTAAAACTCCAGGAGCAGCCTCAACTACAGCTGGCACTGTTGACGAAGTGGCTCTAGTGAAAATTTCCACTTCCACGCCCCGTCTAGCAAGCTCTAGGGCTGATTGGTACACATAGACATTCATACCCCCGGCATCACCTATCCCGGGCTGTGCAAGAGGCGAAGTGTGTACTGAAAGAACCGCTACCCGCTTAATGCTCATATCGGGCATTACTAGGTCACCTGACACTGGAATCACCTTCCCAGTCTGCCAGCTCTGCATGGACAAACCCGATCAGCTCCTCCACAAAACGGACTTCATCTTCAAGAAAGGGTGCATGAGCACCACCTTTCCAGTATGAACTCCTTACCTGCGGCAGCAACGTGGCTGCATGCTGGGCGCTCGCTACATCAACAATCTGGTCACTGGTACCGTGCACCAACAGCACTGGGACCTCAAGCGTCGATAAAAGCTCATCATAGTCCACACTACGAGCAAAAAGCGCAGCTCTAACATGAGGTGCAGTGGCTAGACTCGTCCCCAAAAACGCTTGCCGTATCCGACCCTTACCCGCATCAGAGGGGATAAATCCCTGACTAAAGCTTTCAAGCGCAGCAATCGCCTCCAGCGGATTTTCTGACATTGCCGATGGGATTGCAGCAGTCATTACCGGACCAACGTGGCCCCCTCTCTTACCCTTACCAATGCTGGTGATCGCTCCTACCAACACAACTGCTGACACGGCACTCTCCTGGTATTTAGCAAGGTAGTCACAAATCACTAAACCGCCATAAGACCATCCCAGCAAAATTGCATCTGCGCTAATACCTTCAGCGGTAAGTACTGCATGAACATCATCAGCCCAGTTTTCAGAAATGTCATAGCCATTCTCCGGTGCTTCGGAGTAACCATGCCCACGCAAATCGACTGCAATTGTCAAGAAGTGGTCGTGCAGTAACGGCAAGATCGAATCCCAGCAACGCGAGGACTGTGACCAGCCATGGATCAGCACTAGCGGTCGAGCCGTTGCAGACCCTGCAACCTGATAAACAATCTCTGTCCCATCAATGCTGAGCACCTGCTTAACTTTTGCCATGGTCTCTACAGTAGGCAAAAGTACTTCCCGTGGTGAAAATCAGTTAATTTGGGGGGCAAATCTGCTGTTCTATAGAATCAGAGATACAAAATCTCTCACCCACCGATTGGAAATACCATGGACAACCTCCACAAACCTGTTGCCGTTGTCACTGGAGCCAGTTCAGGTATCGGTGAAGCTACCGCCCGCACTCTTGCCGCTCAAGGCTTTCACGTTGTCCTCGGTGCGCGAAGGCTAGACCGCCTTAACCGCATAGCCGAAGAGATTGGTGGTACCGCTCTGGAACTTGACGTGACTGATGAAGACTCAGTTGCGGCCTTCACTTCAGTGCTCACCACAGTAGATGTCCTTATCAATAATGCTGGTGGTGCCAAAGGGCTTACTAGCGTAGCCGAAGCAGACTTGGATGATTGGCGCTGGATGTGGGAAACCAATGTTCTTGGTACCCTGCGGATTACCAAAGCTCTGATCCCGAAACTCATTGAATCCGGCGATGGCCTCATTGTCTCGATAACATCGATAGCCGCTTTTGAAGCCTACGACAACGGTGCTGGCTACACCTCGGCTAAACATGCTCAGGCGGTACTTCATCGAACTTTACGTGGCGAATTGCTGGGGCAACCGGTGCGGCTAACAGAAATTGCGCCGGGAATGGTCGAAACTGAGTTTTCCTTGGTCCGATTCGCTGGGGACGAAAATCGAGCACATAAAGTCTACGAAGGTTTGACGCCCCTAACTGCTCACGATGTCGCCGAAGTGATCGGATTCGTGGCAAGCCGCCCGGCGCATGTCAACCTAGACCAGATAATCCTCAAACCACGCGATCAAGCCTCCGCAACCCGCGCACACCGAACTTAACTACACTACGCAGCCAACCAAAATTGGCTCTGGAGTAAGAGTTACTCCAAAACTTTCCTGCACCCCATGCTGCACCTTACGGGCTAGGTCCAAAAGTTCTGCCGTAGTTCCATTACCTCGGTGAGTCAGGGCCAGAGTATGTTTGGTCGATAGTCGGACGGTGGAATGCTCCCCAGGGAAACCTTTACTGAATCCAGCCTTTTCAATCAACCATCCGGCGGAAAGTTTCACCGCTGAACCAGCAGGGAACTGTGGCATCTGCACCTGCGGACCAAGAAGGTTTATGATCTTATTTTCAATGTCTGCCAATTGTCCTTGAGAGACAATAGGATTGGTAAAAAATGATCCAACACTCCACGAATCATGGTCATCCTGATTAAGCAACATTGCCTTACTGGCACGCAACTCTAAAACTTTTTGACGTACCATTTCTGCCGGAAATCTTTGCCCCTCAGTAGCATCTAACGCTTTAGCGAGCTCACCATAGCGAATAGGCGAACTCAACCCGGAAGGGTTCACCGAGAATTCAACAGCGAGCACCACCGCTACATCGGTACCTTTGAGCGCACTATGGCGGTAAC
>JBOFCS010000086.1:0-4566 GCA_051646185.1 Mycobacteriaceae bacterium | reverse complement strand
GGTTGATGGGATGGCAGGGTGGCGGGTAGTTACTGTCAATCAAAATGGTGTTGATGTTGATGTATTAACCGAGATAGCTCCTCAACCAGCTGCTTCGGTATCAATTAGTTTGGATCGTCCCGTGCAAGTGGCAGCGCAGAACGCGGTGAATGCGCGTAGGGAACAGTCCATGATGGTGGTACTGAAACCTTCGACTGGTGAAGTGCTTGCCGTTGCACAGAATCCTGCCGCAGATAAGTTTGGTCCAGTGGCTTCTACTGGTTTATATCCACCGGGTTCTACTTTTAAAATTATTACCGCTGGGGCCGCAATTTCTTCAGATCTCGCACAACCTGAGACCCTCGTTGGGTGCCCTGGTCGGATTGAAATCGGAGAACGATCTATCCCTAACTACAATGAATTTTCGGTCGGAACTGTTCCTATGAGCACCGCATTTGCTCGCTCCTGTAATACTTCATTTGCCTGGCTTGCCAGCCAGATGCGTGCCGATGCGTTAACAGTTTCTGCTGCACAATTTGGCATTGGTCCGGATTACGTTGTTGATGGCCTTCCTACAGAATCTGGGTCCGTACCCCCTGCTGAAGATTTAGTGCAGCGCACTGAGGACGGATTTGGGCAAGGAAGAGTTGTGGTCAGTCCATTTGGTATGGCGATGGCTGCAGCAACTGTGGCACAAGGTGTTTCCCCGATTCCCCGATTAATTAAAGGGGCTCAAACTCAAGTTTCCGGAGAGCATCCGAGCATTACCCGGTCGATGGTAGATGGGTTACGTACCATGATGCGTGAAGTGGTAACCAGTGGCACGGCTAGCCGAATTGCTGATCAAGGGGAGGTATACGGCAAGACGGGTGAAGCTGAGGTGGAAGAAGGTTCGCATGCCTGGTTTGTGGGGTATCGAGGCGATATTGCTTTTGCAACGTTAGTGGTACTTGGTGGTAGTTCGGACAATGCGGTAGCCGTAACTCGCGATTTTTTTGCAGGATTACCTGCAGGCTACTGAATCCAGGTGGCGTAGCATTGACCCACAGACCGGCTGTACCAGAGCTAGCCTGGCTAGCTAAGCTGGGGTAATGTCGAAACGGGCTGCGCTTACTTCAGGAATAATTTCTCCAACTCGTACGGTACCCAGCACCATAGAACGTCCAGAATACGCCTGGAAAGCCCGTGTTAACGAGGGTAATGAACCGTGGGTTCAGACTCCGGAAACTATTGAAGCGATGCGGCTGGCGAGTAAAATAGCCGCCCAGGCTCTAGTAGAGGCCGGCAAGGCGGTTGCTCCGGGGGTAACAACAGATGCCCTAGACAAGATTGCCCATGATTACATGATTGACCATGGTGCCTATCCGTCAACTCTGGGGTATAAGGGTTTCCCTAAGTCTTGTTGTACTTCCTTAAATGAAATTATTTGTCATGGAATCCCGGATTCAACGGTGATCCAAGACGGCGACATTGTCAATATTGATGTCACTGCGTACATCGGTGGAGTGCATGGAGATACCAATGCCACTTTTTTGGCTGGTGATGTTTCCCAGGAGCATCGTCTATTGGTGGAACGTACTAACGAGGCAACAATGCGGGCTATTAAAGCTGTGAAACCAGGGCGTGAGCTTAATGTGATCGGCAGGGTCATCGAATCTTATGCACATCGCTTTGGCTATAACGTTGTTCGTGATTTTACTGGACATGGTATCGGTACAACTTTTCATAATGGTCTCGTAATTTTGCATTACGACCAGCCCAATATTGATACCATTATTGAGCCCGGAATGGTGTTTACTATCGAGCCAATGATCAATCTCGGTAGTGTGGATTACGAGATCTGGGACGATACCTGGACAGTAGCCACAAAGGATCGTCAGTGGACGGCCCAGTGTGAACATACCATTGTGGTTACTGATTCGGGAGCAGAAATTCTTACTCTGCCATGAGGATGAAATGACAGGTACCTCAGCATTATCCGGTGCAATACTTATTGCCGGGACTACTTCTGATGCCGGTAAAAGTGTAGTAGTGGCTGGTATTTGCCGGTTATTAGCCCGCCAGGGCATTCGAGTGGCACCGTTTAAAGCACAAAATATGTCTAATAATTCCGTTGTCACATTAGATGGGGGGGAGATTGGTCGGGCTCAGGCTTTGCAGGCTCAGGCCTGTGGACTAGCGCCAAGCGTGCGCTTTAACCCAGTGCTGTTGAAGCCCGGCAGTGACCGATCTTCACAGCTTGTGATTCGTGGGGCTGCGGTTGGTATGGTTACCGCAAAGAATTATTTTACCCATAAAGTTAAGTTAAAATCTATTGTATTTGAGGAACTTTCAAATTTACGTAATGATTTTGATGTAGTCATTTGCGAGGGAGCAGGTTCTCCGGCGGAAATTAACCTTCGGGATAATGATATTGCAAATATGGGTTTAGCCGTTGGTGCCCAACTTCCTACCCTTATTGTGGGAGATATTGATAGGGGTGGGGTACTTGCCCATCTTTTTGGCACTCTCGCGGTGCTCGATAAGCAAGATCAGCAGCTTATTTCCGGTTTCATTGTCAATAAATTCCGTGGTGATGCTTCGTTGTTGGAACCTGGGCTGACGCAACTTTATTCTTTAACCGGACGAAAAACATTAGGAGTATTGCCTTTTAATGATGATTTATGGATCGATGCTGAGGATTCTTTAGGGTCGGCGGTAGATACTCCGGTAGGTAGGCCACAACCTGCACTTGGTTCACAGTGGTTGCGGGTAGCGGCTATTCGGCTTCCCCGGGTGTCCAATGCTACAGATATTGAAGCATTGGCAGCTGAGCCTGGTGTGGTTGTGCAGTGGGTCAGTGATCCTTCCCGCCTCGTTGATGCAGATCTTGTGGTACTGCCTGGAAGTAAGGCTACGGTTAGTGATTTGCAGTGGTTGCGTGCCAAAGGTTTAGCAGAAACGCTTGTTCGGCGCGCAGAACAGGGAGGGCCGATACTTGGGGTGTGCGGTGGGTATCAAATGTTGTGCCGCAGAATTATCGATAACGTAGAGGCCGAGGGTGCAGATGTTGCTGGGCTAGGAATTTTTGATACGGATATTGTTTTCGAACCTGAGAAAATCCTTGCTCAGGTAACAGGGCATTATCGGGGGGGCGTTATCGCCGGGTATCGGATTCATCATGGTCGAGTTGTGCGAAACAATGAAATAGCTTTTATTCGCGATGAAAACGGGGTTGGGGAAGGTAGTGTGCGGGGTTCGGTTTTTGGCACGCATTGGCATGGGCTATTGCATAATGATGAGTTCCGGCGCGTTTGGCTGAGTCAAGTGGCAGAACTTGCTCGAAGACGCGGATTCACGGTTTCACCAGTTACTTCGGTGAGTAAGATCCGTGAACAACAATTAGATTTACTCGCTGATCTTATTGAGGAGAATCTTGATGTTCAGCAGCTAAAAAAGATCATTAAACAAGGCCCTTCTGGTGATTTGCCAACGGTGCTGTCCGGATTGGGATGATGCAGGAGTAGACGAATGCTCCAATGCTTTTTTGACTGTCTTTGGTGAGTCATGAATGACAATGGCGTAGCGTTTTAGCCTATGGAAGCAAAGACGCTGGTGATTTCAGGACGCGAAGTTCTTCTTCGCATAGGCGGTCCAAACAAAGGTCTTGCGGTTTTGTTACTCCCAGGGGTAGGGGAAGGTGCCGAAATTTTTACCGAAGTCTGCGAACGGTTACATACTTCGGATTTGAGAACGTTTTGTGTAGACAATTCTGTCGGGCTAACCACTGTAGAGGTTATTGCCATCTTGGATGAATTATCATTACCGTGGGTTCATCTCGTGGGGAACAATGAAGGCGCTCAGTTGGCCTGGGAGTTGGCGGCAACTACCTTCGGGCGCTTTACTAGCTTAGTTGTTGTTGGAAGTGGGCATCCAGGCGTTCCAGATGTTAGCGGAGAAATTCAAATACCAGGCTGTCCTGCCGTTGAAGTGAATACCACTATGGTGTTGGCGAGCGAAGCGGGTCGCCGGGCAGCCTATGATAGTGGCCGCCATGTTTACGCCGATTTTCGAATTCTCGAGCTTAACGGACTGACATCTGTGCCCAAAGAAGCGGCAGCTTCTTTGGCCACCGAAATTGTACTGCGTACCAGCCCCTGGTAGTGGTTAAATGTTTAACCCAAGAAGGGCGTTTTCGACTAACTCCGGCAGTCCAGGATGAATCCAATATTGCCCTTTAGCCATGTCCATCGCGGTTAGCCCAAAGCTCATTGCTTGGATAAGTGGCTGAATAACTGTCGAAGCTTGAGGGCCAAGAATATGTGCACCAAGGATTTTGCCAGTTCCACGCTCAGCTAGTATCTTGCACATTCCGGTACTGTCTTCCATCGCCCAGCCGTAAGCGACATCACCATATTTTTGAATTTTTAGTGAAAAATCGTAACCCTTTGCACGAGCTTGATTTTCAGTTAAACCAACTGAGGCTATCTGAGGATGGGTGAATACTGCAGCAGGAACAAAACGGTGATCACTGTGGTGCATCGAAGCGGTATCTTGCCAGTCTTGCAAGAGGTTATGTGCTACAACTTTGGCTTCATGATTTGCCAC